>NZ_JBYTBE010000015.1:0-28813 GCF_058788955.1 Roseateles sp. FW301-B2
CCCCCAACCCATCACCCTGCGGCGGCGCAGGCCGCCCCCGGCCTGAGCCCCAGGCCTCTCCCCATCGACCTCAACCCTCAGGAGTCATCATGTCCCATCAACACCTGTCCCCCGACGCCATCTACCCCTTCGACGCCCGCGGCGTGGCCAAGCGTTTCCGGCATGCCGCCATCTTCGGTGCGCTGGATGCACTGCAGCCCGGCGAGACCATGCGCTTCGCCAACGACCACGACCCGCTGCCGCTGCTGGCGCAGATCGCGCAGCGCTACGGCAGCCGCGTCAGCGTGGCCTACCAGCAGCGCGCGCCGGGCGCCATCGTGATCGATTTCAGCGTGTCTTGAGGAGGTGCCGCAGATGACGCCGCACACAAGGTTTCTGCCCGTTGCGCTGGCGCTGGCCCTGATGGCCGGCGTGTCGGCCGCCCCGGCGCTGGCCCAGCCGGCCGCGCACAGCCATGAGGCGGCGACCGCGCCGCACAAGCTGAGCCTGGACCAGGGCCGCAAATGGGCCACCGATGCGCCGCTGCGCGAAGGCATGTCACGCATCCGCGGCCTGGTCGCGGCGCAGCTCGCCGCCGCCCATGCCGGCAAGCTGGACCAGGCGGGCTACCGCGAGCTGGCCACGCAGGTCGAGACGCAGGTGGGCGCCATCGTGGCCCAGTGCAAGCTCGCGCCGCGCGCCGACGCGATGCTGCATCTGGTGATCGCCGAACTCGGCGAGGGCAGCGATGCGATGGCCGGCAAGCCTGGCAAGCTTCACCCCGAGCAGGGCCTGCTCAAGACCGCCCAGGCCGTGAACGCCTACGGCAGCCACTTCGCCCACCCCGGCTTCAAGCCCCTGCACCTCGGCCACTGAGGGCCGCGCCGGCGCGGCTCAGACCGCGAACGACCATTCGCTGAAGCCGGCGTGCCTGGCGCGCTGTTCGCGCGCCGCGCGTGCCCTGGCGGCCTCCACCCAGCGCTTGGCGAGCGGGAAGGGGCCGAAGCCCGACTCGGCATTGATATGCCCCACCGGGCCCAGGTTGCTGAAGCTGCTGCCCCAGCGCCCGGCCCAGCGCTGCGCGTTGGCGGCGCTCATCCAGGGGTCGTTCTGGCTCGCGATCAGGGTGCTGGGAATGGCCAGGCGGCGTTGCGGCAGCAGGTCGGTGATGCCGAACTTGTTGGGCTCGGCCGGCGCCACCAGCAGCGCTTGGCGGATCGGCGAATCGGGCTGTTCCAGCAGATGGCGCGCCAGCGCCAGGCAGCCGAAGCTGTGCGCCACCGCGATCCATTCGCCCGGGCCGGCCTGCTCCAGCGTGCGCTGGATGCGCTCGGCCCAGCGCGGCAGATCGGGCGTGGCGTAGTCGCGCTGCTGCACGCGCCGTGCGTCGCGGTACTGCGCCTGCAGCCAGCTTTGCCAATGCGCGCGGCCGCTGTCGTGCAGGCCGGGAATGATCAGCAGGCGTGGGGTCTGGTAGGCCATGCTGCAGCCCTCACAGCGTGGCCAGCGCCACCTCGGTGGACTTGACCAGGGCCACCACGGCCCGGCCCGGTGCCAGCTGCAGCTCCTTCAGCGAGCGGGTGGTGATGACCGAGGTGACGACCAGGCCCGAGGGCGTCAGCACGTCCACCTCCGAGACCACCGGTCCCTCGATGATTTCCTGCACGATGCCGCGGAACTGGTTGCGGACGTTGATGGCGGTGATGCTCATGGCGCGGGCCTCCTTGACGATGGAGCGAAGCTTAGGAGCGCCCGCGCCGGTGCGGAAGGAAGCGATTGGCAGCTGCACATGCGCCGCGCGCATATGGCCCTGCCGAGGCCCGCGGGCAGGCGCGCCCGGCCGGCTTGGCGGAATCCCCCTTCCCAAGCCCTGCCCGCTGTGCCTACATTCGCAGCACCCGCCACCACGAGCACGCCCATGACCCTGCATCGCCAACAGACCGTCACCCTGGCCGCCATCCTGGCACTCACCCTGGTGGCCTGCGCCCATGCGCCGGGCGAGGGCGGCGCGGCCAGCGCCACGCTGCAGCGCACCGCCAACGGCGTCGCGCACATCAGCGCGCCCGATGCCGAGACCCTGGCCTATGGCATGGCCTATGCCTATGCCCAGGACAATGTCTGCATGACCGCCAACCAACTGGTGACGGTGCGCGGCGAACGTGCGCGTTATTTCGGTGCCGCCACGCCGGGCCTGCTGGCGCGGCGCATGCTGCCCAATGAGCAGATCGATTTCTTCATCGCCGCGCACATGGACGATGCCGCGCTGGCGCGCCATTGGCAGGGTGCCGGCGCCGAGACCCAGGCGTTGGCGCGCGGCGCGGTGGCGGGCTACAACCGCTACCTGGCCGACCACGCCGGCCGCCTGCCGGCGGCCTGCCAGGGCCAGCCCTGGGTGCAGCCGATGACGCTGGCCGACTACCGCCGCCAGGCCGAGCTCACCGCGGTGCAGGCCGCCACCGCCGCCCTGGCCGATGCCCTGCTGGCCGCCAAGCCGCCCGCGCCGGCCCAGGCAGCCGCGCCGCCGGCGCTGGACCTGGCCGATGCTGGCGCGGCGCTGCGCGAGCTGGGCCTGCTGGATGCGCCGCTGGGCTCGAATGCCTGGGCCTTCGGCAAGGAGGTCACCGCCGACGGCCGCGGCCTGCTGCTGGGCAACCCGCACTTCCCCTGGGCCGGCGTGAACCGCTTCTGGCAGGCCCACCTCACCATCCCCGGCGAGCTGGACGTGATGGGGGTGGCGATCGGCAACTTCCCGGCCGTCACGATAGGCTTCAACAAGGACGTGGCCTGGTCGCACACGGTCTCGACCGGCAAGCGCTTCACCCTGCACGAGCTGAGCCTGGTGCCCGGCGAGCCGACGCGCTACCTGCTCGACGGCCAGCCGGTGGCGATGACGCAGCGCGAGCTGCAGATCCAGGTGCGCGCCGCCGACGGCAGCCTGCAGACGCGCAAGCAAAGCGTCTGGTCGACGCGTTGGGGCCCGGTGCTGGTGCTGCCGCGCGCCGGCCTGCTGTGGACCGCCAAGACCGCCTACGCGCTCAAGGATGCCAACCTGGGCAATGTGCGCGGCACCGAGGCGGCGATGGGCTTCGGCCGCGCGCGCAGCGTGCAGGACATCCAGCAGGCGCTGAAGAACCTGGGCACGCCCTGGGTCAACACCCTGGCGGTGGACCGCCATGGCCAGGCCCTCTACGCCGATGCCAGCGTGGTGCCGGACGTGGACGCGGCCCAGCTGCAGCGCTGCGCGCCCGGCAAGGCGGCGGCCGCGCTGCTGCCGGCCGCCGGCCTGGTGGTGCTGGACGGCTCGCGCAGCGACTGCGACTGGCAGCGCGACCCGGCCTCGCCCCAGCCCGGCCTGATGCCGGTGGCGCGCATGCCCATGGCGGTGCGCAGCGACTGGGTGCACAACAGCAACGACAGCTTCTTCTACACCCACCCGCAGCAGCGCTGGAGCGGCATCTCGCCGCTGGTGGGCGATGCCAGCCTGACGCGTGCGCGCACCCGTGCCGGCCTGAGCGAGATCCCCGCGCTGCTGGCGCGCGGCAAGCTCACCGCGCAAGCGGTGCAGGGCCAGCTGTTCGAGAACCGCAACTTCATGGCCGGCGTGGTGCTGCCCGATCTGCTGGCCGCCTGCGCCGGCCAGCCGCCCGCCAGTGCCGAGGCGCGCGACGGTTGCGCGGCCCTGCAGGGCTGGGACCGCCGCAGCGATCTGGGCTCGCGCGGCGCCCATCTGTTCCGCGAGTTCTGGCGCAACGCGCGCGCCATCCCCGGCGTGCACCGCCTGCCCTTCGACCCCGCCCAGCCGGTGGCTACGCCCGCGGGCCTGAGGCTGGACGATGCCGCCGTGGCCGCCAAGCTGTGGGAGGCGCTGGCCCAGGCGGTGAAGGCGGTGCGCGGCGCCGGCTTTGCGCTGGACGCGCCCTTGGCCCAGGTGCAGCGGCCGCTCATCACCGATGCCGCCATCGGCCTGCATGGCGGCGAGGACTACGAGGGTGTGCTGAACAACCTGGGCAACCAGTTCGCGCCCGGCATCGGCGCCCAGGGCCTGCGCATCGACTACGGCTCCAGCTATATCCAGACCGTGGGCTTCGACGCGCGCGGCCCGGTGGCGCAGGCCATCCTCACCTACGGCCAGTCCACCGATCCGGCCTCGCCCCATGCCTTCGACCAGCTGCGCCTGTTCGAGGCGAAGCAATGGCCCAGCCTGCCCTTCCACGCCGAGGATGTGGCCAAGGCGCGCGTGGGCGAGGTGCTGCGGCTGAGCCGGCCTTGAGCGGCCGCTGAGCCATGGCCGGCGCGCTATGCTCGGCGCATGCTCATCAAGGCGCTCGCAACCGCTCTGGCCCTGCTGGCTGGCCTGGCCCCGGCCGCGCAGGCCGAGCAGCGCATCACCTGGCTGATGCCCGAGTTCGCGCTGGCCGAGAGCAACGCGGCCAAGTTGCCGGCGCGCAGGGGCATGGCCGAGCCCATGCTGGACGAGCTGAAAAAGCATTGGCCCGAGCCGGCCGAGCATGTCACCGTGCTGGCCAATGCCAAGCGCAGCTGGCTGATGATCGACGCCGGTGAGCCGGCCTGCCATCTGGTCTCGCTGCGCACGCCCGAGCGCGAGGCCCGGGCCTTCTTCTACATCACCCATCTGGTGCCGCCCGCGCAGCTGGTGGCCCTGCCCGAGGTGATGGCTCGCCTGCCCCGCAATGCGCAGGGCGAGGTCGGGCTGAATCAGGTATTGCAGTCGGCGCAGCTGCAGGGGGTCTTGATCGATGGACGCAGCTATGGTGCGGCGCTGGACGCGCAATTGGCGCAGCGCCCGCCACCGTCGGTAGCCCTGTATGCGCCGGTGCAGTTCGGCACCAAGTTGCTGCAGATGGTGGCCCTGGGGCGCGGCGACTACACCATCGAGTACGACTTTGTGCTGGCCGCGCAGCGCGAGCAATTGCCGCTACTGCAGAAGCTGGAGACGGCGCCTATCCAGGGGGCCAGCGAGATGCTGATGTCGGGCGTGGCCTGTCCGCGCAATGACTGGGGCCGGGCGGTGATCGCCAAGGTGGAGCGCATCCTGGGTCGCCGTGAGGCGCTGACGCAGACGCAGCGGAGTTTCGAGGCCTGGATGACGCCGCAGGCGCGTCGCTTTTACGGTGCCCGCATGGATGCCTTTTTGGCCGAGCGCCTGCGCAACGCGCCGCACTGACCAAGGCTCAGACCTCCAGCGCGGCGCGCACCGTCTCCTCGTTCAGCTCGGCCACGCATTCCTGCAAAAAACGGTAGGCATAGCCGCGCAGGTAATGGCCGCGCTTGAGCGCCAGGCGGGTGGTGTTGGCGGGGAAGAGCTGCGAGGCATCGAGCAGGGTGAGGCCCTGGTCGCGCTGCGGCTCGAAGGCCATGCTGGCGATGATGCCCACGCCCAGGCCCACCTGCACATAGGTCTTGATGACGTCGGCATCCAGCGCCGACATCACGATATCGGGCGCCAGGCCGGCCTTGGCAAAGGCTGCATCGATGCGCGCGCGGCCCGTGTAACCCTCGTGGTAGGTGATGAGCGGCTGCTCGGCCAGGGCCTCCAGCGTCAGCGGCGCCTGGGTCAAGGCATGACCCTCGGGCAGCACCACGCTGTGGTGCCAGCCGTAGAAGGGGAAGGTGACGAAGCCGGGGTCCTGGTCGAGCGCCTCGGTGGCGATGCCGATATCGGCCTCGCCGGATTGCAGGAGCGAGACGATCTCGGCCGGGTTGGCCTGCAGCAGCACCAGGTGCACCTTGGGAAAGGCGGCCTTGAAGCGCGCCACCACCTGGGGCAGGGCGTAGCGCGCCTGGGTGTGGGTGGTGGCCACGGTGAGCTGGCCGGCCTCGGCATCGGCGAACTGGTCGGCCAGGCGCTTGATGTTCTTGGCGTCCAGCAGCATGCGTTCGACGATGATGGCGAGCTCCTTGCCCGGCGCGGTGAGCCCCAGCAGGCGCTTGCCGCGGCGCACGAACAGCTCCACGCCCAGCTCGTCCTCCAGGTCCTTGATGTGCTTGCTGACCCCGCTCTGCGAGGTGAACAGCGCGGCCGCCACCTCGGTGAGGTTGAAGTTCTGCTGGACCGCCTCGCGGATGATGCGCAGTTGCTGGAAGTTCATGCTGCTTCAAACAGGGAAAGGCGCGAGGCGTTGAGGTGCACGCGCTGGCCACTCTGCAGATTCAGGGCCAGGGCCTGCTCGCGGCTCAGCTCGGCCTCCAGGTGCTGGCCGTTGGGGCCGGTGAGCTCCACGCGCGCGGCGGCGCCGAAGCTCAGCACGCGCTCCACCGTGGCGGCCAGGCCCTGGGCGTCGGCGGCGGTGAGGATGGTCAGCTCGTGCGGGCGCGCATAGGCTTGCACATGGCCGGCGCCCGATGTTGGCGAGCCATGCGGCAGGCGGTGCTCGCCGATATGGATCACGCCGCGCTCGGCCTGGCCCTCGAAGCGGTTCACCGCGCCCAGGAAGCCGTAGACGAAGGGCGTGGCGGGCTTTTCATAGACCTCCTGCGGCGTGCCCACCTGCTCGACCTTGCCATGGTCCATCAGCACCACGCGGTCGGCCACCTCCAGCGCTTCCTCCTGGTCGTGGGTGACGAAGATGCTGGTGATGTGCAGGTCGTCGTGCAGGCGGCGCAGCCAGCGGCGCAGCTCCTTGCGCACCTTGGCGTCGAGCGCGCCGAAGGGCTCGTCCAGCAGCAGCACGCGCGGCTCCACCGCCAGCGCGCGCGCCAGGGCGATGCGCTGGCGCTGGCCGCCGCTGAGCTGGGGCGGGTAGCGGTCGGCCAGCCAGTCCAGCTGCACCAGGCTCAAGAGCTCGTGCACCTTGCGCTTGATCTCGCTCTCGCTGGGGCGCTGCTTGCGCGGCTTCACGCGCAGGCCGAAGGCGACGTTGTCGAACACCGTCATGTGGCGGAACAGCGCGTAATGCTGGAACACGAAGCCAACCTGGCGTTCGCGTACATGGGTGTCGCTGGCGTCCTCGCCCTCCAGCAAGACCTGACCCCGGTCGGCCGTCTCCAGGCCGGCGATGATGCGCAACAGCGTGGTCTTGCCGCAGCCCGAGGGGCCCAGCAGGGCCACCAGCTCGCCGGTGGGAAAGTCGAGGCTCACGTCGCCCAGCGCGGTGAAGGCGCCGAAGGACTTGTGGATGTTTCTGACCTGAATACTCATGGCGTTGCTTCTTTCAGGGTGCGGTGGGCGTTCCACTCGACGAACTGCTTGAGAACGAGGGTCACCAGGGCCAGCAGGGCCAGCAGCGAGGCCACCGCGAAGGCGGCGGCGAACTGGTACTCGTTGTAGAGGATCTCCACATGCAGGGGCAGGGTGTTGGTCTGGCCGCGGATATGGCCCGAGACCACCGAGACCGCGCCGAACTCGCCCATGGCGCGCGCATTGCACAGGATCACGCCATAGAGCAGGCCCCACTTCACATTGGGCAGGGTCACCAGCCAGAAGGTCTTCCAGCCGCTGGCGCCCAGCACGGTGGCGGCCTCTTCCTCGTCGCGGCCCTGGGCCTGCATCAGCGGGATCAGCTCGCGCGCCACGAAGGGGAAGGTCACGAACACGGTGGCCAGCACGATGCCGGGCACGGCGAAGATGATCTTCAGGTCATGCGCCTGCAGCCAGGGGCCGAACCAGCCCTGGGCGCCGAACAGCAGCACATAGACCAGGCCCGCCACCACCGGCGAGACCGAGAACGGCAGGTCGATCAGGGTGATGAGCAGCTGCTTGCCGCGGAAGTCGTGCTTGGCAATCGCCCAGGCCGCGCTCACGCCGAACACCAGATTCAGCGGCACCGAGACCAGGGCGGCGATCAGGGTCAGCTTGATGGCCGAGACCGCATCGGCCTCCACCAGCGAGGCGAAGTAGAGCTCCCAGCCCTTGCGCAGCGCCTCGTGGAACACCGCCACCAGGGGCATGACGAGGAAGAGCGCGAAGAAGGCCAGGCCCAGGGTCAGCAGGGTGAAGCGCACCCAGGGCGCCTCGCGCGTGGCGGGGTTGCGCTGGTACCGGCCGCCGCTGCCGGCTTGCGGCACGCCCAGGGAAAAGGCAGATGCGGCGCCGCTCATTTGCGCGCTCCCTCGCCATTGCGGCGCGAACTCCAGGCCTGCAGGCCATTGATGAGCAGCAGCAGCGCGAAGCTGAACACCAGCATCACCGCGGCAATCGCGGTGGCCCCCACGTAGTCGTATTGCTCCAGCTTGGAGATGATCATCAGCGGCGTGATCTCGCTCACCATCGGCAGGTTGCCGGCGATGAAGATCACCGAGCCGTATTCGCCCACCGCGCGCGCAAAGGCCAGCGCAAAACCGGTCAGCAGGGCCGGCGTGAGGGTGGGCAGCACCACCAGGCGGAAGGTCTGCCAGCGGTGCGCACCCAGCGAGGCCGCGGCCTCTTCCAGCTCGGTCTCCATGTCCTCCAGCACCGGCTGCACGGTGCGCACGATGAAGGGCAGGCCGATGAAGATCAGCGCCACCAGGATGCCCAGCGGCGTGAACGCCACCTTCACGCCCCAGGGCTCCAGCAGCCGGCCCAGCCAGCCATTGCCGGCATAGAGCGCGGTGAGGGCGATGCCGGCCACCGCGGTGGGCAGGGCGAAGGGCAGGTCGATGAGGGCGTCGACGATCTTCTTGCCGGGGAACTCATAGCGCACCAGGCTCCAGGCCAGGATCAGCCCGAACAGCAGGTTGATGAAGGCGGCCAGCAGCGAGGCGCCGAAGCTGAGCTTGTAGGAGGCGATCACGCGCGGCGCCGTGGCCGCGGCCCAGAAGGCGTCCAGGCCATGGCCGGCCGATTTGATGAACACCGCCGAGAGCGGAATCAGCACCAGCAGCGAGAGATAGAACAGCGTGAAGCCCATGGTGGGCCCGAAACCGGGCAGCACGCGACGCGGCCTGCGGGTCTTGATGGGAGCGCCCAGGGGCGCGTCCAGTACGGCGGAACTCATGGTGGAGGCTCAGCGCTTGATGGCCGCTTGAATCTGGTCGTAGGTGCCGCCATCGGCAAAGTGCACCTTGTTGACCTTGGCCCAGCCGCCCAGCAGCTGGTCGACGCTGAACAGCTTGATGTCGGCGAAGCGCTGGGCATGGCGCTTGAAGACGGCGGCGTCGCGCGGGCGGAAGTTGTTGCGGGCGATCAGCTCCTGGGCCTCGGGCGTGTAGAGAAAGTCCAGATAGGCCTTGGCCACGGCGGCCGTGCCCTTCTTGGCCACCACCTTGTCGACGATGGCCACCGGGGCCTCGGCGTCGATCGACACGCTCGGGTTCACCACCTCGAACAAGCCCTTGCCGAACTCGTTCTCGATCAGCTCGGCCTCGCTCTCGAAGGTCAGCAGCACGTCGCCGATGCTGCGCTGCGTGAAGGTGGTGGTGGCGCCGCGGCCGCCGCCGTCCAGCACCGGCACGTTGGCGAAGATCTTGCCCACCAGTTCCTTGGCCTGGGCCTCGCTGCCGCCCTTGGCGATCACGCTGCCCCAGGCCGCCAGATAGCTGTAGCGGCCATTGCCGGTGACCTTGGGGTTGGGGATGATCACGCCCACGCCGGGCCTGGCCAGGTCGGCCCAGTCCTTGATGCCCTTGGGGTTGCCCTTGCGCACCAGGAACAGGATGGTGGAGCTGTAGGGCGCGGCATTGTTGGGAAAGCGCGATCGCCAGTCGGCCGTGGTGTAGCCCTTCTCGGCCAGCGCGTCGACATCGGTGGCCTGGTTCATGGTCACCACATCGGCCTCCAGGCCGCCGATCACCGCCCCGATCTGCTTGCTGGAGCCGCCATGCGACTGGTTGAGCGTCAGGGCCTGACCGGTCTTGGCCTTCCAGGCGGCGGCAAAGGCCGGATTGACCTGCTTGTAGAGCTCGCGCGAGACGTCGTAGGAGACGTTCAACAAGGCATTGCTACCATCGCTGGCCCAAGCGTGCGTGTAGGGCGCGGCGGCCAGGGCCGCGAGCAGCAACAGCAGGGTGGTACGGCGGTTCGGGCGCAGGGACATGATGGCTACGGGCAAGCTGTCGAGATTGACGATGCTTCGCAGCTTGCCTAGCTCCGCTTATTCACGGAACGACAGTTTTGGTATTTGCTTATCCGGAATAAGCAAATACGTGTTTCGGCAAAGAAGAGGCCCCAAGGCAGGCGGCCGCTCCGGCCGGACCGGGCCGCCTGCCGCCTTCCCCGCCTTCCATCTGACCGACCGACGGTCTGCCTAGCCGGCCTGCAAGGGCCCGGCGGCCTTGTAGCTCGTGAGCACGATGCCGGACGGGAATGCCTGGGTGCCGAGCAGTTCGAGCTTGCGCGCCGGGCTGCCCTCCGCCATGAGGCGCTTGCCCCGGCCCAGCAACACCGGGTAGACGGCCAGCAGGACTTCGTCCGCCAGCCCATGCTCCAGCAGCGTCGAGCTCAGCGAGGCACTGCCCGAGACGATCAGGTCCGGGCCGCCTTGGGCCTTGATGCGGCGCACACCATCCACGATGTCCGGCCCCAGGGCCTCGAACGGGCCCCAGGCCAGGCTTTCCGGGCGATGGGTGGCGACGAATTTGGTGGCCGCGTTGAGGCCGTCGGCCATCGGACTGCTCGGCGCCTGGGGCCAGAAGCCCGACCAGATGTCGTAGGTGCGCCGGCCCAGCAGCAAATCGAAACGCTGGCCATAGGCCGCCAGCATCACATCCCGGCCCGCCGGGGAGCGGTAGGGCGCGGTCCAGTCGCTGTAGGGGAAACCGTCGCCGTCATCCGCGGAATGCTGGATCACGCTGTCCAGCGAGATGTGTTCGATGATCTTGAGCTTGCGCATGGAGGTCTCCGAGGGATGGTTTGGAGTGGCTGCGGCGGGCGCGATCGACGCTTTGGCTTTGCGATGCGGGCCTAAGCGGCACTTGCGGCCGGACCCTTGGGGACGAGATAGCGCAACTCGGCGAACCCCGTGCCGATCTGCCTGACCGAATCAAGCCGTAGCGGCGGGCTGGTAAGGCGACGCGGGAACAGCGGCTTGCCTTGGCCCAGGGTGACCGACCCGATCTGAACGATGACTTCATCCAGCAGGCCGGCGTCGTGGAACTGGCCAGCGAGATCTCCGCCGCCAACGATCCAAATATTCTTGTCTCCGGCAGCCGCGCGCATGGCCGAATGCACCGGTCTGACGTTGCCTCGCACGAAGTGCAGCGTCGCCCCCGGGATCGAGGGCAGGGTTCGGCTTGAGAAGACCCATGTGGGCTGGGTGTACGGCCAGGCGGAACCGGTCTCGGCGGCGACCGTCTGCGCGTGCCGCAGCATCCATTCGTATGTTGCGGAGCCCATCGCCAATGCGCCGACCTCGGCGATGAAGGCCGGATAGCTCGTCTCGTTGATGTCACCGAGCGGGAAGAGCCAATCTAGCGAGTCATCTTCGGTTGCGATGAAGCCGTCGAGGCTCGATGCCGTATAGAACTGAGTTTTCATAGGATCGTGAATGAGCTAGGTGCCGACCGACGTTTGAATGCAGAGGGCCAGCCGCCCCACGCGTGCAGCCCGGTTCCTCATGACCGCGGATCGAATCCGAAGACGCGCAACTCCTGATCGCAACGGCAGGCCTTTGCAATGCGCGCGGCCCACGCCACGGCTTGCTCGCGCGACAGCAGTTCAAGCACGGTGAACCCGCCGTCCAGCGTCGGCGCCCAGGGGTAGCCACCCGCGGCCACCCTGCCATCCGCCGCGACGAGCGCCGGTGGCACGGCCTCGTCTATCCCGCCGGCGAAGACGTAGACACCGGCGGCCTTGGCCTCGTCAATCACGGCGCGCGCGGCGCGGCCAACCGCTTCCAACTCGCCTTCCGGAACGACCATGGCCTTGCTGGGGAAGGAGATGAGGTACTTGGCCATATCGCTCCATTCTCAAGGATTGGGTGTCACCGCAAGGGCGCGTGTAGGGGCTGAGGTTGAAGCTGTGCTGAACTACGAGCGGCGGCCCACCATTTGCCCTAGCGCGAGGAATCGAAATCGCTATGGCGCAGGCTGTGCGCTCATGTGCAGCAAGCCCCACCCATGTCCGTCCAGGTCCAGGAAGCTGTGCGTGTACATGAACCCGAAGTCCTCCGGCTTGTCGTAGGTCGTGCCGCCCGCAGCAAGCGCCTTCGAGACCAGCTCATCCACCCGTTCGCGACTGTCGCAGCTGAGCGAGATCAGTACCTCGACGGCCTGGCTGGTGTCGCAAACGGCCTTGGGTGTGAACTCGCGAAACTTTGCATGCGTGCCCAACATGACAGACAGCGTGTCGTTGATGACCATGCATGCTGCCGTGTCGTCGCTGAACTGCGGGTTGTGGGCAAAGCCAAGCGCCTTGAAGAACGCGACGGACCGCTGGAGGTCGGCGACAGGGAGGGTCAGGAAAACCTGGTTGATCATGCCAATCTCCTTTGAGTCGGCTCGAGCGATTGGTTAGGCCTCGGGCTCATGGCAAACCGCCTCGATGTTGTGCCCGTCAGGGCCCGTGACGAAGGCCGCGTAGTAGTTTGCGTGGTATTGCGGGCGAAGACCAGGCGCACCATTGTCTATGCCTCCTGCCTCAAGAGCGGCGCGGTAGAAATCTTGGACCTGCTTGCGATTCTCGGCCGTGAAGGCCAAATGGAGATGCGTTGCCTTTTCCTCTACTCGGCGAATGCACAAAGAGGATTGACTATTCGGGCGGCAAAGCTCGACGCCGAGCGGCCCCTCCGAGACAACAGCTACACCCAGCGGTTCGAGCGCCTTGATGAAGAAATCCCGAGCTGCCGCGTAGTCGCTGACGCCAAATACGACGTGATCAAACATGAGACTCTCAAAGTTGTGGTCTTCACGGGGCCGGGCGATTGCGTTGAGCCGCGAGCGGCGGCCTGCCGACGCGAGGCGGCTCGAGCGACTGGTTAGGTGGCTCGTAGCAGCAGGCTCCCCAGGCCTCATTCATAGAAGTATGGGATGCGCACATCGGACTTCTTGGGCACGACCCCAATATCAATCGTGATCAAGGATTCCGGACCTTCTGGCAAAGCGCCATGCTGCTCAAGGATGGAGTACAAGAGTCTCTGAGCGAACGCATTGAATGCTGAAACCGCTTTGCCGGTTTCGTCGATCAGCTTCTGGAACGCTGCAGGACCATCGCTTGGATCAATTGCATCGATCAAAGAGTTGCCCATGGTGTACTCAGCAAACTGATAGAGAGAGCAACCATTGTTTGGACCAACGTAGATGGAAAGATCTTCAGTCGGAGTTTCTCCAGGTACGCCATGAGCGGCCCGTTCAAGCGAGAAGTGAAATGCGAAGTTGTTTCGGGTGAGCGAGACAGCATTGGCTTGGCTGAAGTAGGCCTTCAGATGCGATAGCCCAGCAAGTCCTACGTCATCCAGAAGACTGTCGTACGTTTGAGAAAGCCTGGACCCAAAGTACCCCTTCTGCAACGTCGCCCAGGTTTCGTGAAGCTTTCCAGTAACGATACGAGCAAGAACCATGGCCTGACATACGTGCGCGTTCCCAAAGGCGCGCGGCTCCATTTCAAAGTTGGACGCTAGGTCAAATAGCTTGATCAGAACGTTCAACTCGTTCATCGCGTGTCCAAGGACAACGGCAAGCGCTCTCTCCTGATCCGGAATTGCCGCAAGCTGCGCCGCGCTAATGGGAATCTGGCGAAGTTTCATTAGCCACCTAACGTTGAAGCTGGGCCGCGAGCGGCGGCCTGCCGACGCGAGGCGGCTCGAGCGCCTTGTTAGCCTGCAGCCATCCATCGCTCAATTTCTTCAGCGACCGAGTCGAGGATGAGTTCCTGTTCACCAAGTGGAAGAAGAACAAGAGGGCGCTTTGGATCATTTGCGGCCTGAAAGTGCTTGAGATTGACATCCCGCGTGAATCGACTCGGCTTGACTAGGACCGGAATGATGCGGGTGCCACGTTCTTCTGCACTTCGCAAGAGAGGGGGGAGCTCATTATTGGCAATGAAATCAGATGCCATGAAGTCCGCACTGACAAGGAGGACGGCGGCAGTTGACCTAGAAAGCGCTACTTCAATCGCTTTCTTCCACTTGTCACCTGCGCGCAGCTGCGTATCAACCCAGAGATCAAGTCTGCCGTCGCGTTCAAGCGGTTTTAGGTGAACAAGGAGTCGGTCTAGGTAGTCGCGATCAACATGTGAGTAGCTAATGAAGACTCGGTGCTGGCGTTCGTGGGCTGCCAGAACCGTCTTTGCTTCCTTGCTGTTTGGGCCCGCCAGCAGTCTTTGCATCCAGCCGGCGAGACTGCTAATGAATGAGTCGTTCGTGCCGCTAGCGTCGTAGGAAAGAAATATATGAGCCGCAGCCGCCGCTGGAGGCAGGCTTCTCATTCCTCGGCCAATAACTAGTACTGGCTTTCCTTGCGCTGTGGCCAGACCGTACTCAAACATTTGAGCCGGGCCGGCTTCGGTAAGGTCTGCGATCACAAATGCAGCTCGAGTAAGTGCGGCAGACACTACAGCGGCAAGAGGCACTGATTCCGCGTGAGGTGCGCTCAGCTGCTCGATGGCAACTCCCGCTTTGACGGCGGCCCGAGCAACAAGGTCCACAGCATTTCCAGTAGGGGAGTGGATGAACAGTGCTGAACGTGGACGCGATGTTGCTGCCATATCTTCTGAAGGTTAACTTGTTTGTAGGGCGCAGCTCTGCTGCATAACACCGGCAACTGTCTCCCTAACATCGGACATGCGGCCGCGCTGCAGGCCGCGCCCATCCTTGACTCGTTGGTGATGGACAGTCAATTTGTACAGCATGATCAGACTGCCAAATCTGGCACCTAGTAAGTTTCGCCGTTCAAGCCAACTGCGGTCTCAGGGTATGCGCGTGCCGGAGCCGTTATCCAGATGAATGGGTTGGCTGGCCGGGATTGGAGGCGCGGCGGCCTGGCACGTCAATCGTCCCGCAGTGGGGGAGGGCGATGTCACCGCCGCTGGTCTTGGCGGCCTTGCCGCCTGCACGGCGCGCTGACCTTGCGCCCCGGCCCGTCACGCCCGCCTCGCCCCGCCTGCGTTTAGCATCGCGGCTTGATGCCTTCTTCATCCTCCACCCCTGCGCAAGACTTGACCCTGCTGCTGCCCGAGCGCCGCCTCGACGTGAGGCATGCCGTGGCGCTGTGCGTGGGCATGGTGGTGGGGGCGGGGATCTTCAAGACCTCGCCGATGGTGGCGCAGGCGCTGGCGAGCGACCAGGCGCTCTACCTGGCCTGGGCCTTCGGCGGCCTGCTGTCCTTCATCGGCGCGCTGTGCTTTGCCGAGCTGGCGGCGGCGTTTCCGGATCCGGGCGGCGACTATCACTTCCTGCGCCGCGCCTATGGCCACTCGCTGGGCTTTCTGTTCGCCTGGTCGCGCTTTGCGGTGATCCACACCGGCTCGATGGCGCTGCTGGCCTTTGTGTTCGGCGACTACCTGGCCCAGGTGGTGGACCTTTCACCCTGGCTGGGGCCGTACGCCAGCGCGCTGCTGGCGGCCGCGCTGATCGTGCTGCTCACCGGGCTCAACCTGCTGGGCGTGCAGGTGGGCCTGGGCACGCAGTTGGGGCTGATGCTGGTGGTGCTGGCGGGCCTGCTGGCGCTGGGCCTGGGGGCGGGCAGCGAGGTGCTGGTCGGCCATGCGCCGCTCACGCCGCTGGCGGTGGCCGACCCGGCGCGACAGGACTGGGGCATGGCCCTGGTGTTCGTGTTCCTGGCCTATGGCGGCTGGAGCGACGCGGCCACGCTCTCGGCCGAGATGCGCGATCCGCAGCGCGGCATCGTGCGCGCGCTGCTGCTGGGCCTGGGCCTGGTGATGGGTCTCTACCTGCTGGCCAACTGGGCCTATCTGCGCGTGCTGGGCCTGGATGGGCTGGCACACAGCGAGGCGCCGGCGGCGCAGCTGATGCGGGCCTGCTTCGGCCGGCCGGGCGAGCTGCTGATGGTGGGCGCGGTGACGCTCACGGCGCTCTCGGTGATGAACGCGATCCTGATCGCCGGCCCGCGCACCACCTACGCGGCGGCGCGCGACCTGGCGGCGGAATTGCAGCTGGGCCGCTGGAACCAACAACGCGGCACGCCCACCGCGGCGGTGCTGGCCACCAGCGGCGTGGCCCTGGCCCTGGTGGGCTTCGGCACGCTCACGCGCGGCGGCTTTGCCACCATGGTGGACTATCTTTCGCCGGTCTACTGGTTCTTCATGACGCTCAGCGCCCTGGCCCTGATGGTGCTGCGGCGGCGCGAGCCGGATGCGCCGCGGCCCTTCAGGGTGCCGCTCTATCCCTGGCTGCCGCTCGCCTTTGCGGCCAGCAGCGCCTATGTGCTGTGGTCCAGCCTCGTCTATGTGAAGGCGGGCGCGGTGGTGGGCGTGGGCGTGCTGCTGCTGGGGGCGCTGCTGATGTGGCCGCTGCGCCGCCGCGCGGGCTGAGCGAGGCCGGCCCACCGCCGGCTGCCGCTCAGACCGCGGCCAGCGCCTGCTCCAGATCGGCCAGCAGATCGGCGATGTGCTCGATGCCTATCGAGAGCCGTACGGTCTCCTCGCTCACCCCCGCCTGGTCCAGCTCGGCCGGCGCGAGCTGGCGGTGCGTGGTGGAGGCCGGGTGGGTGGCGAGCGACTTCACATCGCCGATGTTCACCAGCCGCGTGAAGAGCTGCAGCGCATCGAGGAAGCGTGCGCCCGCGGCGCGGGCCGCCTGGCCGCCGGTGCTCTTGAGCCCGAAGGTCAGCACCCCCGAGGCCTTGCCGCCCAGGTAGCGGCGCGCCAGCGCGTGGTCGGGGTGGCTCTCCAGCCCGGCGTAGTTGACCCAGGCCACCTTGGCATGACGCTCCAGGTGGCGGGCAATCGCCAGCGCGTTGTCGGTGATGCGGTCCAGCCGCAGTGCCAGGGTCTCGATGCCCTGCAGGATCAGGAAGGCGTTGAATGGCGAGAGCGCCGCGCCGGTATTGCGCAGCGGCACCACGCGGGCGCGCGTGATGTAGGCGGCCGGGCCGGCCGCCTCGGTGTAGACCACGCCGTGGTAGCTCACGTCGGGTTCGTTGAGGCGCTTGAAGCGCTGCTTGTGCTCGGCCCAGGGGAACTTGCCCGAGTCGATGATGGCGCCGCCCACCGCATTGCCATGGCCGCCCAGGTATTTGGTGAGCGAGTGCACCACGATGTCGGCGCCATGCTCGATCGGCCGGCTCAGGTAGGGCGAGGGCAGGGTGTTGTCGACGATCAGCGGCACGCCGTGGCGGTGCGCGATCTCGGCGATGCGCGCGATGTCGGTCACATTGCCCTGCGGGTTGCCGAGCGACTCGACGAACACCGCCTTGGTCTTGTCATTGATCAGGGCCTCGAAGCTCTCGGGGCGGCGGTAGTCGGCAAACTGCGTGCTGATGCCGTACTGCGGCAGGGTGTGGGCAAACAGGTTGTAGCTGCCGCCGTAGAGCGCACTGGAGGCCACGATGTTGTCGCCCGCCTCGGCGATGGTGAGCACCGCATAGGTCACGGCGGCCTGGCCCGAGGCCAGGGCCAGCGCGCCCACGCCGCCTTCCAGCGCGGCCAGGCGCTCCTCCAGCACGCTGGTGGTGGGGTTGTTGATGCGCGTGTAGATATGGCCCTGCGCCTTCAGGTCGAACAGATCGGCGGCGTGCTGGGCGCTGTCGAAGGCATAGGCCACCGTCTGGTAGATGGGCACGGCCACCGACTTGGTGCCGGGGTCGGGGCTGTAGCCGGCGTGCACGGAACGGGTCTCAAAGCGCCAGGCGGATGGATCGCGACTCATGGATGGGGACTCCTTGCTTGAATGGTCAGCGCAGGCTAGGTCCGCGGCTTGAGGCGGGGAACTGAATTCCGCGCATATGCATCTGCCAAAGCCGTGTTTGGCCGTGCCAAAACGAACAGCTAGCCTGCAAGCATGCAAAGCCTGTTCACCACCCGCTTCGAGATCCGTGCCTTCGACGCCCCGCTGGGCGCCGAGGTGCTGGGCCTGGACCTGAGCCAGCCCCTGCCCGAGCACGCGTTCGCCCGCCTGCACCGCGCCCACCTGGAGCACCATGTGCTGGTGTTCCGCGAGCAGCACATCACGCCGGCGCAGCAGATCGCCTTCAGCCGCCGCTTCGGCCCGCTGCAGATCCATGTGCTGCGCCAGTTCCAGCTGCCCGGGCATCCCGAGCTGCTGGTGGTCTCGAACGTGCGCGATGCGGCGGGCCAGCCCATCGGCCTGGGCGACGCCGGGCATTTCTGGCATTCCGACCTGTCCTACAAGGAGCGGCCCAGCCTGGGTTCGATGCTGCATGCGCGCGAGCTGCCGGCCGAGGGCGGCGACACCTTGTTCGCCAACCAGCACCTGGCCTACGAGGCCCTGCCGCTGGCCTTGAAGCTGGCCGTGGCCGGCCTGCGCGCCGAGCACAGCTACCTCTGCAAGTACGAGGAGCTGCGCGCGCGCAACCCGTTCCGGCCGGCGCTGACGCAGGCGCAGATCGACGAGGTGCAGCCGGTGGTGCACCCGGTGGTGCGCAAGCATCCCGAGACGGGCCGCAAGGCGCTGTTCGTCAGCGAGCACTTCACCACCCGCATCGTCGGCCTGCCCGAGAGCGAGAGCCGCGCCCTGCTGGCCGAGCTGTTCGCCCACAGCACCCGGCCGCAGTTCGTCTACCGCCATCGCTGGCAGCCGAATGACATGGTGTTCTGGGACAACCGCGCGCTGCTGCACCTGGCCACCGGCTGCCCCGAGCACCAGCGCCGCCGCCTCAACCGCAGCACCATCGAAGGCGATCTGCCTTTCTGACCGAACACGCTGGCCACCCCATGAAAATCAACACCCTAATTTCCGCCGCACTCGCGCTCAGCCTGGCCGGCACGGCCGCACATGCCGAGGGTCAGCTGCGCATCGCCGAGCAGTTCGGCATCGTCTACCTGCTGCTCAATATCGCGCAGGACCAGAAGCTGATCGAGAAGCACGGCAAGGCCGCGGGCCTGGACATCAAGGTCGAGAACGTCAAGCTCTCGGGCGGCGCCGCCGTCAACGAGGCCCTGCTCTCGGGCAGCATCGACATCGCCGGCGCCGGCGTGGGTCCGCTGCTGACCATCTGGGACCGCACGGCCGGCAAGCAGAACGTGCGCGGCATCGCCTCGCTGGGCAACTTCCCCTACTACCTGACCAGCAACAACCCGGCGGTGAAGACAATTGCCGACTTCACGGACAAGGACCGCATCGCGCTGCCGGCGGTGGGCGTGTCGGTGCAGTCGCGCATCCTGCAGCTGGACAGCGCCAAGCGCTGGGGCGATGCGCAGTTCAACCGGCTCGACAAGCTGCAGGTGGCGCTGCCGCATCCCGAGGCCACCGCGGCCCTGGTGAAGGGCGGCACCGAGGTCAATGCGCATTTCGGCAATCCGCCCTTCCAGGAGCAGGGCCTGGCCGGCAACCCGGCGGTGCACATCGTGCTGAAGAGCTACGAGGTGCTGGGCGGCCCGGCCTCGGCCACCGTGCTCTACACCACCGAGAAGTACCGCCGCGACAACCCCAAGACCTATGCCGCCTTCATTGCGGCCCTGGGCGAGGCGGCGCGCCTGGCCAGCACGCAACCCGAGCTGGCGGCCGACATCTTCATCCGCAGCAACAACTCCAAGCTGGAGCGCGACTTCCTGATCAAGATCATCAAGAACCCCGAGGTGCAGTACAAGCTCACGCCGCAGAACACCTACACCCTGGCGGACTTCATGCACCGCGTGGGCGCCATCAAGACCCGCCCCGGCCGCGCGCAGGACTACTTCTTCGACGACGCGCACAACGCGGCGGCCAACTGATGAACGCGCTGCTGCAGGAGCTCCTGCCGGCTTCACCGCTGGCGTCACCGCCGGATGCGGCGCCGGCCCGCCCGCTGCTGCAGGTGCGCGGCCTGAGCCTCGAGTACGCCAGCGCGGGCCAGGTGCAGCGCGCCACCCACGAGCTGAGCTTCGACGTGCTGGAGGGCGATCGCTACGTGCTGCTGGGCGCCTCGGGCTGCGGCAAATCGTCCCTGCTCAAGGCGATCGGCGGTTTTCTGCCCGCCGCCGAGGGTCAGATCTTGCTGGACGGCCGGGCGGTGCAGGGCCCGGGCCCCGATCGCGTCGCGGTGTTCCAGGAATTCGACCAGCTGCCGCCCTGGAAGACGGTGCTGGCCAATGTGATGTTCCCCCTGCTGGCGAGCCGGCGCGCCAGCCAGGCCGAGGCGCGCGAGCGCGCCTGGCACTGGCTGGCCAAGGTGGGCCTGGCGGACTTTGCCCAGCGCTACCCGCACCAGCTCTCCGGCGGCATGAAGGCGCGCGTGGCGATTGCGCGCGCGCTGGCGATGGGCCCGCGCGTGCTGCTGATGGACGAGCCCTTTGCGGCGCTGGATGCGCTGACACGCCGGCGCATGCAGGAGGAGCTGCTGCAGCTGTGGGCGCAGGAGCGCTTCACGCTGGTCTTCGTTACCCATTCGATCGAGGAGGCGCTGGTGCTGGGCAACCGCGTGCTGCTGCTCTCGCCGCACCCGGGCCGGGTGCGCGCCGAGCTCGATGCCGAGCGCTTCGATCTGCACAGCCAGGGCTCGCCCGAGTTCCAGGCCCAGGTCCAGCGCGTCCACCAGCTGCTGTTCAGCGGAGTCAAGCGATGAGCGTGATTGCCTTTGTACCCCCGCGCGCCGAGTTCGTGCGCGAGCTGCCGCCCCTGCCGGCGCATACCCGCGCGCACCGTCTGCCGCTGGCGCAGCGCCTGTGGCAGGCGGCGGCGCTGCGGCGCGGCCTGATGCTGGCGCTGCTGGCGGGCCTGTGGGAGCTGGGCGCGCGCTGGGCCGGCAACGACCTGCTGCTGCCCGGTTTCGGCCAGACGGCGCTGGCCTTTGCGCAGGGCCTGCGCAGCGGCGAGTTGCTGCAGCGCGCCGGCATCTCGCTGGCCCTGCTGCTGCAGGGTTATGCCATGGGCGTGGCTCTGAGCCTGGCGCTCACGGCGCTGGCCGTCTCCACCCGGCTGGGCCGCGACCTGCTGGCCACGCTCACCGCCATGTTCAACCCGCTGCCCGCGATCGCGCTGCTGCCGCTGGCCCTGCTGTGGTTCGGCCTTGGCGCCAAGAGCCTGATCTTCGTGCTGGTGCATGCGGTGCTGTGGCCGCTGGCGCTCAACACCCTGGCCGGCTTTCAGTCGGTGCCCGAGACCCTGCGCATGGCGGGCCGCAACTACGGCCTGCGCGGGCTGCGCTTCGTCTGGCAGATCCTGGTGCCCTCGGCCCTGCCGGCGGTGCTCTCGGGCCTGCGCATCGCCTGGGCCTTTGCCTGGCGCACCCTGGTGGCGGCGGAGCTCTTCTTCGGCGCCTCCTCGGGCAGCGGCGGCCTGGGCTGGTACATCTTCCAGAACCGCAACGAGCTGCTCACCGACCGCGTCTTTGCCGGCCTGGCCATGGTGATACTGATCGGCCTGCTGGTGGAGACGGTGGTCTTCAACACCGTGGAGCGGCTGACGGTGCGGCGCTGGGGCATGCTGCGTTAGTTGTGCGGCTATCATCGGCATCCCGCCTCGGACATGGGATGGATGATGACAAGCACAAGCCGTCGAATCGCATGGAGCTGCATCGCGCTGTGCGCCGCCATCGTGCTGGCCGCGCTGGGCTGGGCGGCCTTCACCCTGGAAGGGCAACGCAGCAGCGCCGCGCAGCAGTTCGCGCTGCAGCGCGGCCTGGAGAATGGGCGCCAGCTGCTGGCGCAATACCAGCGACAGCCCGTGGAGAAGGACTGGCAAGCCGTGATGAACAAAGCGGCGGCCCTGACGGCCCTGCAGAGCCTGCGCTTCGGCCCGGAGCAGCGCGGCGAGCTGGCGGTGCTGGTGCCTGGCAAGACCGCCGGGCTGGCCCAGCTGGCCGCCGTGCCGGGCGCGCAACTGACGGCCTATGCGCCGCCCGACCCGCTCTGGCACTGGACGCTGGTGGCCCGTTTGCCCCAGGCCAGCTCCCTGGCCGTTGCACCAGAGCAATGGCTGCCACAAGTGCTGATGGGGCTGCGCCACGAGCCTCTCTTGTCGGGTGCCGCGGTGCTGACCCTGTTGTGCGCCTGCGGGGCGGGCCTGCTGCTGGCTGCTCAGGCCCGGGCCATCGTTGCCGAGGCGAGCCCCGTCAGCGCGCCGGCCAGCCGCGCCGCGCCGCTCGGCGATCTGGAGGCGGCGGTGCGCGAGAACCAGCAGCTGCGCCACGAACTCAGCCAGCAGGCCGAGTTGCTGAGGTTGCAGGCCGACGGGGTGCGCGCGCGCCGCGTCAAGCAGCCCGTGTATTGAGCCGGCGCTCCAGCGCATAAGCAACGCGCGAGAGCCCGAAGCAGAGCACGAAGTAGCTGCCGGCGAGGGTGGCGTAGACCTGCAGCGGCTTGACCAGCACCTGGGCGTTGATCTGGTTGGCGATGTAGGAGAGCTCCGAGAGGCCGATGATGGTGCCCAGCGAGGTCTCCTTGATGGTGGAGACGAACTGGTTCACCAGCGAGGGCAGCATGTGGCGCAAGGCCTGCGGCAGCAGCACCAGGCGCAGCGCCTGCGGATAGCTCATGCCCAGCGAACGCGCCGCCTGCAGCTGGCCCTTGGGCAGGGCCTGCAGGCCGGCGCGCACGATCTCGGCCAGGTAGGCGGCGTCGAACAGCACCAGGGCGGCCAGCATGGTGGCGAACTGGTTGGTCTTGAGGCCGGTGACGCCGGGCAGGAAGAAATAGGCCCAGAACACCACCATCAGCAGCGGCGTGCCGCGCACCACGAACACCAGGCCGGTGACCGGCAGGCGCAGCCAGGGCAGCGGGCTCACGCGCGCCAGGCCCAGCAGTACGCCCAGCGGCAGGGCCAGCAGCAGGCCCAGGCTGGCCAGCACCAGGGTCAGGGCCAGGCCGCCCAGCGGGCCGTTCGGGTACTGGCCGACCAGGAAGTAGAGCCAGTAGGTGTCGATCAGCTCGCTCATGATGCCCGCAGCCTGACCGGGTAGCGCCATTGGTAGAGCTGGGCCAGCGCGGTGATGAGCAGGGAGATGCCCAGGTAGCCGGCGGTGACCACCGCAAAGGTCTCGAAGCCGCGGAAGCTGGCGGTCTCGACGCGCTGGGCCTGGTACATCAGCTCGGCCGCGCCGATCACGGTGGCGATGCTGGTGTTCTTCCAGAGGTTGAGCGTCTGCGAGATCAGCGGCGGCACAGTGATGCGCAGGGCCTGCGGCAGGATCACCAGGCGCATGCTGGCCAGGAAGCCGAAGCCCAGTGCGCGCGCCGCATCCAGCTGGGTGTGAGGCACGGCGCGCAGGCCCGAGCGGACGTCCTCGGCCATGTAGGCGGCGCTGTAGATGGTGAGGGCGATCACCGCGGCGGCGGCCTCGACATTGCCAGCGTAGAGCCAGGCCTTGACGCCCTCGGGCAGGGCCTCGGGGGCACCGAAGTACCAGAACAGCATGTGCACCAGCAGGGGCACGCTGCGCACCCCCTCCACATAGGCAAAGCCCAGCGCCTGCGCGATGCGCGCGGGCGCCAGGCGCAGCAGCGCCACCAGCACGGCCAGCGGCAGGGCCAGCAGCAGGGTGATGGCGGTGAGCTGCAGCGAGAACAGGAAACCGCTGAGCAGCCACTCGCGGTACTGGCCCTGCAGCAGCAGGGCAAAGTCAAGTTGAGGCATAGGGTGCGCGCATGGGCAGAAAAGCAAAAGACGCCCCGGCGGTCTGGCCGGGGCGTCGATGCGCTATAGCGCCTGGGCTCAGCGCTTAGGCATCCACCTTGTCGCTGTCGATCTTGAACGTGCGGCTGGGGAACTTGAGCTTGGTCTCGGGGCCGTACCACTTGACGAAGAGCTTGTTGGCCTCGCCGCTCTTTTCCAGCTCGCGCAGCACGCCGTCCACCAGGGCCTTGAACTTGCTCTCGCCCTTCTTGATGCCGAGCGCCAGCGGCTCGACGCTGAGGTTCTGCGGCAGGATGGTGAATTGCGCCTGCGCGGCACCCAGCTTGGCATGTTGATCCAGCAGCGAGACCTCGTCGTTCACAAAGGCCACGCCCTTGCCCTGCTGCAGGGCCTGGAAGGCCTGCGGGCCGGTCTCGAAGGTCACCACCTCCACATTCGGCACGGCCTTGCGGATATTGGGTTCCTGCGTGCCGCCCTTGATGGTGACGACCTTCTTGCCGGCCAGGTCGGCGACGTTCTTGATGCCGCTATTGCTCTTCACCAGCACCTTCTGGCCGGTCACGAAGGTGGTGAGCGAGAAGTCGATCACCGCCTCGCGCTCCTTGTTGTGCGTCAGCGAGGCGGCCAGCAGATCCACATGGCCCTGCTGCAGCTCGGGCACGCGGGCGGCCACGGCGAGCTGCTTGATCTGCAGCTTCACGCCCAGCTTCTGCGCAATCGCGCGTGCCAGGTCCACCTCGTAGCCGATGATCTCGCGGCTCTTGGGGTCGATATAGCTGTTGGGCTCGTCGGTGCCCAGCACGCCGACGACCAGCTCGCCCTTTTTCCTGATGTCGTCCAGCTGGTCGGCATGGGCGGCGGGGGCGGCAGAGATGGCAAACAGGGCGGCGGTGACGGCCAGCACGGTGGCGCTGCGGCGGGTGATGTTCATGGTTTCTTTCCTTCCTTCCTCATGGGGTTTTGCGATGGGCCGAAGATTAGGGTTTGTGCGGAGTCGAGGGAACGATTCCTTGCTCATATCCATATGCGTGAATGCATCTAGAGCCTGTGTTCTCATGCGCCGATCGCCATTGCCCGCCGCCCAGCCACCATGACCGACAGCCTGCCCATCATCGACATCCAGCCCCTGCTCGAGGGTGGCGACGCCAGCGCGCCGGCCGCGCAGATCCGCGCCGCCTGCCGCGCCCATGGCTTCTTCTACATCCGCGGCCATGGCGTGGACGCGGCGCTGATCGCCGAGCTGGAGCGGCTCAGCCGCGCCTTCTTCGCCCAGCCCGAGGCCTGGAAGCTGCAATGGCCCATGAGCGCGGGCGGCCCCGCCTGGCGCGGCTATTTCAAGGCCGGCGGCGAGCTGACCTCGGGCCTGCCGGACTGGAAGGAGGGGCTTTATCTGGGCAGCGAGCTGGCGCCCGAGCATGCGTTGGTGCGCGCCGGCACGCCGCTGCACGGGCCCAATCTCTGGCCCGATCTGCCCGGGCTGAAGGAGGCGGTGCTGGCCTATATGGAGGCGGTGAGCCGCGCCGCGCATGCGCTGCTGCGCGGCATTGCGCTGAGCCTGGAACTGCCGGCGGACTATTTCGATGCGCGCTACACCGCCGACCCGCTGATCCTGTTCCGCATCTTCAACTACCCCTCAAGACCTGCCCCCAGCGTCGCGCAATGGGGGGTGGGCGAGCACACCGACTACGGCCTCCTGACCCTGCTGTATCAGGACCCGACCGGCGGCCTGCAGGTCAAGACCCCGGCGGGCTGGATCGAGGCGCCGCCCGTGCCGGGCACGCTGGTGTGCAATATCGGCGACATGCTGGATCGCATGACGCGCGGCTACTACCGCTCCACCCCGCACCGCGTGCGGCTCAACAGCAGCGGGCGCGACCGGCTCTCCTTCCCGCTGTTCTTCGATCCGAATTTCGCCGCGCGTGTGCAGCCCATCGAAGGCATCCCCGCGGCCGCGGACGACCGTGCCTCGCGCTGGGATGGCGCCAGCGTGCATGCCTTCGAGGGCAGTTACGGCGACTACCTGATGGCCAAGGTGGGCAAGGTGTTCCCCGAGCTGGGGCAGGCCGTGCTGGCGGGCACGGCGCCGCCCTCAATACCGGTCGTCTAGCGCGAAGATGGGCTTGCGCGTCTTCCACAGGCCCTCGGTGAAGTCCGGGAAGGCCAGGGTCTTGAAGCCCTCGGCGATCGACTGCTCCGACAGCGGCGTGATGGCGCTCCAGGCCACCGCGTCGTAGATGTCGATGGGCATCGGTGCGTTCGCCTTGAGCGCCTCGACGAAGGCGTGGATGACGAAGAAGTCCATGCCGCCATGGCCCGCGCCCTCGGCCGCCGCGGCGTACTTCTTCCACAGCGGATGGTCGTAGCGGTCCTGGTAGGCCTGGAAATCCTCCCACTGGTGCGGCTTGCTCCGGCCCTCGATATGGATGCTGTGGTTCACATCCATCCAGATGCCGTCGGTGCCCTGCACGCGGAAGCCCAGCGAGTAGGGGCGCGGCAGCGAGGTGTCGTGCTGCAGCAGGATGGTCTCGCCGTTCTCGCAGGCCAGCGTGGTGGTGACCACGTCGCCGAGCTTGAAGCCGAGCTTGGCATTGGGGTGCTCCTTGGCGCCCATCTTCCTGCCCACATAGTCCTGCAGGCCGCGCGCCTTGGACGCGAAGCTGTTGATGTGGGTGAAGCGGTTGCCGCGGTGGATGTTCACCGCCATCGCGCAGGGGCCGATGCCATGGCTGGGGTAGAGCTCGCCGTTGCGGGTGAGCGAATGCTGGGTGCGCCAGCGCGCCTCGCTCCAGCCCTTGGCGCCGAACTCCACGCCGCTGCCATAGGGCTTGGCCGGGTCGCCGTTGTTGAACTTCACGGCGCGCAGATCATGCTGGTAGCCGCCCTGCAGATGCACCAGCTCGCCGAACAGGCCGGCGCGCACCATCTGCAGCACCGCCATCACGTCGCGCCGGTAGCAGACGTTCTCCAAGAGCATATAGGGCGTGCCGCTGCGTTGCTGGGTGCGCAGCACGTCCCAATGGTCCTGCAGCGTGACGCCGGCCACCACCTCGCAGCCCACCGGCACCTTGGCGTTCATGGCGTCGATGGCCATCGAGGCATGCAGCTCCCAGGGGGTGGCGATGATGACGCCGTCCAGCCCCTTCTGCTCCAGCAGCTTGCGGTAGGCGAAGGGGTCGCCGCCGGCGTCGCTCACGCCATAGGTCTGCGGCCTGGCCTTCTTGTGCTTGTCCACCATCGCCAGCGCGCGGCCCAGCATGATGGGTTCGATGTCGCACAGCGCCGCCACCTCGACGTCGTCGCGGCGCAGCAGCTCCTTCAGCAAGACCTGGCCCCGCATGCCGGTGCCGATCAGGCCCAGGCGCAGGCGCTCGCGGCCGGCCCGCGCCAGGGTGGGGAATGCGGTCGCACCGGCCAGCGCGGCGGCGGAGGAGAGCGAGAGGAAATGTCTGCGGTTCAACATGGTCTGATGTCTTTGACGGGATGGTTCAGGGCAGGGCGTTGATCTGCCATTCCTGGGTCGGGCCTTCGCCAGGGGTCCAGGCCAGCACGTTGGCGCCGGCGGCCATGCTGCCGCCCGCGATGTCCAGTGCCAGGCCGCTGCCCACATTGATGAGCGAATAAACCCCGGGTCTGATCTGCACGATGTTCCACTCCTGCGCGGCGCTGCCGTTGGCAGTGTAGATGTCGACATTGCTGCCCGCGGCGGTGCCGGCCACGTCCAGCGCCAGGCCGCTGCGCGGATTGATGAGCTTGTAGACGCCCGGCCGCACGACGCTGATGTCCCATTGCTGGGCCGCGCCGCCATGCAGCGGATAGGCCTCGACATTGGTGCCGGGGCTGGTGCCGCCGGCCACCACGTCCAGCGCCATGCCGGCGCTGCCCAGGTTCACCAGGGTGTTGAGGCCCAGGCTGAAGGGCTTGGGCGGCGGCGGCGCTTCCCAGGGCATGGGCACGCTGCGCGGCCCGCCGGGCAGGTTGAGTGGCTGGCCCACGGCCGTGCCGCCGGTGCTGAGCTTGAAGCGGCCGTTCTCGTACGCGAACTGGTAGTTGCTGCAGATCTCGTTGTGGTCCGGGGTGTAGACCGCCGTGCCCTTGGCCTTGTGCACCTCCACCCATTGGCCGCTGGCGGCGTCGCGGTAGCGCACCTGGGCGTAGCTGGCGGCGCGCACCTTGTTGTCCAGGCAGTCGTTGCCCTGCTTGCTCCAGTCCTCCACGAAGCCATAGGCGCCGGCCTGGGCGAGCGGCTTGGGCAGGCGCATGGTGGCGAGCTTTTGCCGCAGGCCGGTGCCGGTGTCGGTGAAGTACATGCTGACGTCCTGCTTGCCGCCGGGCGCCGCGGCCAGCTCCAGCTCGAAGCGGTAGGCCACATTGACGGCGGGCTTGAAGGGCGACTCGCACTTGATGCCGGTGCCCTCGCCGCCGAAGTTGCTGCAGCTGGAGATGCCGGGGTCGATCACCTCGGGGCTGATGCCGTTCACGTCCCACAGCGAGAACAGCAGCTGGTGCGACTGCACGCCGCCATAGCCGCCGTTGAAGCCGATCACCTCGTAATAGGTGGTGGGCTCCCAGGTGAGGGGCGTGACCTCGGCGCTGAAGCGGTCCCAGGCCGGGCTGCTCCAGTTGATGTGGATGGAGTTGGCGCGCGTCTGGTGCTTCTTGGCCTCGCCGGTGATGACGGCGCTGGCGCCGCTGCCGTCGGCGCGGCGGATGCTGATGTCCAGCGCCTGCTTGAGCTGGCTGCCTGCGGTCCACCAGGCGCTGGCGCGGCCGTAGGCATCGGTGAGCGGGCTGTCGGGGAACACCCAGCCGCTCTTGAGCTCGCCATCGCGGGGCTCCCAGCGCACCGTGCAGCCGGCCACCGGCTGGCCGTCCAGCGTCACGCGCACCTTCAGTTTGCGCGGCTGGTGGGTCTGGTTGCCGGACTCGATGGCGGGGTCGTAGAGGCTGCTGGAGTAGACCGAGCCGACGCGCGCCACGCCGGCGTCGGGCGTCAGCGCGGTGACGATGCTGCCGGCGGGGCAGTCGGGCTGCTGCTGCTGCTGCTCGCTGCCGGCGGCCAGGGCCCGGGCAGCGGGCGCCTGCGCGGCCCGCTCGGGGGCGGTGGCGGCCGTGCCGCCGCCACCGCAGGCCGTCAGCAGGGCGCTGAGACTGGCCAGCGCGGCCAGACGGGTCGAAGTTTGGAACGATGCGGACATGGAGCCACCTCGCGGATGAAAGCGATCAAAACAGATGTCGAAGGAGGGGGGCGGGGGGGGGGGGGGGGGGGGGGGGGG
>NZ_JBYTBE010000015.1:28823-114197 GCF_058788955.1 Roseateles sp. FW301-B2
GCCCTACTTCATTGTCAAGCCGCGCGGCGTGCCCCCCCCCCCCCCCGGCAGGGGACGCTTACTTGAACTTGTAGTCGGCCGAGATGCTGAAGATGCGGCCGAAGATGTTGAAGCGGTGGTCGAAGCCTTCCCAGCCGTTCGGGTCGTAGTAGGGCTGCTTGTTGAACAGGTTCTTCACATTGAAGCCCAGCTTCAGGTCCTTGGTCGGCGTCCAGGCCAGGTTCAGGTTGACCGTGGTGTAGGAGGGCGTGCCCTTGGCGCATTGCGCCGCCGTCAGCGCGCCGCCGTTGTCTTCGCAGCTCTGTGCGTCGTAGCTGATGTAGCGGGGGTCATAGTCCCACTTGTGGCCACCGGTGTAGTTGACGAACAGGCTGGTCACCACGTCGCCATAGGCCCAGTCGGCGCTGAAGTTGGCGCGCAGCTTGGGAGTGCCGGCATAGCCGACGAAGTTGGGCGCCCAGCCATCGGCGTCCTCGGCGTTGAAGGTGGTGCGGTTGGCGATCGTCAGGCGCGTGCCGAGCTTGAGCTTGCCCCAGCTCTGCAGCGAGAAGCGCGCCTGGGCGTCGATGTCGAAGCCATCGGTGAGGGTGCGGCCGCGGTTGGTGTAGTTGGTGATCACGCCGGCCAGATTGCCCACCGTGTAGCCCGGTAGCTTGCCGGCACAGGCGGCGGCATTCGCCGGGTTGGCGCACATCGCGGCCACCTCGGCCATGACGGCGCGGTCGGCGTCGGAGATGGTGTTGCGGAAGGCGTTCGGTGCGCCCACCAGGCCCGGGCCGTACTTGGCGGTGGCGGCCAGGAAGGTGGTGTGGAAATCCTCGCGGATGATCTCGTTGCGGCGGTAGACGAACCAGTAGTCGGCCGAGAGGTCCAGGTCACGGGTGGGCTGGAACACGAAGCCGAAGGTGCTGATCTTGGCGGTCTCGGGCTTCAGGTCCTTGTTGGGCGCGGTCACGCCGCCCACCACCGTGCCGTTGGCGCATTGGGTGTTGAAGAGCTCGTTGCCGCGCGTCACCTCGGCGGCCACGCTGGACTTGCGCAGCAGCTGGGCGATCGCATTGGTCTCGGCGCAGCGGGTGTCGTCCTTCACCACCGTCTGCGCGAACACGCCGCCGTTGCCGGACTCGGCCAGATTCGGCGCGCGGTAGCCTTCGGAGTAGGTGCCGCGCAGCAGCAGTTCGGGCGTGGCGCGGAACTTCAGGCCCAGCTTGGGCGCCAGGTTGGCGCCGAAGTTGGGGTATTTGTCCAGGCGCAGCGCGGCATCGAGTTCCAGGTCCTTGGTGAGTGGCGCGATCGCCTCGGCAAACACGCCGGCGACATTGCGCTCGCCCTTGAACCAGGAGCCGCCCTGCTGGGTGATGTCGCCGGCCGCGGCCGCCGCATTGCCCGGGGTGTAGATCTCCTCGCGCATCAGGCTGGCGCCGAAGGCGGCGCGCACATCGCCGGCCGGCAGCTTGTAGACGCTGCCCTCGACCTTGGCATCCCAGCTCGCCAGGCGCGTCCAGGATTGGATGTCGAAGGTCGGGAAGGCCTCGCGCAGCAGCGCGGCGTTCTTCTCGCTGATCACGCCGAACTGGTAGGCCGGGTTGTCGGCAATGATGCGGCGGCCGGTGCCGGGGTCGACGGTGATGGGGCCGAAGGCCTTCTCGAAGCCGGTCTTGCTGATGTTGGTGGTCTGGTACAGCACCGAATGGCTGCCGCCCAGCGCCAGCGCGGTCTCGAAGTCCCACTCGCCCAGGCTGCCGCGCAGGCCGGCGAGGGCGCGGTAGTTGTTGTCGGTGTTGCGCTGGCCGAAGTGGCCGGGCTCGTCCAGCGGCGTGTAGGTCATGCCGGCCACGCCGCCCATCACGCCCTTCAGCTCGGGGCTGAGCTTGTTGTAGACGTTGTTGGGGCCCAGATAGGGGATGCTGAAGCTGTTGAGCTTGGTGCCGGTGTCGCGCGAGTACCAGTTGCTGGTGCTGCCGCTGTTGAAGGCGCGCGGCGTGTTGTGCGAGCGCATGTCGATCTGCGTGTAGGCCAGGTCAGCAAAGGCCTCCAGCGCGGGGCTGAACTCGTAGCGGCCGCTCAGGTAGAGCGTGGCGCGCTCGCTCTCGGGCTTGTGGGCCAGCGCATAGGGCAGGGTGTTGATCGCGCAGCTGGTGTTGCTGCCGGTGGTGACGATGCTGGTGCAGCCCGGCAGGGCCATGCCGCGGCGCGCGCCCTTGCTGTCGAACACGAACTGCGTGCCCGGGTTCAGCTGGCCGGGCTGGCTGCCCTCGGTGATGCGGAAGTTCTTGATGTAGGCCGGGTTGTCGACGTAGAAGCCGGCGGGGAACTTGTCGTAGTCGTCCGAGGGATAGACCGGGTCGCGCTTGAAGAGGTTGACCGAGCCGTAGATGTTGAACTTGTCGCGCGCCAGGTCGCCGAAGCCGAACACCGCCGAGGCCGAGTGCTCGCCATAGGCGCCCACATGCGGCGCCTTCTCGGTGCTGACGCTCATCTCCAGGCCCTGGTAGGACTTCTTGGTGATGACGTTGATCACGCCGGCCACGGCGTCGGAGCCGTAGATGGCCGAGGCGCCGTCGGTCAGCACCTCCATGCGCTCGATGGCGGCGGCGGGCAGGGCGTCGATGTTGACGAACAGGTACTGGAAGCCGTCCGGTGCGCCATAGGGCGAGAGGCGGCGGCCGTTCAGCAGCACCAGGGTGGCATAGGCGCCGAGGCCGCGCAGATTGGCCTGCGAGGCGCCGTCGGTGCCGGTGAACATCGAGCGGCTGTCCTCCAGCGCCGGCATGTTCGCCGGCAGATTGCTCAGGATCTCCTGCAGGGTCTTGGCGCCCATCGCCTCGATCTGCTTGGCATCGATGACCTGCACCGGCGAGGCGGTCTCGGCATTGATGCGCTTGATGCTGGAGCCGGTGACCTCCACGCGCTCCAGCTTGTTCTCGCCCTCGGCGCCATGGGCCAGCGTGGCCAGGCCGGCGGCGGCGAGCAGGGCAAATAGTTTGTTGGGTTTCATCTCGTCTATCTCCTGGTGGAGGTGGTCAGCGCCACCTTGTTCTGGCAATAAAGACCGGTAGGTCGGGGGTTAGCGGGTGATCTGTACGGTGGCGCCGGCGGGCCCGAGCAGGGTGGCATTGGCCCAGTTGCCGCAGACCGCGGTGGGCTTGCCGGCCTTGGCGACCTGGGTAACGGCCAGGCTGCGCAATTGCAGCGTTTGCAGGCCGCGCAGGTCGAGCTCGGGCTTCACCACCGCCGGGGCCTGCACCGCGCCGCTGCTGTAGAGCAGGCGGCCGTCGCCCCAGACCTGGAATTCCATCGCGCCGCCGGCATTGCGGCAGCTGTCGTCGATGCCGACGTCGGCGCGGAACATGCTCCAGCCGCTGTCGAGCTTCAGCTGCAGGCTGGCGCCGGGGCGCACGCCCAGGCCCTTGCGGAACTGCAGGCCGTTCATGCGCAGCTCGGGCCGACCGCTCGCGGCGCGGTCCCGCGCCCAGCCCTGGGGCAGGGCGGCCAGGTCCGAGAGATAGCGCTGCGTCGGCTCGGCCGTGGCGGACCCGGCCGGCGGGCGGTGCTCCATCACCTGGAACTCCGACAGCACGATGGGTGGCACCTCGGCCGGCGCGAAGGCATTGAAGGCCACCGCCATGCCGCCGCCCGCCGCCGCGCTGACCATCGGGTCCGCCGTGCCGGCGGCGTCGCCATCGGGGTTGTGCACGCTCAGCACGCGGAAGCGCAAGAGGCGGCCGGCGGTGGGCTTGAAGCCGATGGCCTGTTTCCCTTCCTTCAACTCGAGGCGGCCGCGCTGCACCGGCTGGCCCCAGTCGCCGTTGTTGTCGGCCAGGTAGACCTCGTAGTCGCGGATCTGGCCGTACTTCCAGTTCTTGTCGTTGCGCGGTGCCAGCTCGATGCCGTCGATCAGGCGGCGCTCGCCCAGGCCCAGCACCCATTCATGCGGGCCCGTCTTCATGGCCTGGTTGCGCGTGCTGCGGAACCAGGTGTCGGGCTTGCCGTCGAAGGCGTTCTCGAGCGGGTGGCCGGGCTCCTCGGCCGGGCGGTTCACCACATGCAGGCTGTCCACCGGCACCGCGCGGCCCAGCGTGGGGGCGGCGGGGAAGTCGCTGCTCTGCGTCTGCGGCGTGCCGGCCGCGATCTGCACGACGAAGTCCAGCGCCTCGCGGATGTCGCGCTTGCTGGTCTTCACATGCACGGTGCCGAGGCGGTCGGCGGCGTCGTAGTGCCAGCCCTGCAGGGCTGTGGCAAAGGCGGCCGCGTCGGCGAACTCCGGCAAGACCTGACCCTGCAGCAGCACGGCCTGCGGCTTCGCATGGGTGTGCAGTTGCAGGGCGATGCTGCGCTGCGTCTCCTGGCCGGCATAGCTGCCCTGCACGGCGCCCACCTGCACGCTGATGTCGCCGCTGCCGCTGACGGGCGCGCGCATGCTGATGAGCTGCTGGCTGGATTCGCCCTGCTGGTAGCGGCGCGTCAGGCCGTCGTCCTCGTAGAGCGTGGCGCTGGATTCGCCATGCGGGTAGAGGTCCAGGGTCAGCTGGTCCTTGGGCTTCTCGCCGTCGTAGAGCGACTCGGGGTACATGGGCAGGATGGCGCCGGCGCGCACGAACACCGGCAGCTTGTCCAGCGTGACCTGCAGGTCCAGCGTGCGGCCCTCGCGGCCCACCTGGGCCTGGCGGCCGTCCCAGTAGTCGAACCACAGGCCCTGGGGCAGGTAGATGTCCTTGCGCCAGCCGCCGCTGGCGGCCTGGCTGCGGTAGACCGGCGCCACCAGCAGCTCGCGGCCCAGCATGAACTGGTATTTATGCGCTTCGGTATGAGCGCTCGCGTCCTCGGGGTGGTCCCACATCAGGCCGCGCACCAGCGGCGCGCCGCTCGTCTCGGCCTCGCGCGCCAGCCCGTACATATAGGGCATCAGCCGCATCTTCAGCTTCAGGTAGCGGCGGTTGATGCTGCGGTAGGGCTCCTCATAGGCCCAGGGATGCTTGCGCGCCTGCGCGGCCCAGCCCGACATGCCCATCAGCACCGGGGTGAAGCTCTTCCACTGCAGGTCGCGCGTGTAGGTCTCGGGGCTGCCGCCGAAGATCGCGTCCACATCGCCGGTGGCATAGGCCTGGCCCGAGAGGCCCGAGCCGATCAGGGTGGGGATGTGCCAGCGGATGTAGTCCCAGCTGCTGCTCTGGTCGCCGGTCCAGGTGACGGCATAGCGCTGTGTGCCGGCCCAGCCCATCACGGTCCAGAGGAAGGGGCGGGCGTCGGAGTTGTCCAGGATGCCCTGGTAGGCGGCCTGGTTGGCGTCCAGCGAGAACTGGTAGCCCTGGCCGGTCCAGGCCACGTCGAGCTTTTGAGCGCGCGTGCCGGCGCTGCCGACCTCCCACTTGATCTTGTCGACGCCGTTCTCGGTCCACAGCCCGGTCTTGAAACCCAGCTTGGCCAGGCCCTGCACCACCTCGGGCAGCTCGGTGTAGCCGCAGCCATAGCCGTCGTTGGGCAGGATCCAGCCGCCGGGCATGTCGTGCTCGCGGTATTTGCGTGCCACCGACTCGATCACGTCCGGGGTCTTGCCGGTGGGGCCGTCGCTCCAGCCCTTGGGCACGGTGCCGGGCTTCTTGACGTTGTCGCCGTCGTTGTAGCAGTCGGCGTCGCCGTACTCATAGGCCCAGCGCGGCAGCAGGCGGGCGCGGCCGGTGAGGGCGGTGTAGCCGGCCAGCACCTCGCGGATGCTTTTTCCCACGAAGTAATAGCTGTCGAAGCGCCCCTCCTGGTGCGCCAGCGTGATCTGCCCGGGCTGGCGCAGGTCGTAGCTGCCATCGGCCCAGCTGTGGCGCAGCACGCCCCAGCCGCGCGAGCTCATCAGAAAGGGCGCGGGGCTGGGGCGGTCGCCTTCCTCCCAGCCGCCGGAATAGGAGATCTCCAGCTGCCTGCCCTTGAACTCGAAGCTGCCGTTCTGCTGGCCGCCGCCGTAGAAGCGCTCGGCCTTGTCGCTCGCCAGGGTCTGCACGCTGAGCTTGTCGGCCAGGTCCAGGGGCTGGGCCTCCTGCCACAGCGGCGTGCGGTTGTCGGCCTGGTAGAGGGCGAAGCGCAGCGGCTTCTTGTAGATGCGCAGCGCGAATTCGCTGGTGCGCAGCAGGTGGTGGTCGCCGGCGTCGCTGAACTCATGCGCCACCGGGCCGCTGGGTTCATGCTCGACGATGGCCGCGGCCTTGTTGCCGGGCTCGCTGAGCTTGCCCTTGTCGCCCCTGGCGGCGGCCTGGATGCGGAAGAGGTCGGGGCGCAAGAGGCTGATGCGCAGCAGGCCCGCTTGCTGCTTTGCATCGGTGTGCAGCTCCCACTGCGCGCTTGCCGTGTTGTCGTTGCCCTGGCCTATGGCCTTGATGTCGCGCAGATTGCCCACCGGCGCGGCGCCGACGGTCTGTTGCTGTTGCAGCAGGGCTAGCAACAGCAGCAGGCCGCCGAGGCGGGCCTGGTACTGCTTGCTGCGCTTCTTCTTCATCATCATCACGCTCTTGCTCATGCCTGCTTCGTCCTCGTGACCCGCCGTGACGGGCCCGCCTTATCTTTCTTTCCGATGTACAAACTCTAGGTTTCGAAACGAAAGTAGTCAACGAAGAGAAAGTTGCATAAGCGTGTTTATCGGCTTTGATGGTGTAAACCACTAGAAAATAGGCCTTTTGCACCTTTCGATGATTGATTTATGGGCGATTGATGCTTTCGATTTGGTGGTGTTTTGTGCACGGCAAGGTGAATTTCCACGGAAATTTGGGCCTTACTGATGCGTAAAACCGCACCTTGGCGTCTCCATATCTTTCGATTGCTTTCTTTGTTTGACAGCTCGAAAGTTTCGGCTTATCGTCCGGCCCAGACTTTGACCCCTGCAATGAACGACACCAACGCACTTCTGCATCGCAGCGCTGAGGCCTGGCACGGCATCGGCGGCCTGGCTACCGCGCAAGAGATCGCCCAGCAGCCGGCCGTCTGGCGCGAACTGGCCGCCGGCCTGCAAGCCGGGCGCGCCGGCATCGAGGCCTTCCTGGCGGACTGGCTGCAGCAGCCTGGCCATCTGGTGATACTCACCGGCGCCGGCAGCTCGGCCTATGTGGGCGAGATCGTGGCCGACACCCTCAACGCCGCCTGGCCCGCCGAGGTGCGCGCCATCGCCAGCACCAGCCTCTTGAGCCATCCCGAGCTGTATCTGCGGCGCGAGCGGCCCACCCTGCTGGTGTCCTTCGCGCGCAGCGGCAACAGCCCGGAAAGCCTCGCCACCGTGGAACTGCTGCGCGGCCGCGTGGCGGCGCCGCTGCGCTTCCTCAATATCAGCTGCAATGCCGAGGGTGAGCTGGTGCGCGGCAATGCGCAGCAGGCCGACACGCTGAACCTGCTGATGCCCGCGGCCAGCTGCGATCGCGGCTTCGCCATGACCAGCAGCTTCACCAGCATGCTGCTGGCGGCGCTGACGGTGTTCGACCCGGGCGCCTGGCCGGCGCGCCTGCAGCGCCTGGAGCTGCTGGCCGCGCAGGCCGAACTGGCCCTGCGGGACTGGGCGCCGGGCCTGATGAACCTGGGCGGGCAGGCCTTCGAGCGCATCGTCTACCTGGGCAGCGGCCCGCTGGAAGCGCTCGCCAAGGAGGCCGCGCTGAAGGTGCTGGAGCTGACCAGCGGCCGCAGCCTGAGCCTGGCCAACACGCCGCTGGGCTTTCGCCACGGCCCCAAGTCGGCGCTGAATGCGCAGAGCCTGGTGGTGCTGTTCCACAGCGCGGGCGCGCTGGCGCGCCGCTACGAGCAGGATCTGCTGGACGAGCTGAGGCGCGAGCGCGTGGCCGGCCACATCGTCAGCGTGGGCCCCGCGGGGTCAGATCTTGCCGCCGATGGGCAGGCCTGGACCCTGGCCGCCGCGGCACTGGCCGGCCTGGGCGATGCCTGGCTGGCGCCGCTGTGGCTGTTGATGGCGCAGCAGCTGGCGCTGCACCAATCGGCGCGCCTGGGCCTGACCCCCGACAACCCCTTTCCCGACGGCACGGTCAACCGCGTCGTGCAGGGTGTCACCATCCACCATGCCCATGTCGAGCACTGAGCCCCAGGCCTGCTGCGGCATCGATATCGGCGGCAGCAAGATCGAGCTGGTGGCCTATGCGGTGCAGGGTCAGGTCTTGACCGAGCGGCACCGCCGCCGCGTCGCCACGCCCACCCATGACTTCAATGCCTTCTGCCAGGCCATCGTCGCGCTGGTGCAGGAGGCCGATGGCGTGCTGGGCGAGCGCTGCGGCGTCGGCCTGGGCCTGCCCGGCGTGATCGATGCCGCCAGCGGCGTGCAGCTGAGCTCGAACGTGCCGGCGCTGAACGGCCACCAGGTGGGCCCGGCCCTGCAGGCCCTGCTGCAGCGCCCGGTGCGCATCGGCAACGATTGCCAATGCTTCGCGCTCTCCGAGGCCCTGGGCGGCGCGGCCGACGGCTTTCCCAGCATGTTCGGCGCCATCCTCGGCACCGGCGCCGGCGGCGGCTTGTGCGTCAACGGCCGGCTGCTCGCCGGCTACAACGGCATGGCCGGCGAATGGGGGCACTTAAGCCTGCCCGCCAGCCTGCTGGCGCGGCACCGCCTGCCGCTGTGGGACTGCCCCTGCGGCCTGCAGGGCTGCCTGGAGCGCTATGTCTCGGGCTCGGGGCTGGAGGCGCTCTACCGCCACCTGGGCGGGGCGGCGCTGGACACGGTCCAGATCGCCCAGCGTGCGGCGGCGGGCGAGGGCGGTGCCCGCCTGTGCCTGGACATCCACCTCGACCTGCTGGCCCATGGCCTGGCGCAGCTGATGCTGGCGCTGGACCCCCATGCCTTCGTGCTGGGCGGCGGGCTGTCCAAGCTGGCGCATCTCTACACCGAGCTGCCCGCCGCGATGGCGCGCCATCTCTTCAAGGGCGTGCGTGTGCCGCCCATCCTGCCGCCGCATTTCGGCGATGCCGGCGGCGCGCGTGGCGCGGCCCTGCTGGCGCTGCAATCACAACACCGCTGAGCTCCCACCCGCATGTCCCAGCCTCTGACTGTTCTCCTGCAAGCCCGGCCGCATGGCGCCGCCCGCGGGCTCACCAGCGTCTGCTGCAGCCACGCCACGGTGCTGCGCGCCGCCATCCAGGTGGCGCTGGCGCATGGCACGCCGCTGCTGGTGGAGGCCACCTCCAACCAGGTGGACCAGTTCGGCGGCTACACCGGCATGACGCCCGCGCAATTTGCCCGCTATGTGCATGGGCTGGCCGCCGCGGCCGGCCTGCCGGCCAAGCGCCTGATCCTGGGTGGCGACCACCTGGGCCCGAATGCCTGGCAGGGCCTGCCGGCGGCCGCGGCCATGGACCATGCCGAGACGCTCATCCATGCCTATGTGAGCGCGGGCTTTCAAAAAATCCATCTCGATTGCAGCATGGCCTGCGCGGACGATCCGCCGCGCCTCTCGGACGCGCTGGTGGCCGAGCGCTCGGCCCGCCTGGCGCGGGTGGCGGAGGCCGCCGCGGCGCAAGCTGGTCTGGCCGCGCCGGTCTATGTGATCGGCACCGAGGTGCCGGTGCCCGGCGGCGAGGCCTCGCTGGGCGGCGGCGTGGCCGTGACCGCCCCGGCGGCCGCCGACCAGACCCTGCAAGTACATGCCCAGGCCTTTGCCGCCCAGGGCCTGCAAGCGGCCTGGGAACGCGTGATCGCGATGGTGGTGCAGCCGGGCGTGGATTTCGACCACAGCCAGGTGCAGCACTACGCCCCCGCCGCCGCGGCCGAGCTCTCGGCCTTCCTGCGGCGGCAGACGCTGCGCCCCGGCCTGGTGTTCGAGGCCCACAGCACCGACTACCAGACCGAGGCCGCGCTTGCCGCCCTGGTGCGCGGCGGTTTCGCCATCCTCAAGGTTGGCCCGGCGGCCACGTTTGCGCTGCGCGAGGCCTTGTTCGCGCTCTCGCACATCGAGGCCGAGCTGCTGCCCGCCGCGCGCCGCGCCGGCCTGATCGAGGTGCTGGAGGCCGCCATGCTGGCCCAGCCCAGGCACTGGCAGAAGCACTATGCCGGCACGCCGGCGCAGCAAACCCTGCTGCGCCGCTATGCCTTCAGCGACCGCTGCCGCTACTACTGGGGCGAGCCCGCGGTGCAGACGGCCGTGGATCAGCTGATCGCGAATCTCGATGGCATCGAGCTGCCGCTGCCGCTGGTGAGCCAGTTCCTGCCCGAGCAGGCGCGGGCGGTGCTCGAAGGGCGGCTGGCGCCGCGCGCGCAGGCCCTGGCCGAGCACAAGGTGGGCGCGGTGTTGGCGGCCTACGCACGCGCCTGCGGCGGCTAAGCTCTCGTCCTTCGCATCGAAACACGACAAGCATCACCATGAGAAACACCAGCGAACGCCGCGAACGCATCCTGCAGATGCTGGTCAAGCAGGGCAGCGTGCAGGTCTCGGACCTGGTGCCCCTGCTGGGCGTCTCGGCCGTCACGATCCGCTCCGACTTGGCCACCCTGGAGGCCCAGGGCCTGGTGACGCGCAGCTATGGCGGCGCTGCGCTGATGCGCCAGCCGCCACCGGAGCAGACCATCCGCCAGAAGGATGGCCTCAACGCCACGCTGAAGGAGCGCATCGGCGCCTGCGCGGCGCAGCTGGTGCAGCCCGGCGACAACATCATCATCGACTCGGGCTCCACCACCGTGCCGCTGGCGCGCCATATCCGCGCGCTCAAGCAGGTCACGGTGATGACCAACGGCCTCAACATCGCCTGGGAGCTGGCCGATGCCGAAGGCGTGGACCTGATGCTCACCGGCGGCCGCCTGCGCAAGGAGTCGCTCTCGATCCAGGGCGCGCAGGCCGAGGCCTGCCTCGGCGCCTACAGCTTCGACAAGCTCTTCCTCGGCGTGGACGGGCTGGACCTGCAGTTCGGCCTCACCACCCACCACGAGGCCGAGGCCAGCCTGAACCACAAGATGGTGGAGCGCGCCAAGAAGGTCATCGTGCTGAGCGACGCCTCCAAGTTCGGCCGCGTCAGCCTGCACCGCATCGTGCAGCTGGACCGCGTGCACACCGTCATCACCGATGCCGGCATCAGCGCGGAGTACCGCGACGGGCTGCAGCGCCTGGGCATCGAAGTCATCGTCGCCGAATGAAGCAAGTCCAGGGCCGCATCCTCACGCCGCAGGGCTGGCTGCAAGGGCAGCTCGGCTTCGATGCGCGGGTACGCTCGATCACGGCCGGCGCCGCAAGCGCTGCAAGCGCCGCAAGTGGCCACACCATCCTGCCCGGCTTCATCGACCTGCATGTGCATGGCGGCGGCGGGGTGGACGTGATGCAGGGCGGTAGCGCTGCGCTGAAGGTGGCGCGCCTGCATGCCCGCCACGGCACCACGGCCCTGCTGGCCACCACCATGACGGCGCACCTGCCGCAGATCGAGCGCGCGCTGATGGGCGTGGCCGCCGGCATGGCGGCGCGGGATCCGGACGGCGCGCAGATCCTGGGCGTGCACCTGGAGGGCCCGTTTCTCAACCACCGGCGCCTGGGCGCCCAGCCGCCGCTGGTGCTGGAGGCCACGCTGGAAGGCGTGCAGCGCCTGCATGCGCTGGCCCCCATCAAGGTGCTGACCCTGGCCACCGAGGTGGGGCAACACCTGGCCCTGATCCCGCAGCTCTGCGCGCTGGGCATGCGCGTGCAGATCGGCCACAGCGCCGGTAGCTATGAGGATGGCGTGGCCGCGCTGGCCGCCGGTGCCAGCGGCTTCACCCATCTGTTCAACGGCATGACCGGGCTCAACCATTACCAGCCCGGCATGGTGGGTGCGGCGCTGGCCCATGCCGAGTTCGCCGAGCTGATCCCGGATCTCGAGCATGTGCACCCGGGCGCGCTGCGGGCCGCCCTGCGCGCCATTCCCAAGGCCTATGGCATCACCGATGCCACGGCGGCCACCGGCATGCCCGACGGCGAGTACGAGCTGGGCCCGCAGCGGGTGATGAAGTGCATGGGCTGCGTGCGCCTGCTGGACGGCAGCTCGCTGGCCGGCAGCGCCCTCACCATGGACCAGGCGCTGCGCAATCTCGTCGCCATCGGCCTGCCGCTGGCCGAGGCCTCGCAACGCCTCTCGCAATACCCGGCCGAGTTCCTGGGCCTGGCCGAGCGCGGCCACCTCGCGCCCGGCGCCTGGGCCGATGTGCTGGTGCTGGACGAGCAGCTGCGCCTGCTCGAGGTCTATGTGCAGGGCCAGCTCATCTCGCGGGCATGACGCCGCTTTCCTGACCGACAACAAGCAGCAAGAGACACACGATGACCGACGCCACCGCCTCGCGGGCCCTTACCGCCGCCGCATCGCCACAGTCCGCCTGGGCGATGCGCTTCATGCTCTTCATCGCCGGCATGGGCGGCCTGCTCTACGGCATCGACATCGGCATCATCGCCGGCGCCTTGCCCTATCTGGAGTCCACCGCCTCGCTGGCCTGGAAGCTCAGCACCCAGCAGCTCGGCTTCATCGTCGCCGCGGTGCTGCTGGGCAGCGTGCTGTCCTCGCTGTTCGCCGGTGCGCTGGCGGACCTCATCGGCCGCAAGGCCGCGATGCTGCTGGCGGGGGCGCTGTTCACGCTCAGCATCCCGGTGATCGCGCTGGCCGAGGGCTACACGCCGCTGCTGCTGGGCCGGCTGCTGCAAGGCATCAGCGGCGGGCTGATCGGCGTGGTGGTGCCGCTCTACCTGGCCGAATGCCTGGGCGCCGACAACCGCGGCCGCGGCACCGCGATGTTCCAGCTGCTGCTCACCATCGGCCTGGTGGTGGCGGCGCTGATCGGGCTCTACCAGGCGCGCACGGTGGAGGCGGTGGCTGCGGCCGGCAGCAGTGCCGCGGCGGTGTTCGCCGCCAAGGACCAGGCCTGGCGCAGCATCTTCTGGGCCTGCCTGACGCCCGGCCTGATCTTCACCCTGGGCGGCCTGCTGCTGAACGAATCGCCGCGCTGGCTGGTGCGCCAGGGCCGCGTGGCCGCGGCGCGCGCCGCGCTGCTGCGCAGCCGCGATGCTGCCCAGGCCGAGCTGGAGCTGCGCGAGATGCAGGAGGCCGCGCCCGCGGCCGGCACGGGTGTGAGTGCCAGCGCGCAGGACCCGCTGCTGAGCCGCCGCTACCTGCTGCCCTTTTTCCTCGCCTGCCTGGTGCTGGCCTGCACCCAGGCCACCGGCATCAATTCCATCCTGGCCTACGCGGTCAACATCCTCAACCAGGCCGGCCTGCCCGGCGCGGTGGCCAACAGCGCCGACGTGGCGATCAAGCTGCTGAACGCGCTGATGACGGTGGTGGCGGTGCTGCTGGTGGACCGCAAGGGCCGCAAGTTCCTGCTCATGCTGGGCAGCGGCGGCATCATGCTGTCGCTGCTGGGCGCGGCGCTGCTGTTCCAGGGCGCCGAGAGCGGGCGCCGCGATGGCCGCGAGGCGGTGCAGGCGTTGGTGCAGGAAGATGCGCTGGAGCTGCGCCTCGACGCCGCGCTGCTGCAGCGCCTGGGTGTGCAGCCAGGCGCCGAGGGCGCCCAAGCTGGCGGGGCGCAACAACTGACCCTGTCCTATGCCTACGGCCCCTTCACCAATGTGCAGACGCGCCGCAGCGACGAGGCCGGCCTGCCGGCCATCCGCATCAGCCGTGCCGACACCGTGCAGGCCGATGGCGTGATCGGCGCCTTCTTCCGCCGCCTGCACCTGAACCCCTTTGCCGACCCCGCCGCCGCCGCGACGGCGCCGCTGCGCATCGAGCAGGCGCTCGTCGGCCCGGTGCCCAGCGCCACGCATGGCTGGTGGGTGGCGGCCTGCATCTTCGCCTTCGTGGCCAGCTTCGCCGTCGGCCCGGGCGTGTGCGTGTGGCTGGCGCTCTCCGAGCTGATGCCCACGCGCATCCGCTCCAACGGCATGAGCATCGCGCTGCTCATCAACCAGTTCGTTTCCACCGTGATCGCCGCCGTGTTCCTGCCCACCGTGGGCCAGCATGGCTATGCGGCGATGTTCTATTTCTGGGCCGCCTGCACCCTGGTGTACTTCCTCACCGCCGCCTTCCTGCTGCCCGAGACCAAGGGCAAGACGCTGGAAGAGATCGAGGCGGCGTTCCGGCGCTAGCCGAGCGCCGAGGGCGCGCGTCCAAACTCCGCCCTGAAGGCGCTGCTGAAATGGCTGTGCGAGGAAAACCCCAGGTCCAGCGCCAGTTCGGTGAGTCGCCCGCGCATCTCGGGCAGGCGGAACAAGGCCTCGCGCAGGCGCAGTCGGTTCAGCTGGCGATGCATGCTGAGGCCGGTGACGCGCCGGTATACGCGGCTGGCATGAAAGGGTGAGGTGCCGCAGCTGCGGGCCAGCTGTTCCAGGCTGAGCGCCTGGTCAAAACCGACCGCCATGCATTGGCCAAGATCATCGGCCAGGCGGCGCCAGGCCGGGCTGAGACTGGGGATGCCCGCCCGCGCACCGGCCTGCAGGCGTGCGTCGGCCATCACGCTGTCCACCAGCATCAGCCCCAGTTCGTCCCGGGCCAGCGGGTCGGCGCCCTGCCGGCGCAGGCGCTGCTGCAGCAGCGCGGTGCGTGCCGACGTGCGCACGACGCCGGGCGTGAAGTCGGGCGCCATCGCGCCGAGCAGCTCGCCGTCCAGCGCAATGCTGGTGCTGCGCCGCGGCCTTGCGGTGGGCGAGGCCAGGGCAAAGGATTCGTCCGCACCATGCAGTACCGCGGTGCCGACGTCCACCACCGTCTGCTGGCCGCGGATGCTGCGCATGTCCATGCCGGTGAGCGGTAACTCGATCATGGCCTGTGTCAGGTGCTCCTCCTGCCAGGCACTCCGGCGGCCGCTGCAGTGCCATTCGCTCACGACGGCGCCGGGTTTGGCGGCATGCGTGGTAGTGGACGATGGGGCTGGCGAAGGCATGGAGGAGAAGGCTTGGAAGGGCCGCGGCGGGCGAGCAGGTTTTTGATAGCGGCGTGTCGGCATGCTGCCGAGAATGCGCGGCATGAACACCTACCTGACGATTCTAAAGAGACCCGGCTGCGGCCGCTTCGGGCGGCGCTTGGCGGCGCTGATGCTGGCCCTGCCCATCATCATCATGCTTGCGCTGGCGGCCCAGGCGGCGCGGGGCGCGACGCCTGCGCCTGCTGTGGAGGTTCCGAGCGTGGACGCCCGGGCCGACGACGTGGCCAGCGTGGACGGCCTGATGCGCGCCTTCTACGAAGTGGTGAATGTGCGCTCCGAGGCGCCGCGCCAATGGGGGCGCGATCGCACGCTGTACGGCCCGTGGGTGCGCTTCGTGGCGACCTCCACCGCCGCCAATGGCGCGCCCCAGGTCGAGGTCTGGGATCACCAGCAGTTGGTGAACGAGTCCGAGCCGCTGGTGCGGCGCGGATTCCGTGAGCGCGAGATTCATCGCAGCACGCGTGTGTACGGCCACATCGCCCATGTCGACTCGACCTACGAGACCGAGTACGCCAGCCCCTCGGGGCTGCAGCGCTCGCGCGGCGTCAACAGTATCGAGATGTATTTCGACGGCAAGCGCTGGTGGATCTCCAGCGTGATGTGGATGACGGAGGCGCCGCAGGCGCCGATCCCGGCCGAACTCTTGCCGCCGCGCTGACGCGGGCCAGCCCCCGCCTTGCCGCGGCATGAAGCCTGTTTCCGCTTCAGTTGCAATTTGACACCTTGCCGGCGGCGGCGTCTCATCGCGCGGTTCGCGGTGCAGCAAGGAGACATGCAGATGAAGCGCATTCACACAGTCGCAGCCCTGAGCGCCCTGGTGCTCGCCGGCCTTGGTCACGCCGCCCCGGCGGCCGAGCCGCCGAGCGAGCCCAAGGCCGAACCCGCCAAGCTCGAGGTGGCGGTGCAGGCCGGCAAGGACGAGGCCGGCAAGCTCGGCAAGCCCAAGGGCGGCAAGCCCGGCGGCCTGCGCGAACATCTGGTCAAGCTCAAGCAGGCCCTGCCGCCCAGCTCCACCGAGGGCCCGGCCGCCGCCGGCGATGCGGGCTTTCTACAGCGCGCCTATCCCGAGGACGACATCCCGCTGGCCCGCATCGAGGCGGCGCGCAGTGCCGCCAAGGCGATGGCGGGGCGCAACTTCCCGGTCGGCAAGGGCCAACCCGGTACCTTCGTGAGCGTCGGCCCGCAGGAGGCCTTGTTCCCACGCTCGCCCTACCGCTCTTCCTTCAGCTACATCCCGACCGACTATGTCGGCGCCGGCCGCACCGTGGCCCTGGCCATCGACCCGAACTGCACACAGGGCCAATGCCGGCTCTGGGCCGCACCCGCGGGCGGCGGCATCTGGCGTACCAAGAATGCGCTGGACGGCCAGCCGAATTGGCAGTACCTGAGCGGCCCCTTCGGCATCAATGCGATCGGCTCCATCACGCTGGACCCGAACGATGCGACCGGCAACACCTTGTGGGTGGGCACCGGCGAGGCGAACGGCTGCGGCAGCGGTTGCATCGCCGGCGTGGGCATCTACAAGTCCACCGATGGCGGTGACAGCTGGAGCGGGCCCCTGGGCGCCGCCTCGTTCAACGCGCGCGCCGTCGGGTCGATCGCCGTCAAGCCGGGCGATCCGCTGACCATTTACGCGGCCTCGGTGCGCGCCGGCCGCGGCGCCTCCTCGGTGGCCACCGGTGGCGTGGTGACCCTGGTGCCCGGCGCACCGCAGTGGGGGCTTTACAAGTCCACCGATGGCGGCGCCAGCTGGACCTACCTGCACAATGGCTCGGCCGCGGCGGCCGACTGCTCGGCCGCGAATCTGGTGGCGCAGGCCAACAACCTGAACGCCTGCTCGCCGCGCGGCGTGCGCCAGATCGAGCTCGATCCGGTCGATCCCAACACCGTCTACGCGGCCTCCTTCGGGCGTGGCGTCTGGCGCTCCAGCGATGGCGGCGCGAGCTGGGTGCAGATCAAGCCCTCGCTGAACGCCGCGCAGAACACCACCCGCCCGATGCTGGCGGTGAACCGGCTGGCGAATGGCAACACGCGCCTCTATGTGGCCGAGGGCAATGTCGGCGCACCCTATGCGCGCCTGTTCCGCAGCGACGACGCGCGCAGTGGCGCACCGGTGTTCAGCGACATGACCAGCAACAACCCGGCCAATCCGGGCTATGGCTCCTACAACTTCTGCAGCGGCCAATGCTGGTACGACAACTTCGTGGTCTCGCCGGCGGGCTACCCGGACATCGTCTACCTGGGCGGCTCCTATGCCTATGGCGAGACCGGCGGCATCTCCAATGGCCGCGGCGTGGTGCTGTCGACCGATGGCGGCGCGTCCTTCACCGACATGACCATGGACGGCACCGACCCCGTCAACCCGAACGGGCTGCACCCTGACCAGCATTACCTGGTGGTGCAGCCGGGCAACCCCTACCGCTTCTTCGAGGCCTCGGACGGCGGCATCGTGCGCTCCAGCGGCATGTTCTCCGACGTCTCGGTGTGGTGCGATGCGCGCGGCCTGGGCGGCGCGAACCTGCTGCGCTGCAAGCAGCTGCTGTCGCGCGTGCCCTCCAGGCTGGAGAGCATGAACAAGGGCTTGTCCACCTTGCAGTTCCAGAGCCTCTCGGTGAGCCCGCACAACGTCAACCTGGTGCAGGGCGGCACGCAGGACAACGGCACCTGGCAGTCCACCGGCAACCCGGTGCGCTGGATCAACACCATGATCGGCGATGGCGGGCAGTCGGGCTTCGATGTGGCCGATCCGAAGTTCCGCTTCCACACCTTCTACGACGCCTCGCCGGACGTGAACTTCAGCGGCGGCGAGATGGGCGACTGGAACTGGATCGGCGATCCGATCTATGGCACCGGCGGCCAGTTCTATGTGCCCATCATCTCGGACCCCAAGGTCAGCAAGACCATGTTTGCCGGCGCGGCCAATGTCTGGCGCACCAAGACCTGGGGCATGGGCACGATGACGCTGGCCGAGTTCCGCGGCCATTGCAACGAGTGGCGCGGCGACTTCACGGTGCAATGCGGCGACTGGCAGCAGATCGCCGCACCCAGCCTCGTCGCGGCGGCACGCGGTGACCGCGCCGGCGGCGCGATGGCGGCGGTGGAGCGCACCGCCTCCGACAGCTCGACCGCCTGGGCGGCCACCACCACCGGGCGCGTGTTCATCTCCAAGAACGTCGACGCCGAACCGGCCGGTGCCGTCGCCTGGACGCGCCTGGACGCGCTCGCGCCCAACGATCCGAACCGCTTCGTCAGCGGCATCCATATCGATCCGGCCAATCCGAATCGGGCCTGGATTTCCTACAGCGGCTTCAGCGCCTCGACGCCGGCCACGCCGGGCCATGTGTTCGAGGTCACCTACGACCCGACCGCCGGCACGGTGAGCTGGGTGGATCGCAGCTACGACCTGGGCGACATCCCGGCCACCGATGTGGCGCGCGACGACCTCAACGGCGACCTCTACATCGCCAGCGATTTCGGCGTCTACCGCCTCGCCGCCGGCAGCAGCAGCTGGACCGCCGCGGCGCCGGGCATGCCCAATGTGGAAGTGGCCGGCCTCACCATCATCCCGGCGGCACGCAAGATGTATGTGGCCACCCACGGCCTGGGTGCCTGGTTGCTGAACCTGCCCTGAACGGGCGCGCGGCCTGCCGCCTCAACCGCCCATGGTGGCGTTCGGGTTGAAGGGCAGGCTGCGCACTCGGGCGCCGGTGAGCCTGAACCAGGCATTCGCCAGCGCCGGCGCGAAGGTCGGCACACCCAGCTCGCCCACGCCGCCGATCGGCCGGCTGCGGTCGGCATTGGCCGGCGCGGGCATGATCAGCACCTTCACCTCGGGCATCTCGCCGAGCCGGATCATGCGGCTGGCGTTGAAGTTCTTCACTTGGGCGGCGCCGTTGGCAAAGGTCTGGCGGCCGTACAGGGTGGCGTTGATCGCATGCACCACGCCGCCGACGATCTGCGCCTCCACCGAGCCCGGGTTCACCGTCAGATAGGCGTCCACCGCCACCCACACGCGCGTGACGCGCGGCTGGCCGTTGTTGTTGGCCACCTCCACCACCTGCGCCACCACGGTGTTGAAGGCCGTGCCCACCGCGATGCCGCGGGCGCGCCCGGCCGGCGGCGCGCTGCCCCAGCCGGCGGCGTTGGCGGCGGCCTCCAGCACGGCGATCCAGCGCGGGTCGCTGAGGCGGGCGCGGCGGAACTGGTAGGGGTCCTGGCCCAGCGCCGCCGCCACCTCGTCCAGCATCGACTCCACCGCGAAGGTGTTGATCGAGGCGCCCACCGAACGCCAGAAGCCCACCGGAACGGCAGAGGGGTGGCTGACCCACTCGGTGAGGCGCGCACCGAAGGCATAGGGCAGGGCCTGCGAGGCCTCGTAGCCCTGGCTGTCGCCGTTGGCGCCCAGCGTCACGCCGCGCTGGCCCAGGATGGAGGGCGAGACATTGCGGTAGCTCCAGGCGCTGATGTAGCCGTTGGCATCCAGGCCGGCGCGCACCCGCACCAGCGCCATCGGGCGGTACTGGTCGTGGCTGAAGTCCTCCTCGCGCGGCCACATCAGCTTCACCGGCTTCTGCAGCACCAGGGCCACCTGCAGGGCCTGGCTGATGAAGTCCAGCTCGGCCTTGCGGCCCAGGCCGCCGCCCAGGTAGGTGGTGTGGAAGACCACCTTGTCCGCGGGGAGGCCGGTGATGGCGCAGACCAGGGCGAGGGCGGACTTGGCCGACTGCGTCGGCGCCCAGATCTCGCAGCGCTGGCCGGCCACATAGTCCACCGTGCAGTTCAGCACCTCCATGCAGGCATGGGCCACATAGGGCAGGCTGTAGCTGGCCTCCAGCAGCTTGGCGGCGCCAGCCAGCCCGGCGTTGGCATCGGCGCTGCTGCGTTCCACCGTGTAGAGCGTGCCGGGCGGGTTGGCGGCGCCGGCCACATAGGGCGTGGCGCTGCTCATCAGGCGCTGCGCGTCGGCCATGAACTGGCTGCTGTTGAGCGTCGCGGTGCTGGCCGGCAGCGTCCAGCTCGGGCTGAGGCGCTTGGCGGCCTGCCAGGCGTCCCAGGTGGTGACGCCCACCACCGCCAGCGCATTGGTATTGCCCACCGCCTCGGCGCCGCGGCCGGTGCCGGCCCAGACCTTGGTGGGCACCAGCGCCAGCGCGCCGGCCGGGGTGGCGGGCAGGGCGGCCAGCGTGCCGCCGAAGCTGGGGCAATGCTTGATGACGGCATACACCATGCCGGGTACGCGCACGTCCAGGCCGTAGATGGCGCTGCCATCTACCTTGAGCGGGATGTCGGGGCGGGCGCAGGGCTTGCCGATGTACTTGAACTGGCTGTCGGGCACCAGCGGTGCGCTGCTGGGCGGCACCAGCAGGGCCGCGTCGGCGGCCAGCTGCCCGTAGCTGAGGCGCTGGCCCGAGGGGCTGTGCAGGATCACGCCGTTGCTGACCTGGTAGTTGGCGCGGTTGCCATCACCCAGGCGCGCCATCGCCGCGGCCACCAGGGTCTCGCGTGCGATCGCGCCGGCATCGCGCATGCGCCAGTAGTTGTTGCGTGTCACGCCGCTGCCCACCGTGTTGATGGCGGTGCCGAGCGGCGCCGGGCTGGCCAGCGTGGGCGCGCCCTGTTTCAGCTGGATGCGCGCCGGTTCCACCATCAGGTCCTCGCACAGCAGCTGGGCCAGGCCGGCGCTGGCGCCCTGGCCCATGTCGGAGCTGCCGATGGTGAGCGTGATGCTGTCGTCGGCGCCAATGCTGAGCCAGCTGTTCACGGCGCTGCTGGCGCCGGCGGCCTCGGCCGCCTTGCCGGGCAGGAAGAAGGCGAGTGTGAAGGCGCTGCCGGCACCCAGCAGCTGGCGGCGGTTGAGTGCGAGTTCGGACTTGGGGAAATCGATCATGCTGCGGGCTCCCGGCTTACAGACCCGCAACGGCCTGCTTGATGCGTTGATAGGTGCCGCAGACGCAGACGTTCTTGACCTCGCTGGCGATCTCGCTGCCATGGTGGCCGGCCTTCATCGCGCCCGCCACCGACATCAGCATGCCCGACTGGCAGTAGCCGCATTGCGGCACCTGCAGGGCGATCCAGGCCTGCTGCGCCGGGTGGCTGCGGTCCGGCGAGAGCCCCTCGATGGTGGTGATGGGCTTGCCCGCGGCCGAGGAGACATCGAGCTTGCAGCTCTTCTCGGGCTGGCCGTTCATGAGCACGGTGCAGGCGCCGCAGACCTCGATGCCGCAGCCGTACTTGGTGCCGGTGAGGCCGATCACATCGCGCAGCACCCACAGCAGGGGCATGGATTCGCTGCTCACGTTGACCAGATGGTCGCGGCCGTTGACGTTGAGGGTGTAGCTGGGCATCGCGTACTCCTTGGATGCTGCCGCGCGGCGGGCGGCCGGGTTGGGCTGGGCGCGAGGATAGGGTGGGCCCCACATTAAGACTGTGTGGGTTTGTTAAGCGCGGGCGCGCCGGGGGGCTTGACCCTCACCTTGCGTGAGGCCCGATGATGCGAGCCATGGAATACACCGTCGGCGAACTCGCCAAGCGTGCCGGGCTCACCGTGCGCGCCCTGCATCACTACGAAAAGCTCGGCCTGCTGTTGCCCTCGGGGCGCAGCGAGGCCGGCTACCGGCGCTACAGCGAGGCCGATGTGCAGCGCCTGCACCGCGTGCTGGCGCTGCGCCATTCCGGCCTGGCGCTGAAGGAGATCGCCCTGCTGATGGAGGCGGAGAACCCGCCGCTGCGCGAGGTGCTGGAGCGCCAGATCGCCGAGGTGGAGCTGCAGCTGCAGCGCCAGCAGCGCCTGCTCAAGGCGCTCAAGACGGTGGCGGCGCGCGCCCATGCGAGCGAGCAGGGCTTGAGCGAGCACCTGTTCACCGTGATGAGCCTGATGCGGCTGTTCGAGCAGTACTTCAGCGAGGCGGAGCTGCAGGCCCTGTCGCGCCGCCGCGCCGAGCTGGGTGAGGCGCGCGTGCGCGATATCGAGCTGGCCTGGCACGGCCTGATCCAGGAGGTGCAGGCCAGCATGACGGCGGGCGTGCCGGCCGCCAGCCCCGGCGTGCGCGCCCTGGCCCTGCGCTGGCGCGCGCTGGCCCAGCAGTTCGTCGGCGACCAGGCCCAGCTGAAGGCCAAGGTGCAGGCCATGTACGAGCAGGAAACGGGGCTGCAGCGCGAGACCGGCGTCACGCCGGAAATGATCGCCTATCTGCGCCAGGCGCTGAACCCAAGGGAGGAGAACAACCATGACAAGACTTGAGAGCCAGGCCGGCAAGGCCCGGCTGTTTGCCAACCCCAATTTCCGCTGGCTGCTGGGCGGCGGCCTGCTGTCCATGCTGGGCGACCAGTTCACCCTCATCGCCTTGCCCTGGTTGGTGCTGCAGCTCAGCGGCGACGCCCTGGTGCTGGGCACGGTGCTGGCGGTGATGGGCGTGCCGCGCGCCGTCTTCATCCTGGTGGGCGGGGCCATCGTCGACCGCCATTCGCCGCAGCGCGTGCTGCTGCTCACCAAGCTGATCAACGGCGCCCTGGTGGGCCTGCTGGCCCTGCTGGTGTGGAGCGGCACGCTGCAGCTGTGGATGGTCTATGGCCTGGCGCTGGGCATCGGCCTGGCCACCGCCTTCAGCTATCCGGCCGGCAGCTCGATCCTGCCCCAGGCCCTGCCGCCCGAGGCCCTGCAGGCCGCCAACGGCACGCTGATGGCGCTGCGCCAGCTGAGCGTGCTGCTGGGGCCGGCGCTGGCCGGCGCGCTGATCGTGCTGCTGGCGGAGCCGGGCGCGCCGCCGGCGCCGCAGCAGCACATCAACGATGCGCGCGGCCTGGCGCTGGCCTTCGGCTTCGATGCCTTCAGCTTCTTCGTCTCGGCCTGGACGCTGCGCCAGGTCAGGCTCGGCCAGCGCGCGCGGCCCGAGCCGGTGCCGGTGCTGGCGGCGATCGCCGAGGCGATGCGCTTCTTCTGGCGCGACGTGGAGCTGCGCACCCTGTGCCTATATTTCGCCGCCATCGGCTTTTTCGTCGGCGGCCCCATCCAGGTGGCGCTGCCGGTGCTGGCACAGACCCAGCTGCCGGGCGGCGCGGCCTCGCTGGGCCTGCTGCTGGCCGGCCATGGCGGCGGCGTGCTGGTGGGCATGGCGCTGTCCGGCCTGCTCAAGGGCCGGCGCCTGGGCACGCTGGGCGCCACGGTGCTGGCCATCGACGCCTGCGCGGGCCTGGCCTTTCTGCCCTTCGGCCATGTCCACGCCACCTGGCAGGGCCTGGCCCTGCTGGTGCCGCTGGGCGCGCTGGGCGGCTTTGTGCAGGTGGCCGTCTACACCTGGATGCAGCAGCGCATCCCGCCGGCCATGCTGGGCCGGGCCATGAGCCTGTTCATGTTCATCTTCATGGGCATCACGCCGCTGGCCGCGGCCGCGGCCGGCGCTGCGCTCAAGCTGCTGGGCCTGGCGCTGCTGTTCAGCGCCAGCGGTGCGGCGCTCTTGCTGATCGTGGTGCTGGGCCTGCTGCTGACGCCGATCAGGCGCATCCGCGATGCGTCGCCAGCGCCAGGACTTGCGCCCTGATGTGCGGGTCCAGCCGCGCGCCGCGCCGCTCCAGCGCGGCCAGCATGGCGAGGGCCGCCGCCGGCGTGGCGGCATAACCCGGCATCAGCGCGGGCAGCTCCTGCACCAGCCCGGGCTGGCGTCGCTCCAGCCGGCGCTCGCGGTTGAAGGGGTCGGGCGGCGCATCGGCGCCGGCGCGAGCGTGGTCCTCGGCGCGCAAGGCGTCGAGTTCGATCAGCCGGTCGAGCGCGTGGCCCTGCACAAAGCGCGCGGCCGAGAGCTTCTCGCCGCGCTGCCAGCGCTGCAGGCCGACGAACAGGCAGCTCAGCGCCTCGCCGACGATCCAGCGCTCGTCCGGCAGGCGCGCGGTGGGCATGGGCAGGCTCGGATGCGCCAGCGCCGGGTCGAGCGCCTCGCTGCGCCAGACCCATTGCCCGCTGGCGTAGGGGATCTGCGCCAGCTCATGCGCTTCGAACACCGCGAATTCGCAGAACACCCCGTCGGCCATCAAGGCCTTGTGGCCGTCCGCGGTGTTCTGGAAATGCCAGGCCAGCGGATGGGCCGCGGCCAGCCAGTCGAGCCGCTCGATGTAGCGCGCCTTGTGGCCGGGCGCGACGATGGCGAAGAAGTCCAGATCCGAATAGGCATCCAGGCGGCCGCGCTCCAGCCCCACCGAGCCCAGCCCCAGCAGGCCCAGCGCCGTGCCGCTGTCGCGCAGCGCGCCGGCGATGGCCTCCAGCCGCGCTAGCAGCAGTGCGGGGGTGATGGTGCTGCGTTCGTTCAATTCGGTCATGGTGTGCGTTGCGCTCCGGTTGGCGCGCATTATGGGCAGGCCATGGCGAGGCGGGTTTCATGCTGTTACCGTCGCGGCCATGCAAGAGTTCAGCACCCTCACGACCGCGCGCCTCAGCCTGCGCCGCCTGCGGCCCGCCGACCTGGCGCGCTTCGCCGCCTACCGCGCCGACCCGGAGCTGGCGCGCTACCAGGGCTGGAGCGCGCTGAGTATGGCGGAGGCGGCCGACTTCATCGCCGGCATGCACGCCGCCCCGGCCTTCGTGGAGGAGGCCTGGCTGCAGCTGGCGATCGCACAGCGCCCCGGTGACGAGCTGGTGGGCGATATCGGCCTGTGCCTGCATGCCGGTGGCGTGGCCGAGATCGGCTTCACGCTGATGCGCGAGGCGCAGGGCCGGGGCCTGGCCACCGAGGCGCTGCGCGCCCTCATCGAGATGCTGTTCGCGCGCCCCGAGGTGCGCGCGCTGATCGCCATCACCGATGCGCGCAACCACGCCAGCATGCGGCTGCTGGAGCGCCTGGGCCTGCGGTTGGTGCACAGCGAGGCGGCGCTGTTCAAGGGCGAAGCCTGCACCGAACACCATTACCGGCTCGAGCGCGCACACGGCCTGGCGGTAAAGTCCGTGCCATGACCGCCAAGACCGCTTCCGAGATCCGTGCCCTGCTCACCCCGGCCGAGGTCGCCGACCTCTGGTTCATTCCGCAGGTGTTCGGCGGCCGCGTCGTCAGCGAGGCCATGCAGCAGCGCTTTCAGGACCTGGGCCTGGCCACCGCGCCGCTGGCCGATGGCCGGCGCGGCATCACCGAGCTGGGCTCGCGCGTGCAGCGCGGCGCGCCGTGAGCGCCCATGATGAGCACTGACGCGCCCGACCCCGACCCGATGCCCATGCCACCCGTGCAGCCCGAGCTCGAGGCCTGCTGCGGCAATGGCTGCGAGCCCTGCATCTTCGAGCTGCACGATCTGGCGATGGACGCCTACCGCCAGGCCATGCGGGCCTGGCGCGCGCGCCATCCCGACACCCCCGCGAACGCCGGAGCAAGCCCATGAGTGAAAAAAGTGCCTTTCAGGACAACTACCCCGAGAACGTCGCCCATTGCTATGGCTGCGGGCGCCTCAACGGCCATGGCCACCAGATCAAGACGCATTGGGCGGGCGAGGAGAGCGTCACCCGCTACCAGCCCGAGCCCTTCCACACCGCGGTGCCGGGTTATGTCTATGGCGGCCTGATCGCCTCGCTGATCGATTGCCACAGCACCGGCACGGCCGCCGCCGCCATGTACCGCGCCGAGGGGCGCGAGATGGACACGCAGCCGGCCTTCCGTTTCGTCACCGGCTCCCTGCATGTGGACTACCTCAAGCCCACGCCGATCGCCGGCCCGCTGGAGATACGCGGCCGCGTCAAGGCCATCCAGGGCCGCAAGGTGATCGTCGAGTCCTGGGTGCTGGCCGAGGGCGTGGTGACGGCGCGCGGCGAGGTCACCGCGGTGCAGATGCCGGAGAGCTTTTTTGCCGCCGCGCTGCCCAAGCCGGGAGCACCCACTGCATGAGCGAGGCCGCACCCTACCAGCCGCCCAGCGTCTGGGCCTGGAAGAAGGACGGCAACGGCGGCCGCTTCGCCGCCATCAACCGGCCGGTGGCCGGTGCCACCCATGAGCGCGAGCTGCCGGTGGGCCGCCATCCGCTGCAGCTGTATTCGCTCGCCACGCCCAATGGCGTGAAGGTCACGGTGCTGCTGGAGGAGCTGCTGGAGGCGGGCCATGCGGGCGCCGAGTACGACGCCTGGCTGGTGCGCATCGACGCGGGCGAGCAGTTCGGCAGCGGTTTTGTGGGCATCAACCCGAACTCCAAGATCCCGGCCCTGCTGGACCGCAGCGGGCCCGAGCCGCTGCGCGTGTTCGAGTCGGGCGCGATCCTGCTGCACCTGGCCGAGAAGTTCGGCGCCTTCTTGCCGGCCGGCGGCGCGGCGCGCGCCGAATGCCTGTCGTGGCTGTTCTGGCAGATGGGCAGCGCGCCCTTTCTCGGCGGCGGCTTTGGCCATTTCTACGCCTACGCGCCCGAGAAGATCGAGTACGCGATCGACCGCTATGCCATGGAGGTGAAGCGTCAGCTCGATGTGCTGGATCGGCGCCTGGCCGAGAGCCCTTACCTCGCCGGCGCCGACTACACCATCGCCGACATGGCGGTCTGGCCCTGGTATGGCACGCTCGTGAAGGGCCAGCTCTATGGCGCGGGCGAGTTCCTGCAGGTGCAGGACTACCGCCATGTGCTGCGCTGGACCGACGCGATCGCCCAGCGCCCCGCGGTGCGGCGCGGCCGCATCGTCAACCGCAGCTGGGGCCAGCCCGCCAGCCAGCTGCTGGAGCGCCACGCGGCCAGCGACTTCGAGACCCGCACCCAGGACAAGCTGGCCGAGCCGGCTGGAAGGACGCCGCCATGATCACCCTCTACGACTGCGCGACCGCGCCGAGCCCGCGCCGCGCGCGCATCCTGCTGGCCGAGAAGGGCGTGGCGCATGAGACGGTGCAGGTGGACCTGCGCCAGGGCGAGCAGCTCAGCGAGGCCTACCGGCGCATCAACCCGCAATGCACGGTGCCGGCGCTGCGCACCGAAGAGGGCCTGCTGCTGACCGACAACGCCGCCATCGCCGCCTATCTGGAGGCGCGCTTTCCGGAGCCGGCGCTGCTGGGCAGCACGCCCGCCGAGAAGGCCGAGATCGCGAGCTGGCAATGGCGCATCGAGTTCGAGGGCCTGATGGCGATCGCCGAGGCGATGCGCAACAGCGCCCCGGCGATGGCCAACCGCGCGCTGCCGGGGCCGGTGGACTATGCGCAGATCCCTGCACTGGCGCAGCGCGGCCTGGCGCGGCTGCAGCAGTTCTTCGTCGAGCTCGACACGCGCCTGCAGGGCCGCGATTTCATTGCCGCCGAGCGTTTCAGCATCGCCGACATCACCGCCGTGGTGGCGGTGGACTTCGCACGCGTGGTGCGCGTCAAGCCCGGCGAGCAGCACCCGCAGCTGCTGCGCTGGCGCCAGGCGATGGCGTTGCGGCCGGCGATGGCGCTGTAGGCGCGGCGGCCCGCCCGGCTCAGGGCGCCAGCAGGCGCAGCAGCAGCCAGGCCGGCAGGCCCAGGTAGAGCAAGGCCAGGCCCAGGCGCTCCAGCCAGCCGCGCAGCGCGCCGGCTTGTTGCGGGCGCAGCAGCAGGGCCGCCAGCGTGCCGGCCTCGATGGCGGCGCGCAGCAGCGCGGCGCACAGCAGCACGCCGATCGCCCAGGCGGCCCACCAGAGCGCAAAGCCCTTGAGGAAGAGTAGCGCCCCATAGGCCTGCAGCTCGCCGAAGCTGCCGCCGTAGGCGATCTGCTGGTGCAGGCGAAAAGCCGGTATTGCCAGCGCCAGCGGCAGCAGCAGGAACTTCGCCGCCGGCCGCTGCAGGCGGCTGCGCCGGCTGGAAGTTAGGCAGAGTTGCGCGTAGCGGGCCGGAAACGACAAGGGAGGCGGGGGTGCCAGCCGCAGCAGGCGCGCCAGCGCCAGCGGGTCGGCCAGCGCCAGCCCGTAGTGCCAGCGCCGGCCGCCGGCCAGGCGCAGCCAGGCGCCCGGGCCCGGCAGGCGCAGCCGCCAGGGCTCGATGCCGGCGATGTCCCGCAGCGGCAGGGCCAGGCGCTGGCGGCCGCGCGCCAGCACCAGCGTGCCGGCTTCAGCATCGATGCTGACGCGCGCGGTGAAGGCGCGCAGCACGCACCAGGCCGCCAGCTCGGGGGCGAGGAACAGCGCCGCCACGCTGCGCAGCTGCGCCAGCGTGCTCAGCTGCAGCAGGCCATCGCCCAGCGCCATCGCCGCCAGCATCCACAGCAGGCTGGCGCGCGCAAAGCCGCGCAGCAGGCCGGCGGCGAGGCGGGCGGTGGGCGGCAGCACGGCCACGCTTGCCAGGGTGGCGGCATCGCTGGCGGCGGGGTCCGGCTGTGCTTCGCCGGGTCGCCACCAGCGGCGCAAGGCGGTGCCCAAGGCCAGCAGGGCCAGCGCGGCGACTGCCGCGCGCCCCACCCAGTCGCCCCAGGCCAGCATCAGGGTGGGGCGGCCGCCGGCCTCGCGCACCGGCAGCTCGCCCAGCACCAGCACGCGTTCGCCCAGGCGCGAGCCGGCGACGATGCTGCCGCCCGCATCGATGATGGCGCTGAAGCCGTTGCTGGTGACGCGGAACTGCGGCAGGCGCGTCTCGATGCTGCGAAACGCCGCCACCGCCTGGTGCAGGGCCGCGCCCTGCGGCAGGGCGTTGAACCAGGCGTCGTTGGACAGGGTCAGGATGGCCTGGCCGCCCAGGCGTGCGCCCTCGATGGCGAGGCCGGTATCGACGGCGTCCAGGCAGATCAGCGCCAGCACCGGGATCTCGCGGCCATCGGCCAGGCGCAGCGGGAACACGCGCGCGCCGCTGCCCGGCCGCCAGCTGCCGGCCCAGGGCAGCCAGCGCCGCAGGGCCGGGCCGTCCAGCCAGGGCGGCACGTATTCGGTGAGCGGGAAGGGTCGGGTCTTGCGGTACAGGCCCAGCAGGCCCGCGCCGGGCGCGACGAAGGCGGCGGCGTTGTACTCGCCCGCCGCATCGCGGTCATAGGTGCCGAACACAAAGGGCACGCCGGCGGCGTTCACGATCGTCAGTATCTCGGCGTCGAATTCGGCGCCGGCCTCGCTCTTGGGATGGCCGAAGGTGGTGGGATAGACCGTCTCCGACCACAGCACCGCATCGGCGTGCTGGCGCTCGATGGCATCGAAGGACATCGCGAAATGCGTGTCCAGCACCGCGCGCACCACCGCGGCCGCGCCCTGCTCGCGGCGCAGGGCCTCGTAGTCGGTGATATTCGCCTGCACCAGGCCCATGCGCAGCGGCTTGCCGGCCGCCGGCAGGGCCGCCAGCGCCGCCAGCGCATAAGCGCCGTAGCCGGCCAGCAGCAGCGGCACCAGGGCCGCCAGCGCCAGCGGCCGCGCCAATGCCCGCGCGCCATGCGCACGCCGCGCCAGTGCCTCGGCCAGGGCCTCGTTGCTCAGCAGCAGCAGCAGCGTGAGCCCCGCCGCACCGCCGAGATCGGCGGCCTGGCGCAGCATGCGCGCGGGATAGAGGCCATAGCCCAGCGTGTCGCCCAAGAGCCTGGGCAGCAGCCACTCGGCGCCGACCCAGGCCGCGCTGCCCATCAGCGCCCCGGCCAGCGCACGCCGGTTGCGGCTGCAGCGGCGGCCCAGCCGCCGCAGCAGCACAAAGGCGAAGAACTGCGGCTGGAACAGCGGCGCCAGCAGCAGGAGCAGCAGCAGGCCGGTGCCGGCGCCCAGCTGCGTGTAGGCGCCGATGGCGCTGCCGAACCAGGCGAACACCGCCAACGTGTAGAGCACCGACATGGCCCAGGCGCTCAGCAGCGTGCCCCGCAGCGAGGTCACCGCGCTGAGCCGGTGCAGCCAGGGCAGCAGGGCCACGAAGCCGAGCGGCCAGGCGCCGTCGCCGCGCGCGTACAGGCCGCACAGCAGCGCGCTGACAAGCATGCCCAACCAGCGGCTGGCGGCCAGCCTGTGCAGCAGTTCGCTGATGCTCAACCCCCGGGTCGCTCGAGCGGCGCCGGCACCACGATGCGCCGTAGCGGCAGGCCCGGCGGCGCGAGCTCGGGCGGTACCACGCGGTCCGCCGGCATCGCGATCGGCTGGCGCGCCGCGTCCACCAGCTGCGCATCGGGCGCGAACATCAGGATGGCTTCGATGCGCTGGCCGTCATCGGTGGCCTGGTGATGCCGCACATAGCCGGCCGGCAGCGGGAAGTCTTCCGGCACGGCCAGGCCCAGCAGGGGCGGGCGCGTGCCCGGCGGCGAGAAGGCACCCAGGCCGGTGTAGACGCCGGCCTGGTGCAGGCGCGCGATGACCTCGGCCATGCCGGGGCGCTCGCCCTCGTTGACATAGTCGGCCAGGTCGGCTGTCAGATCGCCGTTGGGGTCGCGCTGGCGCGGGATGCGTGGCGGCGCTGCGCCGTACTGGGCCGGCGGTGTGGCCGCGACGTTGCTGGCTGCCGCCACCGCGACCACGGCCGCCGTCGGTACAAGGTCAGGCGTCGGGGCGAGCGGCGCGGCCGCGGCTAGTGGCTCAGCCGCGGCGTCGGGCGCCCCCATCCACCACCAGGCGCCGGCCGTCAGCACCAGGCCCAGGGCGATCGCCAGCAGGCCCAGCGAGGGCCGCCAGCCGCCGGCTTGATCGGGACGGTGGCGCATGGACATGGCCCCGACCCGCCCTCAGGGCGCCGCGGGGTTGGAGGTGGAAATCGCCCAGCCCATGCGCTCGTGGCCGTACTGGTTCCAGATCGGGCTCTTGCCGCCGCTGAACGAGGTGTAGCGCGGCGCGCCCGAGCCGGTGGTGCCGCCGAACAGGCCGGCGCTGACGGTGCCGCCGGTATAGGTGGGGTGGGTGTTGTCGGACTGGATGTAGTCGTAGCTGCTGCTGGCCGAGACGAAATGCGTGTTGGCATCGCGCAGGGTGGCGCGCAGCGTGTTGCTGATGCGGTTCACATAGCTGGCCTCGCTCTCGCCGGCCACATAGCGCAGCGCGTCGGAGTCGACCTGGCCGTCGCCATTGGCGTCATAGTCGGCGCCCATGTACTGGGCGAAGTTGTCCGCGCACTTGAAGCCCTTCTGGCGGGCGAACTCGCACATCCAGTAGTTCATGGTGGCGAGCTTGGGCAGGAACAGGCTCTGCAGGTTCACCGTCGCGCCGGTGCTGGCGTCCTTGCAGCTGCTCTGCACATTGTCGGCGGCGTAGCCCGGGTAGTGCAGGTTGGAGATGATCTTCAGCTTGGTGCCGGCATAGGCATTCGCGTTGATGAAGTCCATCGCCGCCGCCACATAGGTCTTGCAGCTGTTGACGGCGCTGTCCATGCCCGCATAGTTGCAGGTGCCGGTCTGGCTCTTGAAGGCCGAGCGTGCCTGCAGGCCGTCGTTGCCGCACATCTCGAAGGTCACGACGCGCGTCGAGGCGGCCTGCATATAGGACTTCTCGGCCACGATCTTGTTGTTGTAGACGTCGGAGGCCACCGCGCCGGACTTGGCGCGCCGCACGCTCTCGATATCGGCATTCCACAGCGCCGAGAGGTATTCCGCATCCACCGTCGGGGCCGCGTACTTGGCGGCATTGAGGGTCGAGCCGTTGTAGCCCGCGTAGATCGAGTCGCCATAGGCCACCAGGCGGTATTTGGTGCTGGTGCCGGCCCGGTCTATGGTCCAGGAGACGTTCTGGGTCAGCGTGTTGGCCGTAGCCGCGGCGCCCATGCCCAGCAGGGTGAAGGCGGTCATCAGGATGCGCAGGGTCCTCATCGGGTTCTCCTTGAAGCCTGGGGTGCGATCGGAAAGGCCAGACTACCAGCGCGGCCGCGCCGCCAGTTGCGGGAAATCCCTCCGCTGCGCTGCAGCAAGGTGACCCAGTCGGCTACACCCCAGCGCTGCCAGCCGCTCCGGCCGCAGCCGGGCGCGGGCCGCTCAGTCGCGTCGCCCGGCAATATAGTGTTCGAGCTGCTCGATGATGAACTGCTGGTCGGCGATGGTGGCCTTGACCAGGTCGCCGATCGAGACGAGGCCCAGCAGCCGTTCACCGTCCATCACCGGCAGGTGGCGCAGCCGGTGCTCGGTCATCAGCGCCATGCATTCCTCGGCGCTGCGGTCGGGCGGTACCACCATCACCGGGCTGGACATGATGTCGCGCAGCAGCGTGTCCTTGGACGACCGGTCCATCAGCACGATCTTGCGCGCGTAATCGCGTTCCGAGACGATGCCCACCACCTTGCCGCGCTCCACGACCAGCAGCGCGCCGATGTTCTTGTCGGCCATCAGGCGCACCGCCTCAAAGACCGAGGCCGTGGGTTCGATGCTGAACACGGTCGCAGCGGGCTTGGAACGGAGTATTTGTGCAGCGTTTGTCATAGCTCGGCCCTCCATGGGTGTCGACGCACCCTATTCAAACCGATCTGGGCCGATTGCGCATCACCCGTCTGCGGAGGAGCGCCTCCTACACCATCCGCTCCGGCCGCACCCAGGCGTCGAACTGCTCGGCCGTCAGCAGGCCCGAGGCCAGCGCCGCCTCGCGCAGGCTCAGGCCCTGGCCATGGGCCTGCTTGGCGATGGCGGCGGCCTGGTCGTAGCCGATATGCGGGCTCAGCGCCGTCACCAGCATCAGCGAGCGCGCCAGCAGCTCGGCGATGCGCGCGCGGTCCGCCGTGATGCCGCGCGCGCAATGCGTGTCGAAGCTGGCCATGCCCTCGGCCAGCAGGCGCAGGCTCTGCAGGAAGTTGTGGGCGATCAGAGGCTTGAAGACGTTCAGCTCGAAGCTGCCCGAGGCCGCGCCGATGCTCAGCGCCACGTCGTTGCCCAGCACCTGGCAGCTGAGCATGGTGAGCGCCTCGCACTGGGTCGGGTTGATCTTGCCGGGCATGATGGAGCTGCCCGGCTCGTTCTCCGGGATGCGCAGCTCGCCCAGGCCGCAGCGCGGCCCGGAGGCCAGCCAGCGCACGTCGTTGGCGATCTTGATCAGCGCCGTGGCCAGGGTCTTGAGCGCGCCATGCGCCGCCACCAGGGCCTCGTGGCCGGCCAGCGCGGCATAGCGGTTGGCGGCGCAGCGCAGCGGCAGGCCGGTGCCGGCGGCCAGGCGTGCCGCCACGCGCCGGCCGAACTCGGCATGGGTGTTGAGGCCGGTGCCCACCGCGGTGCCGCCGATCGCCAGCTCGTGCAGCGCGTGCTGGCTGGCGCGGATGGCTTGCTCGGCCAGCTCGAGCTGGGCCACCCAGCCCGACATCTCCTGGCCCAGGGTCAGCGGCGTCGCGTCCTGCAGATGGGTGCGGCCGATCTTGATCAGATCGACGTACTCGGCCGCCTTGGCGGCCAGGGTGTCGCGCAGGGCCAGCAGGCTGGGCAGCAGCTGGTTCGCCAGCTCGAGCGCGGCGGCCACGTGCATGGCGCTGGGAAAGACGTCGTTGGACGACTGGCCCAGGTTCACATGGTCGTTGGGATGCACATGGCGCTCGCTGCCGCGCCCGCCGCCCAGCAGCTCGGAGGCGCGATTCGCCAGCACCTCGTTCATATTCATATTCGTCTGCGTGCCCGAGCCGGTCTGCCAGACCGAGAGCGGGAAGGCCTCGGCATGCTCGCCGGCCAGCACCTCGCTGGCCGCCTGGGCGATCGCGGCCGCCAGCGTCGCGTCCAGCAGGCCCAGCTCGGCATTGACCCGCGCCGCCTCGGCCTTGATGCGGGCCAACGCCTGCAGCAGCGGGGGCGGCATGCGTTCGCTGGAGATGTGGAAGTGCAGCAGGGAGCGCTGCGTCTGCGCCCCCCACAGTGCCTCGGCCGGCACGGCGATCTCGCCCAGGCTGTCGGTCTCTATCCGGGTGGCGTGCTGCATGGCAGGTCCTTGTCAGGGCCTGCTGACAGGCCCGCCTGCCCAGTGTAGGCAGGCTCAGTGCTTCTTGGCGGCGTCGTCCTTGCCGAACCACGCATCGGTGGCGCTGCGCTGCCAGGCCGACAGCTGCTTCTCGGCGTCTTCCTTGGCCAGGCCGTAGCGTTCCTGGATCATGCCGGCGAGCTGATCGCGCCGGCCGGCGACGATGTCGAGGTCGTCGTCGGTCAGTTTGCCCCATTGCTCCTTGACGCGGCCGGTGGTCTGTTTCCAGTTGCCCTGTATGCGATCCCAGTTCATGGTGATTCCTTGCGTTCAATGATTACGGACGGATGGCGATTTCGTTCTTCACGTTCTTCACCCCGGCGATCTTCCAGGTGATGCCCTCGGCGGTGGTCTTTTCCTTCAGGCTCTTGGCAAAGCCCGAGAGCATGACGGTGCCATTGAGCGTCTCCACGCTGATGGCCGAGGCATCGACGTCCTTGTTGTCGATGAAGCGGCCCTTCACGGCGGTGGTGATGGCGGTGTCGTCCACATAGGCCCCGACGGTCTCTTGGCCGCGCGTGACGGCACAGCCGCTGGCGAACACGAGGACGAGGGCGCTGAGCGCGGCGGTGGTGAGGTGGCGGATGGTCATGGTGATGCTCCTGGATGGGTGAAGCCTCAATGTAGGAAGGCGCGGCGGCGCCGCCCATAGTCGGGCAGCACCTGCTCTTGTAGGACGACGCCGCATCTGTCGGCTCGGTGCGTCAACGCACCGACGCCAGCGCCGGGGCACCGCAGGCTGGCCGCGACATCCCAACCACGGAGTAGCCCCATGCGCACCCTTTCTGTATCCGCCCTGAGCGGCTTGTTGATCCTCGCGCTGGCGGCCTGCGCCAGCACCCCACCGCCCGACGCCGAGATGGCGCTGGGCAAGGCCGCCATGGGCCAGGCCCAGAGCGCCGGCGGCAACGAATACGCACCCGCCGAGATGCGCATGGCGCGCGACAAGCTGGAGCGCGCCCAGCTCGCCATCAACGACAAGCATTACGCCCAGGCACGCCTGTTGGCCGAGGAGGCGCAGGTCGATGCGCGGCTGGCGCAGAGCAAGTCGGAGGCGGGCAAGGCCGGCAAGGCCGCCACGGCCGTCAAGGAAGACGGCCGCGTGCTGCGCGAAGAACTCGAGCGCAAGACGCAGTGAACCCCGTGACCCCCATCAACCCCCGCAAGGAATCCATCATGAGCATGATCCGCAGCAATCCCCGCACCCTGATCGCCCTGGCGGCGAGCGCCGTCCTGATGGCGTGCAGCTCGATACCGGCCAGCAACCCGCAACTCGAGACCGCGCGCGCCGACTACCGCCAGGCCCAGAACGACGCGCAGACGCGCGAGCTGGCGCCGGCCGAACTCAAGCAGGCGGGCGAGGCGCTGGAGCGTGCCGACCAGGCCTATGCGCGCCGCGACGAGGCCGGTAGCGTCAATCACCTCGCCTATGTGGCGGCGCAGCGCACGGCGATCGCGCAGGAAAGCGCGCGCCAGCGCGCCGCCGAGCGCGCGGTGGTGCAGTCGCAGGTGGAGCGCGACCGCATGCGGCTTGCCGCCCGTACCAGCGAGGCGGATGCCGCCAAGCTCAGCGCCGCCGCGGCGCAGCAGCAGACCCTGGCCGCGCAGCGCCAGACCTCGATGGCGGTGGCCGATGCCGAGGCCGCGCGGCGCGCCGCCGACGATGCCCAGGTGCGCACCTACCAGCTCGAAACCGAGCTGCGCGCGCTCAATGCCAAGCAGACCGAGCGCGGCCTGGTGATCACCATCGGCGATGTGCTGTTCGACAACAACCAGGCCCGCCTCAAGCCCGGCGGCCTGCGCAATCTGGAGCAGCTGGCCGCCTTCATGAAGCAGTACCCGCAGCGTCGCCTGCTGGTGGAGGGCCATACCGACAGCGTGGGCAGCGACAGCAGCAACGAGGGCTTGTCGCAGCGGCGTGCCGAGGCGGTGCGCGACGCCATCGTCGGCCAGGGCGTGGCGGCCGATCGCCTCAGCGTGCGCGGCCTGGGCGAGACCCGCCCGGTGGCCGGCAATGACAACGCCGCCGGACGCCAGCTGAACCGGCGCGTGGAGATCCTGCTGTCGGATGTGAACGGCGTGATCGCATCACGCTAGCAGGGGGACGACAAAGCTGGCATCCAAAGCCAGTTCGTTCCAGTTCACGCACTGACCCGGCAGCAAGACTTGGGCCGCCGCTCCATCCCCCAGGATGGCGGCGGCCTGTTTTTGTGCCAGGGCCGGCGGCACGCGCAGCAGCAGGAAACGCATCACGCGCGCGCCGCGCCGCAGCGTCAGCCGGGCCTCGGGCCAATGTGAGGGCAGACAGGGGCGCAGGCTGAGGCGGTGCGCCTCCAGCTGCAGGCCGAAGAGCGATTCCACGGCGGCGCGCTGCAGCCAGGCGGCCGAGCCGGTGTACCAGCTCCAGCCGCCGCGCCCCAGATAGGGCGGCTGGCTGTAGACATCACCCGCCATCACATAGGGCTCGATGCCGTAGGCCAGCCCGCGCAGGGCATCGGCGGCGCGGTGGGCCGGGCTCAGATAGGTGAAATAGCGGTAGGCCAGATCGCCCGCCTCGGCGAGCTGGCTCTGCTGCGCGAGTTGCGCCTGCGCCATCAGCGCCCAGACACCGGCATGCGAGTACTGGCCGCCGTTCTCGCGCACCCCCGGCGGGTAGGCCTGGATGTAGCCTGCGCTGGGCTGGGCCTGGGCCAGGGGCGGATGCAGCAGGCGCAGCAGGCCCATCTCATGGTCCACCAGTTCGCGCTCCACGGCCGCCATCGCCAGGCGTTGCCGGGGCAGCGGCGCCACGCCCGACAGCACGCTCCAGGCCTGCGCAATCAGGTCGATGCGCGCCTCGCTATTGACATGCGAGCCCAGTGGCGAGCCGTCATCGAAGAAAGCGCGCTTGAACCACAGGCCGTCCCAGGCCGGGCCCTGCAGCGCCGCCTGCCAGCCCTCGGCCGCCTGCTCCCAGCGCGCGGCGCGCTCGGGTTCGCCGCGCTGGCGCGCCAGCGGCGCGAAGCCGGCCACCAGCTGGCAGGCGAACCAGGCCAGCCAGACCGACTCGCCGCGCCCCTGGTCGCCGACCCGGTTCATGCCGTCGTTCCAGTCGCCCGCGCCCATCAGCGGCAGGCCATGGGCGCCGACGCGCAGGCTGTGGTCGATGCAGCGCGCCGCATGCTCGTAGACACTCGCGCTCCATACACTGGTGGCCGGGGTGTCGTAGGCGTCCGCGGCGCCGGGCGCAATCGGCGCGCCGTCCAGGAAGGGCTGGGTTTCGTCCAGCAGGGCCTGGTCGTCGCTGGCGCGCAGATAGTGCAAGAGGGCCTGCGGCAGCCACAGCAGATCGTCGCTGCAATGGGTGCGCACGCCGGCGCCGCCGGGTGCGTGCCACCAATGCTGCACGTCGCCCTCGGGGAACTGGCGCGAGGCGGCCAGCAGGATCTGGGCGCGCAGCCGGGCCGGCGCGGCCCAGGCCAGCGCCATCGCGTCCTGCAGATGGTCGCGGAAACCGGTGGCGCCGCCGGCCTGGTAGAGCCCGGCCTTGGCCCAGATGCGGCAGGCCAGGGTCTGGTAGAGCAGCCAGCGGTTCACCATCGCGTCGAACAGGGGGTCAGGCGTTGCCACCGTGGTGGCGCCCAGCAGCTCGTCCCATTGCGCATGCGCCAGGGCCTCGCGGCCGGCAGCGTCCTGCTGCGCGGCGCTGGCGGCGAGCTGGCGCGCCGCCGCGGGGCTGGCCGCATAGCCGAGCAGGAACACGCGCTGCTCGCTCGCGCCCGGCGCGATCGCCAGCTCGCAGGCCAGCGCCGCGCAGGGGTCGAGGCCGCTGCCGCTCAGGCGCCCCAGCGCATGCGGCAGCACCAGGGCGCCGCCGGCGTCGAAGAACTCACGGCGGTCGCAGCTCCAATCGCTCGGCGCGGCGGGGCCGGCCAGCGCGAGGAAGGCGGTGCCGCCGCCGAAGCCGGCGGACTGCTCGCGCTGGGTGGCGAACAGCACCCCGCCCTGGCGCTCGGTGTGCACGCTGGCGCGGTCGCTGCGGCTGGCGCCCAGCAGCCACTCGGCCAGCGCCAGCACGCGCAGATGGCGCGTGCGCGGCCCGGCGTTGTGCAGCTGCAGGCGCAGCTGCTTGACGGCCGCCTGCGGGTCCACGCACCAAGTGAGGCTGATGCTCAGCTCGCCGCGCCGGTGGCTGATGAGGGTGCTGCCCTGCGCATGGCTGACCTGGTAGCGCAGCGCGGCATCGCCACCGGCGCCGGCGCTGGCGCTCCAGACCTCGCGGCTGCGCAGGTCCTGCAGCAGCAGATGCTCGCCGGCCGGGTCGGCCAGCGGGTCGTTGGCCCAGGCGGTGAGCTGGTTCATGCGGCTGTTGGTGGCCCAGCTGTAGCCGCCGCCGGCCTCCGAGACATGGCAGCCGAAGTCCGCGTTCGCCAGCACATTGATCCATGGCCGCTGGGGCCGCTCGGCGGCGCCGGCCGAGAAACTGAAGCGGGCGCTGCCGTCGCTGGCGAACTCGCCCTGCGAGATGGCGGGCTGGGGTGGCGGCGCGGTGCGCGCCAGCGCGCTGGCCGGCACTTCCTGGCGCAGCGCCAGGGCCTGCTCGTGCAGGGCGGCCCAGTCGGCCACATGCTGGCGCAGCGGCCGGCCATCGGCCTGCAGGTGCAGGCGTGCCAGGGCCTGCAGGGTGGCCAGCTCCTCGGCCGAGACCTCCTCGGCGCGCAGCAGGTGGAACTGGGTCACCGCACCCTGCGGCAGGGCCAGGCCATCGGCCAGGTGGCGCTCGCGCAGCAAGGCCAGCTCGCGCTGCAGGGCCATCTGGTAGGAGGCCGGCTCCTGGTTCAGTACCACCAGCTCGCAGGCCAGGCCGCCCCATTCCCACAGCCGCAGCGCCTGCGCCAGCGCGCGCAGCAGACCCAGGCCCTGGCTGGCGGCGATGCTCACCAGCAGCAGCGGTCGGTCGCCCGAGATGCCGTAGCGCCACAGCAGGCGCTTGTCGCTGCCCGCCCAGGCCTTGCCGGTGGCGCCAGCGTCGGGGCGCGTCAGGGTGTAGAGCAGGGCGGTGCTGAGCAGCTGGGTGGCGGCATGGTTGTCGGGGCTGATGCGCAGCGCGCGCAGGCGGATGCTGGCGAGCGTGGCCGACATCAGCGAGGCGCGTTCCACATGGCTGGCCTGGCGATATTTGTCGATCACCGCGTGCAGCACCGCCGGCTGGTCGGCGGCGGCGGTGGCGAAGGTCAGCAAGGCCTTGCCATGGGCCGGGATGCGCAGCGTCAGCGCCAGCGCGCAGACCGGGTCCAGCCCGGTGTCGAGTGCCTGCGCCAGGCCGTCCGCGGCCATCGCCACCGTTTGCAGCTTGGCCAGCGGCTGGCTGACCAGGCGGTTGCGGCCCAGCCACTGCGCGCGGTCGGTCTGCACCGCCAGGGCGCGGATGTCGGCGTCGCCGGCCACCAGGAAATGCGCCGCCAGCAGCGCCGGCTCGTTGGCCAGGCGCGGCTTGCGCTCGAACCACAGGGCCTGCTGGGCCGGCTGCCATTCGGCACGCAGGAACAGATTGGCGAAGGCCGGATGCGCCTCGTCGGCGCGCGGCTCCGAGAGCGTGGGCTCGAAGGCCGAGATCAGCTCCAGCTCGATCGCCGCAGCGCCCAGATTGCGCAGCTCGACCGAGCGGAACTCGATGTCGTCCTCAGGGCTGACCCAGACCGTCGTCTGCGCCTGCAGCTCGGGCCAGCTGGCGTGCAGGCAGACGCGGTCGGCGTGGAACACCGCGCGGTAGCTGGCGGCGGCGTCGGGCGCCGGATGCTGGCTCAGCGAGACCGGCGTGGCCTCCGGGCTGCGGCGCAGGAAGAAGAAGCTGCCGTAGGCGTCGCGCAGCGCGTCGTCGCGCCAGCGCGTCAGGCCCAGGCGGCCCCAGCGGCTCTCGCCCGCGCCGTTGGCGCGCAGGCTCAGCGCATAGCGGCCGTTGGAAAGCAGCTGGGTGGCCGGCAGGCCGGTGTCGCCGGGCAGCAGCTCGCGCAGCAGGCCGGGCGGGCGGCGCTGCAGCAGCTGCGGCGGCAGCGGCAGCACCGGCGTGCTGAGGGTGGAGATCTCGCGCGGCGCGCGCTCGTGCAGCAGCGAGGCCACCGCCGCCACATGGGCATTGGCCATGCCCCAGCGCTGCGGCGCGCCCTGCAGCAGCACATTGGCCAGCGCCACGATGCTCATGCCCTGGTGGTGCGACATGAAGGTGGCCACCGGTGCATAGGGCAGCTCGGGGCTGCCCTCCAGCGCCTCGGTGAGCCGGGCGGGCGAGAAGTCCAGCGCCTCGATGAAGCCGTAGCGCTCGCGCGCGCCCAGCGCCTGCAGGGCGCGCAGATTGCGCGTCGCGCCATGCGGTGCGAGCTGCGCGGCCAGCGCCGTCGCATAGGGGGCCACCACCAGCTCGTCGGCCGGGGTGCGGCGCAGCGCCAGGCGCGGCACGCCCTGCGGCGCGTACTGGTAGGCCAGGCTGTGGTCGCGCCCGGCGAAGGCCGATTCCGAGATGCCCCAGGGCAGGCCCGGCTGCTGCTGTTCGGCCGCATAGGCGATCTGCTCGTGCAGGGCGGCGCAGCAGGCCTCGCGCAGCACGCTGCCGGGCGGCTCGGCCAGGATCAGGCTGGGCATCAGGTACTCGAACATCGAGCCCGACCAGGAGCGCAGCGCCGCATGCCGGCCCACCGCGTAGAAGGGCCGGCCCAGCGCCGCCCAATGCTGCACCGGCACATCGCCCTTGGCGATTGCCAGCAGGCTGGTGAGGCGTGATTCCGAGGCCAGCAGATCGTAGAAGCCGGCGTCCAGCTGCTGCTCGGCGACGCGGTAGCCGATGTGGAAGAGATGGCGCTTGCGGTGGTAGAGAAAGCCGAACTCGGGCTCCCAGGCCAGGCGCTCGCAGGCCGCGGCCAGCGCCCGCAGCTGCGTGCTGAGGGTGGCGGCGCTGGCCTGGCGGTCCAGCGCCGCCGAGCGCAGGGTGGCCTCGTAGTCGGCGCTCAGCCAGTCGAGCTCGGCGCAGCCGCCGTCACCACCGGCGGCACTGGTGATGCGCTGCTGCAGCTCGGCCAGGCTGGCCTGCATGGCGGCGTCGTTGAGCGGCTCGGCGGCCAGCTCCAGGCAGGCCTGGGCCAGCGCCAGCAGATGGCCGCTGAGGTTGCCGCTGTCGACGCTGGAGACATAGATGGGCAGCAACGGTGCGCCGCTCTGGGTGTCGTACCAGTTGTAGAAGTGGCCGCGGTGGCGCGCGAGGGTGGCCAGGGTGGCGAGCGTGGCCTGCAGGCGCTGCACCAGCTCGGCGCTGCCGATCCAGCCGAACTCGCGCGCGCAGGCGCAGCTCAGCAGGTAGAGGCCGATATTGGTGGGCGAGGTGCGGTGCGCCAGCATCTCGGCGGGCAGGGTCTGCAGATTGTCGGGCGGCAGTTGGCGGTCGTCGGGGCCGATGCAGCGCTCGAACAGGCGCCAGGTGTCGCGCGCAATGCCGCGCAGATAGAGCTGGTCGGCCGCGGGCAGGGCCGCGTCGGCGCGCGGTGCGCGTGGCCGGCTGGCCCACCACACCGCCAGCGGCGCGCTGGCCCACAGCAGGGCCAGGGCACAGGCCAACACTGGCGCGGCCGTGCCCCACAGCAGCAGGCCGGCCAGCAGCACGCCGGCCAGCAGGGGCTCGGCGCGGTGCTGGCGCAGCAGCGCGGGCAGGCGCGTCTGCGCTGCCGCCTGGGCCGCGGCGGCGGTGGTCCATTGCAGCAGATGGCGGTGGCTCACGCCCATGCGGTAGAGCGCACGCACGATCGCGTCCAGCGCCAGCAGGGCCTGGGCCAGCAGCTGCTGCAGCTGCCAGAGCCCGCCGCACAGGGCGCGGCCCAGATCGGCCAGGGCCTGACGGTAGAAGTGCGCGCGTGCCAGGTCCTCGCGGTGCGAGTGCAGCGCCGCCAGCGCACCCAGCAGCGGGCCCGCCATGTAGGCGGCCAGCACCAGGGCCAGCGCCGCCGGCGCGGCCAGCCAGCCACTGGCCAGGCTCAGCAGCAGCAGCGCCAGCGCGGCCGGCGCCACCAGCGAGCGGCGCAGGTTGTCCAGCATCTTCCAGCGGTTCAGCGCGCGGATGGGGTAGCGCCAGGGGTTCAGCAGGAAGGGCAGCAGCTGCCAGTCGCCGCGCGTCCAGCGGTGCACGCGCGCCGCCGCCACGTCGGCGTGGAAGGGGGCGTCCTCGATCACGTTGATGTCGCTGAGGGTGGCGCAGCGCACCAGGGCGCCCTCCAGCAGGTCGTGGCTGAGCACGCGCGCCACCGGCAGCGAGCCGGCCAGCACCGCATGCAGGGCCTGCACGTGCAGCAGGCCCTTGCCGGCGAAGCTTCCCTCGGCGAACAGGTCCTGGTAGACCTCGGAGCTGGCGGCGCTGTAGGGGTCGATGCCGCACTGGCCGGCGAACAGCCAGTGGTAGGGGGTCAGGTCTTGCAGGTCCGGCAGGGGCGACGCCACCTGGGGCTGCAGGATGCCGTAGCCGCCCACCAGGCGGCGCCCGCTCGCGTCCAGGCGCGGCTGGTTGTGCGGATGCGCGGCCACGCCCACCAGCTCGCGCAGGCGGCCGGGCGGCAGCTCGGTATCGCTGTCCAGCGTGACGATGTAGCGCGTGTCGGCGGCGATCACGGCCTCGGTGCCCAGATCGAGAAAGGCGGCCTGCTGGCCCTCGGCCAGCGCCGCCACCAGCTGCTCCAGCTTGCCGCGCTTGCGCTCCCAGCCGATCCAGCGCTGCTCGCTGGCGCTGTAGCTGCGCTCGCGGTGCAGCAGCAGGAAGCGCGCTGCCTGGCCGGGCGCGGCGGGGTAGCGGCTATTGAGGGCCTGGATCTGGCCGCGCGCATCGTTCAGCAGGCCGGCGTCGGCGGCAGCGCTGGCGGCATCGGCATCGGCCCAGTCGCTCAGCAGGCCGAACTGGGCCTGGGCCTCGGGGTTGGCGAGCTGGTGCAGCTCGAGCCGGCGCGTCAGCGCGCGCACCGCGGCGGGGCTCGTGAGCAGGCAGGGGATCACCACCATCACGCGGTGCGCGGCCGGGATGCCGCCACCCAGCGCCAGGCGCGGCAGCTGGCGCGGGCGCGTCGATTCGCTGATGAGCCTGTGCAGCAGTGCGATCACCGCCTCGGAGGCCGGGAACAACATCAGCGCGCCGGTGAGCAGCAGCGGCAGCGCGCCGGTGGCGGCACCGGCCTGGGCCAGCAGCCAGGCCACCAGGGCCAGGCTCAGCAGCGCCAGGCCGCTCAGGTAGAGCGGCAGGGCCAGGCGGCGCAGCAGCGCGCGCGCGGCAAGGCGCAGCGGCTCGGTCAGGCCCAGCGAGCGCAGCAGGCGCGGCCGGCCGGGGCCGCGCAGCCAGAAGCCCGGGTAGGCGGCGCGCGCGGCTTCGGGCTGCCGGCCGGCCTCGCCCATCAGGACCAGCAGGGCCTCAGCCACCGCCAGCTCGCTGCGCCGGCTGCGCCGCGCCAGGCCTTCGATGGCATGCAGGCTGAGCTCGCGGCTGGCCGCATGCTCGGCGGCAAAGCCGGGCGCGCTCAGCAGGCGCTGCATCAGCAGGCTGCTGCCGTCCACCAGCTCGCCCCAGTCGGCATCGCCGATGGCGCGCAGCGAGCTCACGGCATTGCTGACGCTGAGGTTGTCGGCGGCCTGGTCGGCGTCCTGCTGGGCCAGCAGGGTGGCGAGATCTGGCAGGGCCAGGCGCAGCCAGGCCTGGATCGGGCTGCTGGGGTTGTCGGCATCGTGCGGCTGCTTGAGCAGGCGCTGCGCCAGCTGCACCAGGAACACGCGGTCGACCCCGCGCAGCACCAGCTGGCGCAGCAGCGCATCGAACTCGCGCGGGCTGCCGCTGTCGAGCTGGTCGCAGCACAGGTTTGCCAGCTCGCGCGCGGCCTTGTGGCAGGCCACGCGCTCGGCCAGGCGGCGCAGGTTCTCGATCAGCACCACGCGCAAGGTGGTGGGCAGGGCCCAGATCTCACCCAGCCTGAGCTCGCAGCTCTGCTGGTAGGCGGCCAGGTAGTGGCGCAGCAGCTCTTCGTCGAAACCGCCGTCGGTATGCGCGACGAAGGCCCAGGCCAGGCCGTAGATGCGCGGCAGCCCGGCCAGCGGCTCGTCGGGCAGCAGGGGCAGGGTGCGGAAGTAGCTGCGCGGCAGGCCCTCGTGCACCTCCTTGAGCTGGGCATCGATGAGGTGGAAGTTGTCCAGCAGCCATTCGGCCGCCGGGCTGAGGTCCACGCCCATCTCGGCCTGGGTGCCGATATAGCGCTGTGCCTCGCGCAGCATCGCGATGTTGTCGCGCAGGCGTGGCGAGAAGCCGGCCTGCCAACGCCGGGCCACGCTGGCGCTGCGGTGCGTGAGGCCCAGGCTCAGCCCATGCTGGGCAAAGCGCTGCGGCCCGAAGATCTCTGAGCGTATCGGCGGCTGCAGCGGCCCGCGCGCCGGGTCCAGCAGGGCCAGCAGGGCCGGCGCGGCCTCCGGCACATGGCGCGCGAGCTCGGCCGCCCTCACTGCGCCAGCCTCACCGCAGCGCCAGCAGCGCGAGTCCGATCAGCACCACCACGGCCAGCAGGCTGCTGACCAGCCGTGCCGCCAGAAAGCCATGCATCAGATCGGCCCGGCAACGCAGGCCGAACCAGCGGCCGCGCTGCGCATGGCAGGCGTGCAGGTGCGCGCCGAGCGCGTCAAGCTCGGCGGGGCTGGTGTCGACGCAGGCGCCGAAGGAAGAGGTGCTCCAGCGTGCGGCTGGATGCCCGGATGTCATCGTCATGAAGGCCTCCCGCCGTCATTGGGTCTTGCCTGTGGGGACGCGATCAGCGGGTACCGACCACTTCGATGTCGACGCGGCGGTCCGGCTGCAGGCAGGCGATCAGGGCGGCCGTCTGCTTGCTGCCCTTGCAGTCCTCAGGCTTGGTGAGCGGCTGCGATTCGCTCCTGCCCACCGCGGCGATCTTGCTGGCCTCGAGCTTGCCGCTGTCGACCAGATAGCGCTTCACCGCCTCGGCACGCTGCTCGGAGAGATGCTGGTTGTAGGCCTCGCTGCCGAGGCGGTCGGTGTGGCCCTCGACATTGATGACCTGGTAGCTGCTGCCGGCCAGCTCGCGGCTGAAGTTGTCAAGCGCCGCCTGGCCCTCGGGGCGCACCGTCGAGCGGTCGAAGCCGAACAGCGATTCGGCCGAGAAACTCACTCGCCTGACCGGCGGCGGGGCGGGCGGCATCACCATCGGCGCCATCACCACCGGTGCGGGTGCCAGCACCGGCGCCGGCGCGGGTGCCTGCGCCACATAGACGGGCTGCGGCGCGGCGGCGCGCGGTGCGCTGTAGTTGCTGCTGCGGCCGAGCGGGAACACCAGGCTCACCGAGACCAGGTCCACATTGCCGTGGCCGCCGGTGGTGTCGTTCATGCGGTAGCGCTCCACCTCGCCGCGCACCAGCAGGCTGGGCGAGAAGGCATATTGCAGGCCGGCGCCGTACTTGGCATTGCTGCCACGTGCGCGCTGCTCGTGGTTGATCGCCGCCGCGGCGCCGCTGCCGACGAAATCGGCCCGGTTGCGCGCATAGGTGCCGCCGATGCGGCCAAGCGCCGACAGGCTGTCGGTGATGGGCAGGGTGGCCACCAGGTCGAGGTTCACGCCCTGCATCTTGATGTGGGTGTCGAGGCTGCCGGCGGGCAGGGTGCTGGCCACCGAGCTGAACTCGCCGAGGCGGAAATAGCCCGCTTCCAGCGCCAGGTAGCGGTTGAACTGCCAGCCGCCGAACAGCTTGTAGCCGGTATCGCGGCGGTCGCGCTCCAGCGCGGTGATGCCGAAGCCGCTGCCCAGCACGCTGCCGGCCATGGCGGCGTCGTTCAGCTTGGCGCTGGACTGGCCGATGCCCAGGCCGAGATAGCTGCCCTGCTCCTGCGCGAGGGCGGGGCCGGCAGCGCACAGGGCGCCAAGGCTGGCAAGGGCGATGAGACGCAGGGAATGGTGGTTTTTCATTGGGGCTTTCGTGCTGGCTTGGTGGCCGCTGGTCTTGCATTTGCGGGGCAAGTTCCCTTGTAGGGCCTGCCGCCGCGCCGGTCTGTGCGCTGGCGTACCAGCGGGCCTGCGCGCAACAGCGCCTCAGCAGCTGCCGAAGGCGCGGTCCCAGAACGAACTGCTGACGCCGTAGCGGCCGGCGTTGGCACCGCGGTGGTGCAGGGCATGCCAATGGCGGCGCTGCAGCAGCCAGGGCGGCAGGCGTTTACCGTGGTGGCTGAGGTGGTGCACCACGCCATAGGCGATATAGGCGCCCAGCACGCCCAGCATCAGCGCTGCGGCGGCCGGCAGGCCCAGCAGGGCCCAGGCCGGCAGGAACACCAGGCCCGCGAACAGCGGCACGCTCAGCAGCGTGGGCATGCCGATCAGCGCCCCCGGCTGCTGGTGGTGCGCCGCATGCCAGCGCTTGAAGGGCTGCATGCCGTGGAAGACGAAACGGTGCACGGCGTATTCGATCAGGCTCCACAGCAGCACGCCGGCCGCGATGCAGGCCAGACCCAGCAGGATCTGCGCCCAGCCGGCCCGCCAGGCCAGGCTCAGCAGCAGGCCGGCCAGCAGGGCGCAAGCCAGGCCGTAGAGGGCGAAATCCAGGCGGTAGGCGGTCTTGCTGAGGACGGGATAGAGCAGGGTCATGAGCCACCCTAGGGCCGGGGGTGCCCAGGGTCTGTGCGCTAGCGAACACATGCCCGGGCCAGGACTGCCTATAGTTCAGCTGGTGCTGCCAGCGCTGGCGGCGCCCAGCCATCTTTCGGAGCGCCCATGCCCAACCTCCCGCCCCGCAGCCGCGGCAACCACTTGCTGGACTGCCTGCCCGAGCCCGAATGGCAGCGCTGGCAGGGCCTGCTCGAAGCGGTGGACATGCCGCTGGGCCAGGTGTTGTACGAATCGGGCCGCACGCTTGCCCACGTCTACTTCCCCAGCACGGCCATCGTCTCCCTGCTCTATGTGATGGAGAACGGCGCCTCGGCCGAGATTGCCGTGGTCGGGCGCGAGGGTGTCGTCGGTATCTCGCTCTTCATGGGCGGGGGCTCGACCCCCAGCCGTGCGGTGGTTCAGAGCGCCGGCAGCGGCTATCGGCTGCGCGCCTCGGCGATGAAGGAGGAGTTCGACCGCGCCGGGCCGGTGATGCATCTGTTCCTGCGCTACACCCAGGCCCTCATCACCCAGATGGCGCAGACGGCGGTGTGCAACCGCCACCATAGCCTGGACCAGCAGCTGTGCCGCTGGCTGCTGCTGAGCCTGGACCGCCTGAATGGCAGCGAGCTGAAGATGACCCAGGAGCTGATCGCCAATATGCTGGGCGTGCGCCGCGAGGGCGTGACCGAGAGCGCGCTGAAGCTGCAGGCGGCCGGGCTGATCCGCTACGCGCGCGGCCATATCTCGGTGCTGGACCGCGCCGGCCTGGAGGCGCGCAGCTGCGAATGCTACGGCGTGGTGCGCAAGGAGTACGAGCGACTGCTGCCGGACCGGCTCGCTCTCTGAGAGCGCTCTGAGCGCCTCTGTGCGCTGGCAGACGGTCGGCACGCCACCGCGGCCGCAGACTCGAGGCCTACTGGGAGAACGCCCGTGAGCCTGGCCGAGAACCTGCTGATCCAAGCCCTGCCGCGCGCGGAGCGCCAGCGTCTGCTGGCCGCCGGCGAGGCGGTGCCCCTGCACCTGTCGGAGGTGCTTTGCGAGTCGGGCGAGGCGACCCGGTTCGTCTACTTCCCGCGCAGCGGCTTCATCTCGCTGGTGGCGCAGATCGACCAGCATGGTCTGGAAGTGGGCATGATAGGCCGCGAGGGCATGCTGGGCCTGCAGCTCACCCTGGGGGTGCAGCGCACGCCGCTGCGTGCCCTGGTGCAGGGGCCAGGTCTTGCCTGGCGCATGAGCGGCCCGGTGTTCCGGCGCGAGCTGGCTCTCAGCCCGGCGCTGCGCCTGAGCCTGCAGCAGTACCTGTACGTGCGCATGGCGCAGTCGGCCAACGCGGCCGGCTGCCTGCGCTATCACCAGATCGGGCCGCGGCTGGCGCGCTGGCTGCTGATGAGCCAGGACCGTGCCGGCCTCGACAGCTTCCACATCACGCATGAATTCCTCGCCTATATGCTGGGCGTGCGGCGCGTCGGCATCACGGTGGCGGCGGGCCTGCTGCAGGGCCGGGGCCTGATCCATTACCACCGCGGCGCGATGCAGGTGCTGGATCGCGCCGGCCTGGAGGCCGCGGCCTGCAGCTGTTATGCCAGCGACTGTGCGGTCTATCGCGGCTGCAGCTGAGCGCGCCGGCGGGCTCGGCGACGCAGTACAGTGCTGCGGGCGCGTAGCGGTGCTCCGACGCGCCAGCTTTACCTGCGCTTGACAGTGCGCAACACGCCCGTCAAGGCCGCTGCCGACACTGGGATCCGTGATGACCATGCCCGCTCGCTTCGCCCCGCTGCTGTTGACGCTATCGATGGCCCTGGCCGGCTGTGCGAGCGCGCCGCCGCAGCCGCCCATGCCGGCTACCGCGATCTCCGCCGATGTGCGCCTGACTGCCTGGTGGCTGGGCTTTGGCGACGCCCAGCTCGCCGCGCTGTTGCGCCAGGCCCTGCAGGCCAACACCGATGTGCGCCTGGCCCAGGCCAGCTTGCAGCAGGCGCGTGCCCTGCGCGACGTGGCGGCGGCCGGCCTGCTGCCCGGCCTGAGCGGTAGCGCCGCGGCACAGCGCAGTGACAGCGGCAGCAGCAGCCCGGTCAACAGCTTCAAGCTGGGCCTGGACGCGAGCTGGGAGCCCGACCTGTTCGGCGGCCAGCGCAGCGCCGTGCAGGCCCAGCAGGCCACGGCCGAGGCCAGCGCGGCCAGCCTGGGCGATGTGCAGGTGGCGGTGGCGGCCGAAGTGGCGCTGGCCTATATCAGCCTGCGCGGCAACCAGGCGCGGCTGGCGATCGCCGAGGCCAATCTGGCCAGCCAGCTTGAGACCCTGCAGATCACCGAATGGCGGCTGCAGGCCGGGCTCACCACCTCGCTGGAGGCCGAGCAGGCGCGCGCCGCCACCGAGCAGACGCGCGCCCAGCTGCCGGCCCTGCAGACCGGCATCGCGCAGAGCCGCCATGCGCTGGCGCTGCTGAGCGGCCAGCCACCCGCGGCGCTGGACGCCCAGCTGGCCGCCAGCGCGCCGCTGCCCCAGCCGGGGCAAGACCTGGCCCTCAGCATCCCGGCCGAGACGCTGCGCCAGCGCCCCGATGTGCGCGCCGCCGAGCTGCGCGTGCAGGCGGCCGCCGCGCGCGTGGGCGAGGCCGAGGCGGCGCGGCTGCCGAGCTTGCGCATCGGCGGCAATGTGGGCCTCAGCGCGCTCAGCCTGGGCACGCTGACGAATGGCGCCTCGCTGGCCTCGGCGCTGCTGGCCAGCGTGTCGCTGCCGCTGTTCGACGGCGGCGCGGCGCGCGCGCAGGTGCGCGCCCAGCAGGCCGCGCTGGCGCAGGCGCAGGCGGCCTACCAGGCCACCGTGCTGGGCGCGCTGCGCGATGTGGAGGATGCGCTGGTGGCGCTGCGCGGCGACCGCGAGCGCCTCGCGCGGCTGCAGGCCGCCTCGGCATCGGCCGCCAGGGCGGCGCTGCTGGCACGCCAGCGCCATGGCAGCGGGCTGGTGGACTTCCAGACCGTGCTGGAGACCCAGCGCAACCAACTCAGCACCGAAGACGGCGTGGCCACGGCCATGGCCGCCGTCAGCGCCGACCATGTGCGCCTGTACAAGGCGCTGGGCGGTGGCTGGCAGCCTTCTTGATGGAATCATGAAACCGATGAGCGACGCAGCAACAACAAAGCCCCCGCCCGATCTGTCCGCCGTGCTGGCGCAGGCCCGGCGGCCCTGGTACCGGCGCGGCTGGCCCTGGCTGCTGCTGGCGCTGCTGCTGCTGGCCGGCCTGGGCGCCTGGTGGTGGCAGAGCCGCCAGGCCAGCCAGGCCGCGCCGGTCTATGTGGCGCAGCCGGTCACGCGCGGCAAGCTCACGCTCAGCGTCACCGCCAACGGCACGCTGCAGCCCACCCGCGCGATCAATATCGGCAGCGAGCTCTCGGGCACCGTGCTGAAGGTGAACGTGGACGTGAACGACCGCGTGCGGCGTGGCCAGGTGCTGGTGGAGCTCGACACCGCCAAGCTGCAGGGTCAGGTGTTGCGCTCGCAGGCCTCGCTGGCGGCCGCCGAGGCGCGCGTGGCCCAGGCCCAGGCCACGCTGAAGGAAAGCCAGGCCGCGCTAGCGCGGCTGGAAGAGGTGGCGCGGCTGTCGGGCGGCAAGGTGCCGTCCAAGGCCGAGCTGGACAGCGGCCGTGCCAGCGCCGAGCGGGCGCAGGCCGATCTGGCGAGCGCGCGCGCCAATGTGCAGGATGCCAAGGCGGCGCTGGCCACCGACCAGATCAACCTCGCCAAGGCCTCGATCCGCGCCCCCGCCGACGGCGTGGTGCTGACGCGCAATGTCGATCCCGGCAATGCGGTGGCGGCCTCGCTGCAGGCGGTCACGCTGTTCAGCGTGGCCGAGGATCTGGCGCGCCTGCGCCTGCAGGTCTATGTGGACGAGGCCGATGTCGGCAAGGTGCAGGTCGGCCAGCGCGCCAGCTTCACCGTCAGCGCCTACGCGGGCCGCAAGTACCCGGCCACGCTGACGCGCGTGGCCTTCGGCTCCACCATCACCGAGAACGTCGTCACTTACCTGACCTATCTGGACGTGGACAACGCCGACCTCAGCCTGCGCCCCGGCATGACGGCCACCGCCACCATCACCGCGCTGCAGCGCGACGACGCCCTGCTGGTGCCGAACAGCGCGCTGCGCTTTGCACCCAGCGCCGCGCCGACGGCGGCGGCCGCTGCCTCCGGCGGCATCGTCTCCAGCCTGATCCCGCGCGGCCCGCCGCGCAGCGGCGCCAAGCGCTCGGCCGCCGAGGGCGCCAGCACCGCCGGCGCGCGCCAGGTCTGGGTGCTGCGCGAGGGCCAGGCGGTGATGGTGCCGGTGCAGGCCGGCATCAGCGATGGCCACATGACCGAGATCCTCGGCGGCGAGCTGCAGCCCGGCATGCAGGTCATCACCGACCAGAAGGTGGCGCCGAAGTGACTGCGCCGCTGATCAGCCTGCGCGGCGTCACCAAGGTCTATGGCAGCGGCCAGGCCGAGCTGATGGCGCTGAAGGGCATCGACCTGGACATCCGGGCGGGCGAGTTCGTCGCCATCATGGGGCCCAGCGGTTCGGGCAAGTCCACCGCGATGAACATCCTGGGCTGCCTCGACACGCCCAGCGCCGGCCAGTACCTGTTCCAGGGCGCCCATGTGGAGGCGCTCACGCGCGACCAGCGCGCGCTGCTGCGGCGCGGCTTCCTGGGCTTTGTGTTCCAGGGCTTCAATCTGCTGCCGCGCACCTCGGCACAGGAAAACGTCGAGCTGCCGCTGCTCTACCGCGGCGAGGGCGCGGCGCGCCGGCGCGCGGCCGCGGCGCATGCGCTGCAGGCGGTGGGCCTGGGCGGCTGGGAGCATCACATGCCCTCCGAGCTCTCGGGCGGCCAGCAGCAGCGCGTGGCGATCGCGCGCGCCCTGGTCACCGAGCCGGCGGTGCTGCTGGCCGACGAGCCGACCGGCAATCTGGACACCCAGCGCAGCCGCGAGATCATGGCCCTGCTGCGCGAGCTCAACGAGGTGCATGGCATCACCGTGCTGATGATCACCCACGAGCCCGACATGGCGGCCTATGCGCGGCGCCTGGTGCGCTTCGTCGATGGGGCGATCGCGTCGGACGTTCCGAATACCGAACCAGCCCTGGCGGGAGCGGCCTGATGCTGCTCAACACCTTGATGCTGGCCCTGCGCTCGATCCGGCGCAATCTGCTGCGTTCCTTCCTCACCATCCTGGGCATCGTGATCGGCGTCAGCGCCGTCATCACCATGGTGACGCTGGGCAAGGGCGCGACGCAGGCGGTGCAGCAGCAGATCTCCAGCCTGGGCAGCAATCTGCTGATGGTGCGGCCGGGCCAGCGCCAGTTCGGCGGCGGCGGCAGCAGCGCGCCGGCCTTCAAGGAGGCCGATGCCGAGGCGATCGCGGCGCAGATCGGCGGCGTGGCGGCGGTGGCGCCGGAAGGGCGCGCCAGCGTCACCGTGGTGGCGAACGGGCGCAACTGGGCCAGCAGCGTCACCGGCAGCAGCAACGCCTGGTTCAGCACCGGCAACTGGAAGCTGGCCCAGGGCCGGCTGTTCGACGAGGCCGAGCAGCTGGCGGGCGGCGCGGTCTGCATCATCGGCGAGACGGTGCGGCGCGAGCTCTACGGCAGCACGCCGGCGCTGGGCGAGCAGCTGCGCATCAAGACCTTCTCCTGCACCGTGGTGGGCGTGCTGGCGTCCAAGGGCCAGGCGGCGATGGGCAATGACCAGGACGATGTGGTGGTGCTGCCCCTGCACACCTTGCAGCGCCGCGTCACCGGCAACCAGCGCGTCGCGACCCTGCTGGTGTCGATGCAGGACGGCAGCGACAGCGCGCGCCTGAAGGCCAGCCTCGCCCAGCTGCTGCGCGAGCGCCGCAAGCTGGCCGCCGGCGACGACGACAACTTCAACGTGCTGGACACCCAGCAGCTGGCCGAGACCATCAGCGGCACCACCCAGGTGATGACCACGCTGCTGGGCGCGGTGGCGGCGGTGAGCCTGCTGGTGGGCGGCATCGGCATCATGAACATCATGCTGGTGAGCGTGACCGAGCGCACCCGCGAGATCGGCCTGCGGCTGGCGATCGGCGCGCTCGAGCGCGAGGTGCTGATGCAGTTCCTCATCGAGGCGGTGGCGCTGGCGGCGCTGGGCGGGCTGATCGGCATCGTGTTCGCCACGCTGGCCTCGATCGGCCTGGCCAGCCTGATGCATGTGCCCTACCTGTTCGACGCCCGCATCAACATCGTCGCCTTCCTGTTCTCGGCCGGCATCGGCGTGCTGTTCGGCTACTTCCCGGCGCGGCGCGCGGCGCAGCTCGATCCGATCGAGGCGCTGCGGCACGAGTAGGGGGGCGCCCTCAGTCGCCCAGCAACTCGCCGATCGGCTTGAGGTGTTCGACGCGGTCGCATACCGCTTTCACCGTGGTGAGTATCGGCACGCCCAGCAGCAGGCCCCAGGGCCCCCACAGCCAACCGAAGGCCAGCACGCCGATGAAGATCGCCACCGCGTTCATGCGGCTGGCGCGGCTGCTCAGCCAGGGCGTCAGCAGATTGCCCGAGAGGGTGTGCACCAGCAGGGCGGTGCCGCCCACCAGCAGCGGCAGCTCCAGGTTGCCGAACTGCACGAAGGCGAAGAAGGCCGAGCCGGCGGTGAGCACGCTGGCGCCCAGGTAGGGAATGAAGTCCAGCACAAAGGCCGCCGCGCCCCATACCGCCGCATGCTCCAGGTGCAGCGCGCTGAAGGCGGCCCAGATCACCAGGCCCACCAGCACGCTGGTGCACAGCTGCACCAGCAGGTAGCGCTGGATCTGGTCGGTGATCTCGTCCAGCGCCTGCACGGTGATGCGCTTGGCGGCGAAGTCGGGGCCGGCGATCCTGACCAGCTTGCGCCGGAAGGTGTTGCCCGAGGCGAGCAGGAAGAAGGTGATGAAGATCACCACCAGCGCTTGGGCCAGCGCCGCCAGGGCGCCGAGGCTGCCGCTCCACACATAGTCCTTGAGGTCGAACTGCGGGCGCTCGATGCGCACGCGCGTCACGCCTCTGGTGGTCGCCGCCGGCGTGCTGCCCTCCTGTGCGGCCTGTTCCAGCTCGGTGGCGGCCTTCTGCACCTTCTGCAGCGCGCTTTCGCCCTGCGGGCCGCGCGCGCGCACCGCGTCGTGCACCTTCTGGGTGGCCGCGGGCAGCGATTCGATCAGCGCATAGGCGTCGTCGCTGAGCGCATAGACCGACCCGCCCAGGCCGCCGGTGATGCCGGCGATCAGCAGCGCCGCCCCCAGCACACGCGGCAGGTGCAGGCGCTCCAGCGCGTTCACCAGCGGGCTGAGCGCATAGCTGAAGGCCAGGCCCAGCAGCACCGGCACCAGCAGCTCCTTGGCCCAGTGCAGGGCATAGAGGCTGGCCAGCAGGGCCAGCAGGCCCAGCGAGAGGCTGCGCACGTCGACGCTGAGCGGGGTGGGCTTGAGTTCGGTGATGTCCATGGGCCAGCTTACGCCGCGCCGAGCGCGCGTGCCGTGCCGGCAGGCGTGTTGCGGCGGGTGCCCACAGGCGATCGCGGCCTTGTCCGACAGCTGCGACGCCCGCAGCGGCTTCGGCTGGGTGAGAATGAGGCCAATGGCAGCGTCCCCCGACCCCTTGCCGCAGCGCGGCCGCCCGGCGCTCTGGGTGTTGCGCCACCCGGCCGCCTTCGCGCTGCGCACGCTCAAGGCCTTTCGCGCCAACCAGGGCCTGCTGCTGGCCGGCGCGGTGGCCTATTACGCGCTGCTGTCCATCGTGCCGCTGCTGATCCTGGCGGTGATCGTGCTCTCGCATGTGGTGGAGCAGGGCGAGCTGCTGACCACCGTGGGCCGCTACCTGGAATGGCTGGTGCCCGGGCAATCGTCCGCCATGGTGGCCGAGCTGGCGCGCTTTCTGGCGCACCGCGATGTGCTGGGCTGGGTGCTGCTGGTGAGCATGCTGTTCTTCAGCTCGCTGGCCTTCACGGTGCTGGAGAACGCCATGTCGGTGATCTTCCACCACCGCCTGGTGCGGCGCCGCCGCCATGCGCTGATCTCGGCGCTGATCCCCTACGCCTATATCTGCAGCCTGGGCGCCGGCCTGCTGCTGGTGACCCTGGTGGCCGGCAGCCTGCAGGCGCTGGGCCAGCAGAGCGTCGAGCTGCTGGGGCGCAGCTGGTCGCTGGTGGGGGTATCGGGCCTGCTGCTGTACCTGCTGGGCCTGGCCGGCGAGGTGCTGATGCTGGCCTCGATCTACCTCGTCATGCCGCTGGGCCGGCCCTCCTGGGGCGCCGCCCTGCTGGGGGCCTTGGTGGCGGCGCTGCTGTGGGAGCTGACCCGCCATGTGCTGGTCTGGTACTTCGGCACGCTCTCGCAGATCGGCACCGTGTACGGCTCGCTGACCACCGCAATCGCGGTGCTGCTGAGCCTGGAGCTGGGCGCCACCCTGCTGCTGCTGGGCGCGCAGGTGATCTCGGAGTACGAGCGCCTGGGCTGGGCACCGGGCGCGGCCCTGGGCGCCCGCAAGCGCCCGGCTACGATGCCGCCAAAGTCATGAAAGTCCTGTGCATGCGATTGGGGAACTGGGGCGGTGCCTTGTTGATGCTGCTGCTGGCCGGCAGCGTCGCTGCGGCGCGTGCCGAGACCCTGACCTTGCTGGTGATGGAAACGCCCGGCCTGTTTGTCAGCCACCCGAAGACGCGCGTTGTCGAGGGGCGCGGGGTGCCGGTGTTCACGCGCCTGGGCGCGCTGGCCGGCGTGGACGTGCGCTTCGAACCGAGCGTGACGGCCCGGGCGATGCGGGATGCCGAGCAGCACCCCAACACCTGCATCGTCGGCCTGGCGCGCACGCCGGAGCGCGAGGCGCATTTCAAATGGGCCGGCCTGCTGGCGCGCTCGCGCCTGGTGCTGATGGCGCGGGCCACGGACTCGCGCCGCTGGGCGGACCTGCAGGCCTTGCGGGGCCTTCGCATCGGCGCGATCCGTCAGTCGGTGGTGGCCGGCCGCCTGCATGCCGCGGGTCTGCCGGTCGAGGAGGTGGCCAGCGATGCGATCAGCCTGCGCATGCTGATGGCCGAACGCATCGACCTCTGGGCCACCAGCGATCTGACGCTGCGCTACGAACTGGCCCGGCCCGACGCACCGCGCCTGCGCGAGGCGCTGGAGGTCGGCGTGCTGGAGCTGCATCTGGCCTGCCACCCGCGGCTGGACGAGGGCCTGCTGGCACGGCTGCATGCGGGCCTGGCTCAGCTGGCGCGTGAAGGCCAGCTCACCACCGTCAAACCTTAGCGACAATCGGCCATGGCCACCCCCACGACATCCGCCGCCTCGCGCGACCCCCTGCACGGCATGACGCTGGAACGCATCGTCACGGCGCTGGCCGATCACTATGGCTGGGCCGGGCTGGGCGAGCGCATTCCGGTGCGCTGCTTCACGCACGAGCCCAGCGTCGCCTCCAGCCTGAAGTTCCTGCGCAAGACCCCCTGGGCACGCGAGAAGGTGGAGGGGCTGTACCTCTTCATGCTGCGCGATATCCGGCGCAGCGAGCGCGACGCCTGAACGCTGAACGCGCGCAGGTCCAGGGCCTGCCGGCGCGGCGAGAGCGTGTCGTCCACCCAGACGGTGGAGTCGCGCCTGTCCAGCACCAGCACGTCGGGCTCAGCGCTTGGGCTTGATGACGGTATGGCGGGCTGCGCCGCTGCGGTGCACCTGGTAGCTGCCGGGCTCCAAGATCAGATAGGCCTGGTCGGAGGCGGGGGGCTGTACCGCGCGCGCGGCCTTGCGCCGCAGCCGCAGACGCAGCGCATGCAGGGCCTTCAAGGGGTGGAGCGCGCTCATGGCTGGACCTTGGCCAGGGCGGCCACGCCGTCCTTGCCAAGCTCGCTGACGAACTCGCTGTAGTTCTTGATGATGCCCTGGCTGAGTTCGTTGAAGGCCTTGGACTGCAGCAGATTCGGCACTTGGCCGGGGGCGCTGATCTCGTCCGAGTGTGAGAAGCGCGTCAGCAGGTCCAGGTTGGCCTGGGTCAGCCGGGTGAGCTTTTCAAGCGGGGCCAGGCTGGCGGCCAGCACGGGTTGCAGGCTGGCGCTTGTGGTCTTGATGGGCATGGACTGTCCTTGAGTGGTTGGCAGATGCCTGGAGCATCGCCCGCCCGCCGCGCCGCGGGCATCGGACAGCGCGGCGCGCACGTGTAGGACAAGGGCCCAGCTTGCCCGCCGGCCGTGCCCGCCTCAGTCGTCGTCGCCATCTTCATGCTGCTGGTGATGGCCCGGGCGGGCCGCCGGCGCCTGCAGCGGTGCCTGTTGCCATTGCCACCACCAGAAGCCCAGCACCGCGGCCAGCAGCAGGGCGGCGACGCTGCGCCAGGGGCTGCGGGCGGCCTCTTCGGGCGCGCCCTGCTTGCGGCCGGTGATCATGGCCGCCACCAGGTTCTCGCGATGCAGGCGGCTGGAGACGATCACCGCGGCGATGTGCAGGCCCACCAGGGCCAGCATGGCGTTGGCGATGGCCTCATGCGCCTCCTCCAGCCAATCACCACCAAGATTGCTGCCGAGTTCGTTGTAGGTGGCCCAGCCGCTGGCGGTGAGCAGGGCGCCCAGGCCCAGCAGGGCCAGCACGGCCAGGGCGCCGGCCGGGTTGTGGCCGGCATGGTGTTCGGGTCGGCCCTGCAGCAGCGAGCGCAGGTAGCGGGCCACGGCGGCGGGGCCGCGCACAAAGCTGGCAAAGCGGGCATGCCGGCTGCCGATCAGGCCCCACAGCACGCGGAAGGCCACCAGGCCTGCCAGGGTATAGCCCAGGCTCACATGCAGCAGGCGCCAGCGCTCGCTCTCGGCCGTGAGATAGGCGCCGGCGAAGCTCAGCACCATCAGCCAGTGGAACAGGCGGGTGGGGAGATCCCAGATCAGGGGGCGTTGGGTGGGAGCGGGGGTACTCATGGTGGCGTCCTTGCGGTTCTGGATGCCTGCATGGTGGGCGCCGCCGCTTAGCGCTTTCTTAACTTGGCGCCGGTGCGCTGGCGCACAGTCAAGCGACGCGGCGGCGCCTAGGCTCTGCGGCACGGGCGCTCGCCCCGAGCCGCCACGAGGAGTACCACATGAACACGAAGCGCACCCTGAATTGCCTGTTGGCCCTGAGCCTGGGCTTGAGCGGCCTGGCCCAGGCGCAGCCGCACGATCGCGGCGAGCGTGGCGAGCGCGATGGCCGCGAGGACCGTCAGCAGCAATCGCAGCGCGGCGACGACAGGCGCCATGAGCAGCGTGATGAGCAGCGCTATGAGCAGCGCCGTGATCAGCGCCAGGACCATCGCTATGAGCAGCGCAGCGACGGCCGCTATGACAGCCGCCAGGGCGGCCATTACGAGGGCCGCGGTGCCGGCCCCGAGTACCGCTACTACCGCGGCCAGCGCCTGCCGCCGCAATACCGCGAGCGTCAGTACGTGGTGGAGGACTGGCGCGGTCACCATCTCTATGCACCGCCGCGTGGCTACCACTGGGTGCAGGCGGGTGGCGACTATCTGCTGGTGGCGATCGCCACCGGTCTGATCCTGCAACTGATGCTCAGCAACTGAGCCGGGCGTTCACAAGACGCCATGCCGGTCGAATTGGGGCTCATGCTCCAGGTCCTCCGGCAGCACCGGCAGGCGCCCCTGCCATTGGCAGGCAATGAAGCGGCAGTTGAAGCGCCACATGGGCCTGAAGGCGCTGATGACGAAGTCGATCAGATGCCGCGGCTGGCGCCACAGCAGGCCACCACAGCTGGGGCAACGGTAGGCGTGTGGTCTGGAGGGGTCGGCGTGCTGGAACTTCATGCTGCCGACTATCGTGCCGCGGCGCCGCGCAATCTGTGCGTCAGCGCACTGACGGGGCGGCTTCCAGCGCGCCTACTCGCGACACCCCAATCAAGGAATCAACATGAGCCACAGCCTTTCTTCAGCGCCCTTGCGCCAGGCCCTCTACGGCGCCGCACTCCTGCTCTGCACCGCACTGGCGGCCTGCGAGCGACCCATGGTGGTGACCGTGCCCGCCGCGGTGCAGGTGGCCGTGCCGGGCCCGCCCGGGCCGGCCGGCAGCCAAGGCAGCCAGGGCGATCAAGGCAATACCGGTAACACCGGCAGCACCGGCAACACCGGCAGCCAGGGCGAGGCGGGCCAGACCGGTCAGGACGGCCAGACTGGCCAGACCGGCCGCACCGGCAAGAGCGGGGATGGCACCACGGTGATCGTGATGCCGCCGGCTTCCGCACCCAATCGTTGAGGAGATCGCCATGAGCCTCGGTACCGTTCTGCTCGTCCTGTTGATCCTGATGCTGGTGGGCGCCGTGCCCACCTGGCCGCACAGCCAGAGCTGGGGCTATTTCCCCAGCGGCGTGGTGGGGGTGATCCTGCTGGTGGTCATCGTGTTGTTCGTGACGGGCCGCCTCTAGCCCGGGCGCGGGCTGGCTATGTGCGTTACCGCACGGACCGGTTTGCCGGGCTTCGCTTCAAATCTGTCGCAGCTTCTGTCATGACGGTATTCACCAAGGGGAGTGCCCGGATGATCCATCCCGACCCAGCGGTCGAGCTGCAGCGCGGCAGCCCGGTGCCGGCGAGCCGACCCGGACCCGCGCCGACGGACGCGCCGCAAACGCTCCCTTCGGCCGCGCTCCAGGGTCTGGCGCCGGCCGACCTGAGCGTCATGTTGGGGGCGGTGGGCGAGCGGCTGCGCCAGCTGGCGCATGAGCCGCAGCGCGCGCCGCTGCTCGAATGCGGCGAAGCGCTGGCGCAGTTGCAGGAGGGCATGGCTCATGAGCTGCGCCGCCGGCGGCAGCTGGAGCTGACGCTGTTCGACACCCAGGTCTTTCTGGCGCAGGCGCGCGCCGATCTGGCCGGCAGCCGCGACGGTGCGCGTCAGGCCCGCCACCAGGCCCTGCACGACGGCCTCACCGAGCTGCCCAACCGGCGCTTCTTCGGCCAGCGCCTGGCCCAGGCGATCCAGGAGGCGCGGCCCGAGCAGCCGGCGGTGGCGGTGCTGTATCTGGATCTGGACGACTTCAAGCGGGTCAATGACGAGCATGGCCATGCCGTCGGCGACGAGGTGCTGAAGATCGCGGCGGCGCGGCTGCGGCGGGCGGTGCGGGCCAGCGATATGGTGAGCCGCATCGGCGGCGACGAGTTCGCCTGCCTGCGTGCCAGCGATGCCAATCCGCGGCCGCTGCTGCTGCTGGCCAACAAGCTCTACCAGGCGGTGTCCGCACCGATGACGGTGGGCGCGCTGAGCCTGCAGATCCAGCCCAGCATTGGCATTGCCGCGTTCCCCTTCGACGGCGCCTGCGCCGAATCCCTGCTCAAGAGCGCCGACCTGGCGATGTACGCGGCCAAGCGCGCGCGCCTGGGCCATGCCTTTCACGACACCCAAGCCGGCGACTAGGGCGATGCGGCGGCCTCGGCCAGCTGCGGCAGGCTCAGCTCGATCAGCGTGCCCTGGCCGGGTGCGGAGCGGATGCGCAGCCGCCCCTGCTCGGCCTCCACGCGATAGCGCATGCCCAGCAGGCCGCGCGAGGTGCCGCCCGGGTGGGCGCTGTCGAAGCCGCGGCCGTCGTCGCGCACCGAGACCTGCGCCTGCGTGCCCTGGCTGGCCAGGGTGATCCAGACCTGGCGGGCGGCGGCGTATTTGCTGATGTTGTTGATGGCCTCCTGGACCAGCCGGTACACGGCCAGCTCGGCGCGCGGGCTCAGGCGCACCGGCGCGACGCTGCAATGCACCGTGACGTTCGAGCGCGCGGCAAACTCCTGCGCCAGGATCTCCAGCGTAGCGGGCAGGCCCAGATTGCCCAGCGCCGAGGGGAGCAGGTCTTCGACGATGCGGCGCGTCAGCGCAATCACCTCGTCGAGCGACTGCACCAGATGCGCCAGCCGCTCGCTCGCCTCGGGCGCCGAGCCGCCCAGGCGCGAGCGGATGCGCGCGGCGTCCAGCTTGGCCGAGGTGAGCAGGGCACCCAGCTCATCGTGCAGGTCGCGCGCGAGGCGCTGGCGCTCGTCCTCACGCGCCCATTGCAGGTGCTGCGCCAGATCGATCAGCTCGGCGGTGCGCTCGGCCACCATCAGATGCAGGCTGTCGTGCGCGGCCTGCTGCCGGGCCAGGCTCTGGTACAGCAGCAGCACCAGCAGGCCCAGGGCCGCCAGTTGCAGCCAGGCCCAGGGGGCCAGCAGCAGGCATAGCAGGGCCAGGCCCGCCAACAGGCACACAATCGGTTGTCGCTGCAGCAGCTTGATGAAGAACTTCATCCGGTTCGCGCCCGCCGCGCGTGAAAGGGGACATCGTGATACGCATTGCCATCGTCGACGATCATGCGCTGGTTCGCGCTGGCCTGCGCCAGTATTTTGCGGAGCAGGCCGACTTCCAGGTGGTGGGCGAGGCCGCCAGCGGCCGCGAGGCGATGGCGCTGCTGCGCGAGGGCGGGCTGGACGTGATGCTGCTGGACATCGGCATGCCCGAGCAGAGCGGGGTGGACACGCTGGTGGCCGTGAAGGCGCGCGCGCCGGAGCTGCCGGTGCTGATACTCAGCGGTTTCGCCGAATCGCAATACGCCACCACGCTGCTGCGCCAGGGGGCGAGCGGCTATCTGGGCAAGGACTGCGATCCCGACGAGATCGTCAAGGCGATACGCACGGTGTGCCGCGGCCGCAAATACATCTCGGCCGGGGTGGCCGAGCAGCTGGCCGAGGAATTGGGCGACAAGCATGCCGACCAGCCCGCGCATCTGCAGCTCTCAGAGCGCGAGCTGCAGGTCTTCCTGCGCCTGGCCCAGGGCGAGACGGTGGGCCATGTGGCCGAGGGCATGTCGCTGAGCGTGAAGACCATCAGCACCTACCGCACCCGGGTGATGGAGAAGATGCATCTGGCCAGCAACAGCGACCTGACCTACTACGCGCTCAAGCATGGCCTGATCCGCTGAGCTGCTGGCAATAGCGCACCAGGGCCTCGATGTCGTGCGACTTGTCGAACACCTGGGCGGCGCCCAGTGCCAGGCAGCTGCGGCGCACCTCGGGCGTGGCGTAGTTGCTCAGCACCACCAGCTTGTAGGGCGGCGGTGGGCTCTGCGTGGCGCGGAGCACGCCCAGGCCCGAGCCCTGCTTGAGGAAGATGTCCAGTATCACCAGATCGATGTCGCGGCCGTGATGGGCCAGCCAGTGCAGGGCGCTGGATTCATCGGCGGCGGCGGCCACCATCCGCAGCGGCACCAGCTCCTCCAGGGTCGCGCTCAGGCTCTCGCGTAGCAAGGGGCTGTCTTCGACGAGATAGGTGCGCAGGTTGGCCATCAAGCGCGAGTGTGCGCGCTGGGGCCAGGCCTTGCCAATGGATGCAGCGTAGGGCCGGCTGTAGGACGGCGACTACAGCACATGCCGGCCTTGGCCGCTGGGCGCGCCGCGCCGCGGCTCGCACACTGCGGAGCGTGGCGCACCGCCGCTGATCTCCCCTGGAGGGAACCATGAACAAGATGCTTCGATTGACCGCCTTGCTGGCCGGCCTGACGCTCGCCGCACAGGCGGGGGCCCAAGTCACCTTCTACGAACGCGAGGCCTTCCAGGGCCGCAGCTTCAACACCGACCAGCAGATCCGCAACCTGGAGCGCTTCGGTTTCAACGACCGTGCATCCTCGGTGGTGGTGCAGCGCGGCCGTTGGGAGGTCTGCGAAGACCGGCGCTTCGACGGACGCTGCGTGGTCTTGCGCCAGGGCCGCTATGCCTCGCTGCAGGCCATGGGGCTGAACGACCGCATCTCCTCGGTGCGCGCCGTGGAGCGCGACGCCCGCATCGACGAAGACCGCTACGCGCCGGCGCCGCTGGTGCAGCAGGACTATCGCCGCCGCGGCGGCGAGCGCCTCTATGACGCCACCGTCACCTCGGTGCGCGCGGTGGTCGGCACGCCCGAGCGGCGCTGCTGGACCGAGCGCGAGCAGATCCCGCAGGATCGTCGCGAGGCGAATGTGCCCGCGGCGCTGGCGGGTGCGGTGATCGGCGGCATCCTCGGCCACCAGATCGGCGGCGGCACCGGCAGGGACATCGCCACCGTGGGTGGTGCGGTGGCGGGTGGGGCGCTGGGCGCCAATATCGGCCGCGACCGCGATGGCCGCCCGGTGACCACGCAGAACGTGCAGCGCTGCGAGAACGTCGCCGGCGATCCGCGCCCCGAGTACTGGGACGTCAGCTATGAATTCCGCGGCCGCGACTACCGCGTGCAGATGACCTCGCCCCCGGGCTCGACCATCAGCGTCAATCGTCAGGGCGAACCGCGCGCCTGAGCCTCCGCTTTCAACCTAGGAACACCATGAACCACATCACCATGCTCAAGACCTCGCTGGCCCTGGCCACCACCCTGCTGCTGGCACCGATGGCCCAGGCCACGGCGCTCAGCAAGCTCGAATACGGCAGCGCCAAGGACAAGGTCAGCGCCGACTACAAGATCGACAAGGCCGCCTGCGCCAGCCAGGCCGGCAATGCCAAGGACGTCTGCGTCGAACAGGCGCGGGCGAAGGAAAAGATCGCCAAGCACGAGCTGGCGTACAACTACAGCGGCAAGCAGGAAGACTGGACCAAGCTGGAGGTGGCGCGCGCCGAGGCCGCCTACGCGGTGGCCAAGGAGCGTTGCGATGACCAGGCCGGCAATGCCCGCGATGTCTGCCGCAAGGAGGCCAAGGCGGTCGAGACCAAGGCCCTGGCCGACGCCAAGCTGAGCAAGCGCATCGTCGAAGCCAAGGTCGAGGCCTTGGACGAAAAGCGCGACGCCGACTACAAGGTCGCGGCCGAGAAATGCGAGGCCATGGCGGGTGACGCCAAGGCCGGCTGCATCAGCGCGGCCAAGGCCAAGTTCGGCAAGAGCTAAGTCGCCAGCGCGGCCAGGCGTTCCACGCCCACCGGTTCCTCGGCCTGCAAGGGCACGATGGCGTGGCGTGCCGCATGCTGCTGCGCCACCTTTTCAATCTGCGCGCGCTCCTTGAGGGCGCGCTGCTGCAACAGGGTGGAGTGGCAGGCGGGCGCCGCCGCCACGCTCATATTGATCACCCAGGCCCAGGGCGTGATGCCGGCGCGTTGCAGATCGGCCTGCAGCTGGGCGGCCTCCTGCACCGGCGTGTCCTCCGCCAGGGTGACGATCATGACCTTGGTGCGCGCCGGGTCCTGCAGCTGCATCATCGGCGTGGTGAAGTGGATGCCTTGTCCGCGGCCCTGCATCTGGCGCGCGATCTCGCGGTGGTAGGCGCCGGTGGCGTCCAGCAGCAGCAGGGTGTGGCCGGTGGGCGCGGTGTCCATCACCACGAACTGGCGGCCGGCCTCGCGGATGATGCGCGAGAAGGCCTGGAACACCGCGATCTCCTCGGTGCAGGGCGAGCGCAGGTCCTCCTCCAGCAGGGCGCGCCCCGGCGCGTCCAGGTTCTTGCCCTTGCTGGCCAACACCTGCTCGCGGTAGCGCAGGGTCTCGGCCTGCGGATCGATGCGGCTGACGCGCAGATGCTCGAGCTGGCCGCTGAGCGTTTCCGTCAGGTGGGCGGCCGGGTCCGAGGTGCTCAGGTGCACCGGCAGGCCGCGCTGCGCCAGCGCCACCGCCACGGCGGCGGCCAGCGTGGTCTTGCCCACGCCGCCCTTGCCCATCAGCATGATGAGGCCGTGGCCGCCGGCGGCCAGCTCGTCCACCAGTGCGGCCAGGCTGGCCGGTGGCAAGGGCGGCATTGACGCAAGGGCCGGCAGCGGCGCGTTGGCGTCGAAGAAGCTGCGCAGCGCCTCCAGGCCGACCAGATCGAAGGGCTTGAGCGGCAGCTGCTCGCAGGGCAGATCCCGCAAGGCCGCCGGCATGGCCGCCAGCGCTGCCTGCTCGCGCCGCACGATGGCGGCGGCGAGCGCGTCGCGCTCGGCCTCGGCCGCCGGCATCACGCCGTTGATGACGAGGAACTGGCGCTGCATGCCGACACGCTGCAGCTCCTCATGGGTGCGTGCCACCTCGCGCAGCGCCGAGGCCTGGGCGCGCGCCACCAGCACCAGGCGCGTGCGCGCCGGGTCGGCCAGGGCCGCCACCGCGGCGGCATATTGGGCACGCTGCTTCTCCAGCCCGGCCAGCGGCCCCAGGCAGGAGGCATCGCCCTGGCCGGCCTCCAGAAAGCTGCTCCAGGCACCCGGTAGCTGCAGCAGGCGGATGGTGTGGCCGGTGGGCGCGGTGTCGAACAGCACATGCTCGAAGCGCTCGCTGAGCGCCGGGTCGGTGAGCAGGCCGGTGAACTCGTCGAAGGCGGCGATTTCGGTGGTGCAGGCGCCGGACAGCTGTTCCTCGATGCCCTTCACCACCTCGGTGGGCAGCACGCCGCGCACCGGGCCGACGATGCGATCGCGGTAGCCCTGGGCGGCGGCCTGCGGGTCGATCTCGATGGCCCACAGGCGCGGCACCGCCGCGATCGGCGTGATGGTGTTGCCGATGGCGAGGCCGAACACCTGGCCCACATTGGAGGCCGGATCGGTGCTGACCAGCAGCACGCGCTTGCCGGCGTCGGCCAGCTGCAGCGCCGCCGCGCAGGCCAGCGAGGTCTTGCCCACGCCGCCCTTGCCGGTGAAGAAGGCAAAGCGCGGCAGGTTTTCAAGCATCTGCATGGTGGCGGGCCTCAGGCGCAGCAGCTACCGCCGCTGCAGCAGGTGTTTTCGGGTGCGGCCAGGGGCAAGCCCAGCCACTGCGCCAGCTGCTGCCGGCTCGGATAGCGGCCCGCCAGCATCAGCTGGCCGTCCAGCAGGGTGAGGGGCAGGGCGTCCTGGCCGGCGCGTTCCAGCCAGGCCTTCACCTCGGCCTGCTGGGCGAAGGCGAGCGGCTCGCTGGCCAGGTTGAAGCGTTCGATGCGGGCGCCGGCGTTGCGCGCCCAGTCGATGTCGGCGCTGGCCTGCAGCAGCCGGGCGTCGACCTCGGCGCCGCAAACGCCGCTGCTGCAGCACAGGGCCGGGTCGTAGATCTGCAATTGGCGCATGACGGGCTCCTCGAGCTTGTGGGGGTGGTGCAGCCAGTCTCGCCGCTGCCCGGCGCGACCGGCTTGCGGCGGATCAACAATTCCATTGTTGTGGAAATATAACGCAAGCGCGTGCCGCCGCCCCCGGTGCCTACAGATGGCGAAAGCGCTGTGCGTAGCTGCTGCCGACCGGCAGGGCCTCGGGGCGTTGCTTGAGGTTGAGGGTCAGGTGCCCGTCGCTGCCGCGGCTGAGGCTGTGGACGGCGTTCAGATTGACCACGGTGCCGCGGTGCACCTGCCAGAACACGGCCGGATCCAGCTTGGCAAGCAGCTCCTTGAGCGGCGTGCTGATGAGGGCCTCGCCATCGACGGTGACCACCGCCACGTACTTGCTGTCGGCGCGGAAATAGCAGATGTCGTCGACCGTGATGAGGCGGATGTCGCGGCCCTGCAGCACGCTGATCCAGCGCAGCGGCTCGGCCACCGCCGGTGTGCGGGCGCGCTGCAGCAGCCCGGCCAGGTCGGCCGGGGTCTGGCCGAGGCGATCGCGCAGGCGCTGCACCGCGCGCGCCAGGCGTGCCACGTCCAGCGGCTTGAGCAGATAGTCCACCACCCCCTCCTCGAAGGCCTGCAGCGCGTAATGGCCGAAGGCGGTGATGAAGACGATGTGGGCGCGCCGGCCGGCCAGCCTGGCCAGCTCCAGGCCGCTGAGGCCGGGCAGCTCCACGTCGAGGAACAGCACCTCGGGCGCCTGCTGCTCGATGGTGCGGTAGGCGGCATGGCCGTCATGGGCGAGGGCGCAGATCTCCAGCTCCGGCCAGACGCGCGCCAGCTCCTCGCGCAGCTCCGCGCAGAGCAGGGCTTCGTCCTCAGCGATGAGTGCGCGCGTCATGATGCAAGGGTAGTTCGAGTTCCAGGGCGCTGCCCGGGCCCGGCAGCAGGCGCAGGCGGCCGGCCTGGGCGTAGAGGCCGGCCAGGCGCTCGCGCAGCTCCTGCAGCGCGGGTTCGCCATGGGCGGCGCCGGCCGCGGTCGCCAGGTGGATGCGCAGCCCCGCGCCGGCGGGTGCGGCGCTCAGCGCATAGTCCTGGCCGTGCCCCACGGCGCCTTCCAGGGCGCGCAGCATGGGCAGCAGCAGCATCGGCGCCAGCGCGATGCCGGCGTCGGCCTGCGCGAGCGTCACGTGCAGGCGCAGGCCCGCGCTGACGCGCGCATAGGCTTGCAGCAGGGCGCATTCGCGCCCCAGCGTGCTGAGCCCGGCATCGGCGCCGGGCAGCAGGGCGCGCAGCAGCTCGTTCAGGTCGGCCAGCAGGGCATCGGCGGCGGCGGCCTCGTGGCGCGACAGGTCCAGGATGCGGCGCAGCGCATGGAACAGCAAGGCGGGCTCGATGCGCGCCTGCAGCGCCAGCAGGCGCTGCAGCTGCAACTGCCGCGCTTGTTGCGCGCGCTCGAGTTCGGCGGCACGCAGCCGCGCCAGCGCCTGCCCGGCCTGGCGCGCATGGGCATAGGCGGCCACGCCCATGGCGTGCAACATGGCCACGGCCAGCGCCAGCCAGGCGTTGCGTGTCTGGGTCGAGAGCGCGCCCGCCCAGATGCTCAGCTGCAGCGCCCAGCCGCCCCAGCTGCCCAGCAGCGCCACCGCCAGCACCGCCAGGCCATAGGCCCGCCAGCCGGCGGCGCCGCGATCCACCGCGCCGTCGGCCAGGCGCACCGCCAGCACCAGCGGCAGGCCGAACAGCAGCACGTAGTGCAGCAGGGCCGAGGGGTAATGCTTGTCGGCCTCGATGGGCCACAGCAGCATGCTGCCGCCCGGGCCCAGCGCGATATGCGCCAGGCCGATGGCGAGGCCCAGCAGGCTGTGCCGCCAGCGCCAGCTGTGCAGCACCTCGGCCAGGGCGGCCAGGGCCGCCGCGCCCGGCAGGGCGGCGCGCAGCGCCCGCATCACGCCCCCACCCCGGGCAAGGTGACGGTGGCGCACAGGCCCCGCGGCTCGTTCAGGCGCAGCGACAGGCCGGCGCGGGCGCCATAGAGGGCGCGCAGCCGCGCCCGGATGTTTGCCAGCCCCATGCCGTGGCCGCTGCCCTCGCCCATGCCGCGCCCGGTGTCGGCCACGGTGAGGGTCAGCACGCCCTCGGCCTGGCTGGCGCCGACCTGGATCAGCCCGCCCTCGGCGAGCGGCTGCAAGCCATGCTTGAGCGCGTTCTCGACCAGGGTCAGCAGCAGCATGGCCGGCACCCTGGCCTGGGCCAGGCCGGCGGGCACGGCGATCTCATAGCGCAGCCGCGCGCCCATGCGCACGCCCTGCACGGCCAGGTAGGCGCGCACCAGTTCGGCCTCGCTGGCCAGCGTCTGGTCCTGCTCGCGCAGCTGCGGCAAGGCCTGCTCCAGATAGCGCAGCAGGTCGGCCAGCATGGTGGCGGCGGCGGCCGGCTCGGTGCGCAGCAGGCGCCGCACATTGGCCAGGGTGTTGAAGAGGAAATGCGGTTCGATCTGCGCTTGCAGCAGCTGGGCCTGCGCGGCGTCCAGCTCGGCCGCCAGCCTGAGCCGGCGCAGGCCGGCCGCATGCAGGGCGGCGGCGGCGTTGCGGCTGCGCGCCAGGCATTCGCTCAGGCCCACAAACAAGAGGGCGAATTGCAGCTGCCGGGCCAGCATGACGGGAACCCAGTCGGCCGGGAATACGGCGCTGCGGCATTGGTGCAAGACGGGCTCGACGCCCAGCAGCCGCTGGCCAGGGCAGAAGCCCGCCACGAACAGCGCCCAGCCGACCGCGGTGTTGGCCAGCACCAGCGCGCCCAGGCCCGTCCAGCGCGGTGAGCAGCAGCATGGCCGCGTAGATGCAGAGCTGCAGCAGGCCCATGGACCAGAAGGTGGCGTTGAGCTGCGCGATGCTTGCCGCGCGGTCCCACTGCAGACGCCCCAGCACCGCCAGCACGGCGGCCGCCAGCCCCAGGCCCAGGCAGATCAGCGCGCCGCGTCCGATCTGGCGGAGGAGGCTGGTCCGCGGCGGCAAGGCGGCAGTTTCCACGGCGAGGCTCCTTCCTGCGGCGGCGCCGCCCGCACCATCATCGACCCGCCGCGGCGGCTTTGGCAAGCGCGCCGCCGGGCCCGCTCGGCTCAGGGCAGGCTCAGCACCGCGAGGCGTTGCGGCGCGGCCTGCTCGTTGGCCTGTTCGAAGCGGATCGCGAAGGCGAACGACTCCTCGCGGCCGCCATTGCTGCAATGCAGGGCCCGCACCGCGCGGCGGATCTGGCTGGCGTACTGGCGCGGCCCGCCGCTGGGCGTGACGCTGCGCACGCGGTCGCCGCCCAGCCTGAACTCCACCCGCACCAGGCCCTCCTGGCCCAGCATGCGCACGGTCTCGGCCAGCGAGTGCTCCAGCGCCTCGGCGATGCCGGGGCAGGCGATATGCACATCGTGGCGCATGCGGACCGACTGGCCGCCGCTGACCTCGACGCGCTGCAGCCCTGCCGGCGCGCTGGCCGGCAGGGCTTCGCTGCCCTGGGCGCCGGCCGCCGTGCTGGCGCCGCACGCGAGCATGGCGACAAGCCATGCGGTCTTGGCTGGGAACAAGCTGCTCATGTCGGTCTCCTGCTGATGGCCATGAAGACAGGCTAATGCCCGCGACCCGGCCTTCCCAGCGCCACCAGACGGGCGCCGCCATCGGCCCGGCGAAGCCCGTATTTCGGCCGACGGATGCCCGCCGGTCCGGCTTTTTTGCTTATACTTCCACAAAACTGGAAAGATAAAACAATGGACGAAGCCCAGATCATCCGTGCCCTCGCCGCGCTGGCGCAAAGCCACCGGCTCAAGGTGTTCCGCCTGCTGGTGGTGGCGGGGCAGGAGGGGCTCACGCCCGGTGCGCTGGCCGAGGCGCTGGAGCTGCCGGCCGCCACCCTGTCCTTCCACCTCAAGGAACTGGCCAATGCCGGCCTGGTGAGCCAGGAGCGGCTGGGCCGCAACCTGGTCTACCGCGCCGCCTTCGAGCAGATGAACGCGCTGCTGGCCTATCTGACCGAGAACTGCTGCCAGGGCGAGGCCTGCCTCAGCCCTGAAATCCGGACTGCCACCAAGTCCTGCGCCTGCTGAAGCAACGACGCCCGCATCGACCATGACCACCCACGTACTGATTCTCTGCACCCACAACTCCGCCCGCAGCGTGCTCGCCGAGGGCATGCTCAACCATCTGGCCGCCAGGCTGGGCCAGGATGTGCGCGCCCACAGCGCCGGCAGCGCGCCCAGCGGCCGCCTCAACCCCTTCGCGCTGGAGGCGCTGCGCCAGGCCGGTGTCGAGGTGGCGGGTTACCGCAGCAAGAGCTGGGACGAATTCACCACGCCGGACGCGCCGCCGCTGTCCATCGTCATCACCGTGTGCGACAGCGCCGCGGCCGAGGCCTGCCCGGTGTTCTTCGGCGCGAATCGGGATGGCGGGCAGCCGGTCAAGGTGCACTGGGGCTACCCCGACCCGTCCAATGCCGAGGGCGGCGACGCGGGCAAGCAGCGCGCCTTCGAGCTGACGCGCCAGGCGATCGGCTACCGCATGCTGCAGCTGCTGGCGCTGCCGCTCGCCGGCCTGAGCCCGGCCGAGCTGAAGGTCGCGCTCGAGCAGATCGCGAAGAGCTGAGCATGACGATGGCTGTTTCCCGAAAGCTCTTGGCCGAAACCCTGGGCACGGCCCTGCTGCTGGCGGTGGTGATCGGCTCGGGCATCATGGCCGAACGCCTGGCCGGCGGCAATGTGGCGATCGCGCTGCTCGCCAACACGCTGGCCACGGTGGGCGGACTCTATGTGCTGATCGAGCTGCTCGGCCCGCTCAGCGGCGCCCATTTCAACCCGGCCGTCTCGCTGGTGATGGCGCTGCGCGGCGCCTTGCCGCGCGGCCAGCTGCTGCCCTATGTGGCGGCGCAGCTGCTGGGTGCCATGCTGGGCGCCTGGCTGGCGCACGCGATGTTCGAGATGCCGGTCCTGCAGTTCTCCGCCAAGCTGCGCGGCGGCCAGGGCCAGTGGATCGCGGAAGGCGTGGCGACCTTCGGCCTGCTGCTGGTGATCCTGCGCGCACCGGCCGAGCGGGTGGCGGCGATGGTGGCCTGCTATATCGGCGCGGCCTACTGGTTCACCGCCTCGACCTCCTTCGCCAACCCGGCCGCGGTGTTCGGCCGCCTCTTCAGCGACAGCTTTGCCGGCATCGCCCCGGCCAGCGCGCCGGGCTTTGTGCTGGCCGAGCTGTTCGGTGCCGGGCTGGCGCTGGGCGTGCATCGCCTGCTGGGGGCGCAGCGGGCCTGAGGGCGGCCGGCATGCGACGGGGCCCGGCCCCGTTTCTTTGAGCCAAGTAGTTGCTATTGACAACCTCTAAAGCGAAGCCTATCGTGCGTTTCACTAGTTGCTATACACCACCATTTGCGCCGCCCTATGAATGCCAAGAACGCCGCGCCCGGCAGCCTGCTGCGCGAAGTGGCGCGCCTGTACACGCGCGCCCAGCGCGTCGTCGCCGATTGCTGTCGCACCACCAGCACCCAGTGCCATCTGCTCACCGAGCTGGCGCGCTCCGGCCCGCTGCCGCTCTCGGAACTCGGCACCCGCCTGAGCCTGGAGAAGAGCTGGGTGTCGCGTGCGGTGGAGGGCATGGCCGCGCGTGGCTGGGTGAGCAAGGAGCCGAACCCGAGCGACGCAAGGAGCTGGCTCGTCACGCTCACCGCCGACGGCGAACGCACCACGCGTGAACTGAACAAGACCCTCGACACCCATGCCGAAGACCTGCTGGGCGCGCTCGACGAGCGCGAGCGGGCGGCGGTGGAGAGTTCCCTGCTATTGCTCTTGAAGGCCCTGCAGGCGGATACCGCAGCCAATTGCTGCCTGCCGCCCACGGCCAAGAAGGAATCGACATCATGTCCCTGACGAATCAATCGAACGCAGCGCTGCCGGTGGCGGTGCTGGGGGCCGGCCCGGTGGGGCTGGCCGCGGTGGCGCAGCTGATCGCGCGCGGCCTGCCCTTTGTGGCGCTGGAGGCCGCGCCGAGCGTGGGCGCGCATCTGCTGGACTACGGCCATGTGCGCCTGTTCTCGCCCTGGCGCTACAACATCGATGCCCAGATGGCCAGGCAGCTGGCCGCCAGCGGCTGGCAGGCACCCGACGCCGAGGCCCTGCCGCTGGCGGGCGAGGTGGTGGAGCGCGTGCTCAAGCCCTTTGCCACCCTGCCCGAGGTGGCGCGCGGCCTGCGCCTCAACACCCGCGTGACGGCCATCAGCCGCGAGGGTTTCGACAAGGTCAAGAGCGCCGGCCGCGAGCACGCGCCCTTCGTGATCCGCGCCGAGCAGGGCGGCCGGCCGCTGGAGATCCGCGCCCGCGCGGTGATCGATGCCACCGGCACCTGGGGCCAGCCCAACCCGCTGGGCGCCGGCGGCCTGCCGGCGCTGGGCGAGGCCGCGGCGGCGGCGCAGATCCACTACGGCATTCCCGATGTGTTGGGCACGCAGCGTGCACGTTATGCCGGAAAACGCACCCTGGTGGTGGGGGCCGGGCACTCGGCCGCCAATGCCTTGCTGGCGCTGGCCGAACTGGCGCAGCAGGTGCCGGGCACGCGCCTGGCCTGGGGCGTGCGCTCGCCCGCGCTGAAACGCGTGTTCGGCGGCGGTGCGGCCGACGCGCTGCCGGCGCGCGGCCAGCTGGGCACGGCGCTGCAGGCGCTGCAGGCCAGCGGCGCGCTGGAGTTCATCAGCGGGCTGCGCATCGCCGAGCTGCGCCGGGTGGCGGGCAAGCTCAGCGTGCTGGGCAGCCAGGCGCAGGGCGGGGCGCTGCAGCTGGACGGCTTCGACGAGATCATCTGCGCCACCGGGCAACGCCCCGACCTGCGCCTGGCCAGCGAGCTGCGCGTCAGGCTGGACCCCTGGCTGGAATCGACCGCGGCGCTGGGTCCGCTGATCGACCCGAACCTGCACAGCTGCGGCACGGTGCGCCCGCATGGGCACCGCGAGCTGGCCCATCCCGAGCCCGGCCTCTACACCCTCGGCGTGAAGAGCTATGGCCGCGCGCCCACCTTCCTGATGGCCACCGGCTTCGAGCAGGCGCGCTCGGTGGTGGCGGCGCTGGCGGGGGACGTCAAGGCCGCCGACCGGGTGGAGCTGGACCTGCCGGAAACCGGCGTCTGCAGCGCGGGCGAGGCGCCGCCCTCGTCGTCGGCAGCAGCCACGGCGCCGGCGTCCTGCTGCGCCGCGGCGCCCAAGGCCGCTGCGGCGCGCTGCTGTGGCTGAGCCGCCGACCGCGGCCCGCAGCGCCACGGTGCTGAGCCTGGGCGCGGCCCAGACCCTGGCCTGGGCCTCGTCCTACTACCTGCCCGCGATGCTGGCCACGCCGATGTCGCGCGCGTTGGGCGTGACGCCGGCCACGGTGTTCGCGGCCTTCTCGCTGGCCCTGGTGGTATCGGCCCTGCTGGGGCCCTGGGCCGGCCGTGCCATCGACCGCCGCGGCGGTCGGCCGGTGCTGATGGCCACCAGCGTGCTGTTCGCGCTGGGCCTGGCGGCGCTGGGGCTGGCGCAGGGCGCGGCGAGCCTGTTCGCCGCCTGGCTGCTGCTGGGCCTGGCGATGGGCGCGGGCCTGTACGAGGCCGCGTTCGCGGCGCTGGTGCGGCTGTACGGCCAGGGGGCGCGCAATGCCATCACCGGCATCACCCTGATCGCCGGCTTTGCCAGCACCCTGGGCTGGCCGCTCAGCACGCTGATGGAGCAGCTGTGGGGCTGGCGCGGCGCCTGCTTTGGCTGGGCGGCCCTGCATCTGCTGATCGGCCTGCCCCTGAATGCCTGGCTGCCCAAGGTGGCGTCGCCGGCGAGCGAGCAGGGCGCGCGGGCGGAGGGGGCAAGCGCTGCCGAGCCGGCAGTTGCCGGCCTGCGCACGGCGGCCTTGCTGGCCCTGGTGTTCGCCATCGCCGGTTTCATCAGCACCGCCATGGCGGCGCACCTGCCGCGGCTGCTGCAGGCCAGCGGCAGCACCCTGGCCGCGGCGGTGGCGGTGGGCGCGCTGATCGGCCCGGCCCAGGTGGGCGCGCGGCTGCTGGAATATGGCCTGCTGCGCCGCGTCCATCCGCTCTGGGTGGCGCGGCTGGCGGCCGCCCTGCATCCGCTCGGTTCGATCGCGCTGGCCGTCTTCGGTGCGCCGCTGGCCGCGCTGTTCGGCCTGCTGCATGGCGGCGGCAACGGCATTCTCACCATCGTCAAGGGCACCTTGCCGCTGGCGCTGTTCGGGCCGCAGGGCTATGGCCGGCGGCAGGGCCTGATGATGGCGCCGGCGCGCGTGGCACAGGCGCTCGCGCCCTGGCTGTTCGGCCTGTGCCTGGACGCCTGGGGCGCGGCCGCGCTGTGGCTGTCGGCCGGGCTGGGCCTGCTGGCCACCGCGGCCCTGCTGCTGCTCAGGGCTGGTGGCTCCAGGTCCCCGCCACCCTGATCTCGGTGCGCACGGAATTGGCGAGGTAGCAGCTCTCATGCGCCTCGTGGTGCAGGCGCGCCAGCTCGGCATCGCTGGGGGCCTTGCTGCCGCTGAAGGCGACGGCGGGCTTGAGCATCACATCGGTCATGACTTCCTTGCCGGCGGCGTTGTGCGCCATCAGGCCCTCGGCGGCATCGCGGTAGCTGTCCACCACATAGCCATCGCGCGCCGCCAGGCTCAGGAACCACAGCATGTGGCAGCTGGAGAGCGCGGCCACATAGGCTTCCTCGGGGTCGACGGCGCTGGCGTCGGAGAAGGGCAGGCGCACCACCTGGGGCGAGCTGGAGGCGGGCACGATGGCACCGCCATCGAAGCTCCAGCGGTGTGCGCGCGAGTAGCGGTTGTCGTTGAAGCGCGCCTCCGCGGCGCGCTGCCATTCGACCAGGGCGGTGTAGTGCGACATCAGGCGGCCTTCTGCTCAGCGGCCCCGAGCATGCGGTCCAGCGCCTGCGCCAGCGTCGCCACGCTGCGCTCGGGCGCGTGCAGCTTGTCGAGGCCGAACAGGCCGATGCGGAAGCTCTTGAAGTCCGCCCCCTCGTCGCATTGCAGCGGCACGCCGGCGGCGCTCTGGATGCCCTCGGCGAGGAAGGACTTGCCGTTGTGCAGGCCGTCCAGCGTGGTGTAGCTCACCACCACGCCCGGCGCCTGATAGCCCGCCGCGGCCACGCTGGCAAAGCCGCGCGACTCCAGCAGCGCGCGCACCTGGCGGCCCAGCGCCAGCTGCTCCTGGCGCAGGCGCTCGAAGCCGTAGGCACGCGTCTCCAGCATCACGTCGCGCGTGGCCGTCAGCGCATCGGTGGGCATGGTGGCGTGGTAGGCATGGCCGCCGCCCTCATAGGCCTCCATGATCTGCAGCCATTTCTTCAGGTCCATCGCGAAGCTCGAGCTGGTGGTGGTGGCGATCGCGGCATGGGCGCGCTCGCTCAGCATCACGAAGGCGCAGCAGGGCGAGCCGCTCCAGCCCTTTTGCGGCGCGCTGATCAGCACGTCGACGCCTGTGGCCTGCATGTCGACCCAGAGCGCGCCCGAGGCGATGCAGTCCAGCACGAACAGCGCGCCGACTGCGTGGGCCGCGTCGGCCACCGCGCGCAGGTAGTCGTCGGGCAGGAGCATGCCGGCGGCGGTCTCCACATGCGGGGCGAACACCAGCGCGGGGCGCTGGGCCTGGATGGTGGCCACCACCTCTTCGATCGGGGCCGGTGCGAACGGGGCCTGCGCGCCCGGCGCGGCGCGGCGCGCCTTCAGCACCAGCTGCTCGGCGGGGATCTGGCCGGCCTCGAAGATCTGCGTCCAGCGGTAGCTGAACCAGCCATTGCGCAGCACCAGGGTCTTCTTGCCATGCGCGAACTGGCGCGCCACCGCTTCCATGCCGAAGCTGCCGCTGCCCGGCACGACGATGGCCGCGCGCGCCCGGTAGACCTCCTTCAGCACGGCCGAGATGTCGCGCATCACGCCCTGGAATTTCTGCGACATATGGTTCAGCGCGCGGTCGGTGAACACGACGGAATATTCCAGCAGGCCGTCGGGATCGACCTGGGGCAGCAGTCCGGGCATGGCAACTCCTTCTTGATGGGCAATCGGCTTGCCGGTCAGCTTAGCATCGCCTCAAGAACCTCAGTGCCCGCCGCCCAGGTAGGCGGCCTTCACCGCCGGGTCGTCGCGGAGCTGGTGCGCCGGCCCGTGCAGCGAGATGCGGCCGTTCTCCAGCACATAGCCGTAGTCGGCCACGCCCAGCGCGGCGGCGGCGAACTGCTCCACCAGCAGCATGGTCACGCCCTCGCTCTTGAGCCTGGAGATGATGCGGAACACCTCCTCCACCAGGATGGGCGCCAGGCCCATCGAGGGCTCGTCCAGCAGCACCACCTCGGGGTTGAGCATGGTGGCGCGCGCCATCGCCAGCATCTGCTGCTCGCCGCCCGAGAGCGTGCCGGCCAGCTGCATGCGGCGTTCCTTGAGGCGCGGGAACAGCTCCATGGCGCGCTGCAGATCGGCCTCCACATCGCCGCGCGGGCGCGCGCCGGTGTAGCGCGGGAAGGCACCCAGGCGCAGGTTGTCGGTCACCGTCATGGTGGCGAACACGCGCCGGCCCTCGGGCGAATGGGCCAGGCCCTGGCGCGCGATGGTGTAGGACTCCTGGCCGTCGATGCGCTTGCCGTTCAGGCTGATCTCGCCCGCGGTGGGCGCGATCATGCCGGAGATGGCGCGCATGGTGGTGGTCTTGCCGGCGCCGTTGGAGCCGATCAGGGTTACGACCTTGCCCTTGGGCACGTCCATGGAAATGCCGTGCAGCACTTGCACCTTGCCGTAGCCGGCGCTGAGGTTCTTGATGGTCAACATGGCTGTGTGTCCCTCAGGCCGCCTGGCCGCCCAGGTAGGCTTCGATCACTTTTTCATCCGCCTGCACCGCGGCGGGCAGGCCCTCGGCGATCTTCTGGCCGAAGTCCAGCACCGAGACGGTGTCGCACAAGCTCATCACCACGTCCATATGGTGCTCGATCAGGATCACGGTGACGCCGTGCTCGCGGATCTTCTGGATGATGGCCAGCAGCTCCTTGATGTCGGGCGCGGTGAGGCCGGCGGCGGGCTCGTCGAGCAGCAGCAGCTGCGGGTCGAGCGCCAGCGCGCGGGCGATCTCGAGCAGGCGCTGCTTGCCATAGGGCAGGTTGCGCGCCTCCTCGCCGGCCAACTGCTCCAGGCCGACGAAGCGCAAGAGGCCGAAGGCGCGCGCGCTGGCCTGGTGGTTCTCGCGCAGATAGCGCGGCAGATGCAGGGCGACGTCGAGCAGATTGCTGCGGAAGCTGTGGTGCAGGCCCACCAGCACGTTCTGCAGCGCCGTCATCTCGCCGAACAGCTGCACGTTCTGGAAGGTGCGCGCAATGCCGGAGAGCGCGATGTCGGACGAGGTGCGGCCGGCCAGTGCCGCGCCGGCAAAGCTCACCGCGCCCGCGGTGGGCACATAGATGCCGGTGAGCACATTCATCATGGTGCTCTTGCCCGAACCATTGGGTCCGATCAGGCCGTGGATGCTGCCGCGCTTGATGGAGAGATCCACCTCGTTGAGCGCCTTCAGGCCGCCGAACTGCATCAGCACCTTGCTGGCCTCCAGCAGGGTGGCGCCCTGGCTGGTCGCGCCGCCGGCCTTGCTGAGCGCATCGGCGCCGGCGGGCAACTGGGCCGCGGTGTCGGCGTCGCTGGCCGCATGGCCGCGCAGATTGAGGGCGTTGCGCACGAAGCCGACGATGCCGTCCTGCAGGTAGTAGACGACGAAGAGCGTGATCAGGCCGAACACCGAGAGGCGCCAGTCCGTCATGGTCTGCAGCTTGAACGAGAGGCCCGCCAGCGCCACGCTGCCCACCACCGGGATCAGGGCGGCCTGCAGGCTGGACTTGCCGCGCTTGAGCGCCACCGCCGACGCCACGGCCACGATCAGCGCCAGCAGCACCGAGACGATGCGGAACATCTCCAGGTCGTCCAGCAGCTTGGGCAGCATCACGATGATGGCCGCGCCCAGCAGCGCGCCGGTGCGGGTCTTGCGGCCGCCCATGATGATGGCCAGCAGGAACAGCACGGTCTGCTCGAAGTTGTAGGTGTTGGGCGAGATGTACTGCTCGGAGTAGGCGTACAGCGCACCGGCCAGCCCGGCCAGGCCGGCGCTGATGACGAAGGCATAGACCTTGTAGCGGTAGACCGAGACGCCCATGCAGTCCGACGCCACCGGGCTGCCGCGCAGCGCCTCGAAGGCACGCCCCAGGTGCGAGCGCAGCACGCGGTGCACGAACACCAGCGAGGCCAGCAGCATGGCCGCCACCACCCAGTAGAACTCGGTCTCGTCGAGCTGGTGGCCGAACAGGCTGGGCTTGGTGAGCGTGATGCCCATCGGCCCCTCGGTGAGGAAGCTCATCTCGTTGATGAGGATCTGGATGATGGTGCCGAAGGCCAGCGTCACCATCGCCAGATAGGGGCCGGTGACGCGCAGCGCCGGCAGCGCCAGCAGCGCGCCGAAGGCGGCGGTGAGCGCGATCGCGGCCGGCAGGGTGAGCCAGATCGAGGCGCCCAGCTTGAGCACCAGCACGCCGGCGGTATAGGCGCCGATGCCGAACAGGCCGGCATGGCCCAGCGAGACCTGGCCGGTGTAGCCCACCACGATGTCCAGGCCGAACAGCACGATCGCATAGATCATGATGGTCTCGACCAGGTGGATGTAGTAGGGGTTGCCGGAGGCGAGCGGAAAGGCCGCGAGGGCGGCGATGGCCAGGCCGGCGGCGATGAGGAATTTCGGTTTCATCTGCTCAGACCTTCTTGATCGCAGTCTTGCCGAACAGGCCGGCCGGCTTCAGCGCCAGCACGATCAGCAGCAGCACCAGGCCCGGCACGTCCTTGTAGCCGGTGGAGATGTAGAAGCCGGTGGTGGTCTCGGCCACGCCCAGGATCACGCCACCCACGACGATGCCCATGCCGCTGGTGAGGCCGCCGATGATGGCCACCGCAAAGGCCTTCAGGCCCAGCACCGAGCCCATGGTGGCGCCGGTGAGCGTGAGCGGCGCGATCAGCACGCCGGCAAAGGCGGCGGTGAGCGAGGAGAGGGCGTAGGAGAAGGTGATCACCAGGCCGGTGTTGATGCCCATCAGCTTGGCGGCGTCGCGGTCGTTGAAGGTGGCCACCACCGCCTTGCCGTAGATCGAGCGGCGGTTGAAGAACTCCACCGACAGCATCATCAGCAGCGCGCCCACCACGACCAGCACCTCCATCGGCAGGATGTTGGCGCCGAGGAAATGCATGGGCGCCTCGGGCAGGGGCGAGGGGAACTTGAGGTCGTCGCGGCCCCAGACGTTCTCGGCCACGTTCTTGAAGATGATGCCCAGCGCGATGGTGGACATGATCCAGCCGAACTCCGATTTCATCTTGATGGCGGGGCGCACGCCGATGCGTTCCACCACCGCGCCCTGGATGGCGCCGAACAGGCACACCAGCGGAATCATCAGCCAGTAGTTGATGCCGAAGCCGACCGCCGACAGGCCCACCAGGGCGCCCAGCATGAGGGCCTCGCCCTGGCCGAAGTTCAGGGTGTCGGAGGTGGCGAAGGTGAGCTGGTAGCCGAAGGCGATGACGGCGTAAATCATGCCCAGGGCGATGCCGCTGAACACCAGTTGGGTGAGGATTTGCATGGCGTGTCCCGCAAAACGGCCCGGACCCTGGGGGCCCGGGCGTGGAGGCTTACTTCTTGACCGTCAGCGCACCCTTGGCGTTGACATCCTTGACGCGCACTTCCGAGGCCTTCTTGAAATCGGCCTCGTAGGCATAGACCACGCGCTGGCCCTTGACCTCGCCGAACACCGGGATGTTGGCGGTGATGGCCTCATGGTCGCCCTTGGAGAAGGGCTTGTTGTAGGTCGTCACCACGCCTTCCACCGGCGTCTTCAGGTCCTCCAGCGCGGCCTTGATCTTCGGGCCCTCGGTGCCGCCGGCCTGCTTGATGGCCGCGGCCAGCAGGTAGACCGAGTCGTAGCCCTGCGCCGCCGAGACGGGCGAGTCGATGCGCGCGTTCTTCGGGTTGAAGGTCTTCAGGTAGCTGATGATGAAGCTCTGGCGCTTGGGCGTGGTGGGTTCCTGGATGAAGGTCTGCGGCATGCGCGCACCCTCGCCGCCGGGGCCGGCGTTGTCGATGTAGTTGGCCATCGAGAGCGTCCAGCTGCCCACCATTGGCACCTTCCAGCCCAGCTTGGTCATGCCGTTGGCGATCTGCGCCAGCTCGGGTCCGATCGCATAGGTCAGGATCGCCTCGGCGCCGGCCTCCTTGGCCTTCAGCAGCTGGGCCGTCATGTCGACGTCCTTGATGTTGAACTTCTCCACCGCCACCGGCTTCACGCCCTTGAGCTCCAGCGCCTTCTCGAGGTCGGCCCGGCCCAGCTGGCCGTAGTTGGTGGAGTCGGCCAGGATCGCCACCTTCTTGAAGCCGCGGCGGGTGATGGCCTCGTCCACGATCATCGGGGCCTGGATGCTGTCGTGCGCGGCGTTGCGGAAGATGTAGTTCTCGGGCTGGTCATCGAACTGGTGCGTCACCAGCGAGCCGGTGGCGACGTTGTTCATCACCGGGATCTTGGCCTGCTGGTAGAAGCGCTGCGAGGCCAGCGCCACGCCGGTGTTGATGAAGCCCACCGTGGCGGCGACCTTCTCCTTGTTGATCAGCTCCTGGGCGATCTGCACGCCGCGCTCGTTCTTGGCCTCGTCGTCGCGCTCCACCAGCAGCAGCTGGCGGCCCAGCACGCCGCCGGCCTTGTTGATCTCCTCGGCGGCCAGACGCACGCCGTCGCGCATGCTCACGCCCATCGACGAGGAGCCGCCGGTGAAGGGCCCGGACACGCCGATCTTGATCGGTTCGGCGGCGTGGGCCAGGTGCATGGAGAGGGCCAGCGTCAGCGCGGCCAGTGCGGGGGTGTGGTGTTTCATGGTCGCCTCGTCGGGAAGAGTGGGAGGGTGCGAAGAAAACGGCGCTCGGCGTGCGCGCACGGGCCGGCCTGGGACCGGCGCCGCCGCGTCGCCGCGCTGCTCCGAACAATGCCAGAGCGCATCGGCGCCGGCGTGCGTGGCACCACGTACAGGTAAGTACCGGGAAGCTGTCACCCAGGTGACGCGAGCGGGCTCAGCGGCCGGTCTGGGCCCGGGCCGGCGGCGGCAATTCCAGCCAGATGGCGCGCTCGCGCCATTGCTGGCGCCAGGCCGGGAAGGCCGCGGCCGGCATCGGCCTCGCGATGCCATAGCCCTGGGCCAGGCGGCAGCCCAGCTGGCGCAGCAGGGCGCCATGCTCCAGGGTCTCGACGCCCTCGGCGATGACCTTGCGCTGGAACACCGCGGCGAGCCGGATCACACCCTCCACGATGCCCAGGTCGTCGGGGTCGCTGAGCATGTCGCGCACAAAGCTCTGGTCGATCTTGAGCGTGTCGACCGGCAGCTTGCGCAGATAGGTGAGCGAGGAATAGCCGGTGCCGAAATCGTCCAGCGCGAAGTGCACGCCCAGCTCGCGGCAGCGCTGCAGGATGGCGACGGCCTGCTCCATGTCGCCGATCTCGGCGGTTTCCAGCACCTCCAGCTCCAGCTGCGAGGGCGGCAGCTGCGGATGTGCGGCCAGCGCGCTGCGCAGGTCGTCGAAGAAGCTGGGCTGCAGCAGGTGGTTGGCGCTGATGTTGGCGCTGACCTTGACGGCCTCGCCGGCCTGCTGCCACGCCGCCGCCTGGGCCACCGCGGTGCGCAGCACCCAGGCCCCGAAGGCGCCCTCCAGATCACTGCCATGGATGTGCGGCAGGAACTCGGCCGGCGCGATCATGGGCGCGCCCGGCGGCAGCCAGCGTATCAGCGCCTCGACGCCGATCACCTCGCCGGTCTGCAGGTCGACCTTGGGCTGGTAGTAGAGCGCGAACTCCTCATGCTGCAGCGCGTGGCGCAGCCGCTCCAGCGTCTGCCGGTGCGTCTGCGCCTTGCGATCGCTGTCGGGGTCGAAGAGCTGGTAGCGGTTCTTGCCCGCCTCCTTGGCGCGCACCATGGTCTGGTCGGCGTGGCGCAGCAAGGTGTCGGCGTCGACATTGTCGGCCGGGTAGAGGCTCACGCCGATGCTGGCGCTGGTGTGGATGCGGTGCGGCCCGATCTGCACCGGCCTTGCCACCGCCAGCAGCACGCGGTCCAGGATCAGCGTGCATTCCTCGGGTGAGCCGATGTCGGAGAGCAGCAGCACGAACTCGTCGCCGCCCAGGCGCGCCAGCGTGTCGTCGGCGCGCATCACGGCGCGCAGCTGGGTCGCCACGCTGATCAGCAGCTGGTCGCCCACGGCATGGCCGAACTGGTCGTTGACGGCCTTGAAGCCGTCCAGGTCGAGGAAGCAGACGGCGCTGGACTTGCCGCTGCGCGCGCAATGCTGGATGGCCTGGCGCAGCCGGTCGGCGAGCAGGCGGCGGTTGGGCGTGCCGGTGAGCACGTCGTAATGGGCCACGCGGTCCAGCTCGGCCTCATGGGCCTTGAGCTGGCTGATGTCGGAGAAGGCCCCGATGTAGTGCCGCACCTGGCCGTCGGCGTCGCGCACCACCGAGATCGACAGCAGCTCGGCATAGACCTCGCCGTTCTTGCGCCGGTTCCAGATTTCGCCGCGCCAGAAGTCGTGGCGCTGCACCTCGTCCCAGAGCTCCTCGTAGAACTTCGGGCCATGCCGGCCCGAGGCCAGCAGCTTGGGCGAATGGCCCACCGCTTCGAGCGCGCTGTAGCCGGTGATGCGGCTGAAGGCCGGGTTGACCTTGGTGATGAGCCGGGCCGGGCTGACGATCATGATGCCCTCGTGGCTGCCCTCGAACACCACCAGGGCCTGCTGCTGCTCCAGCTCGTGGCGTTTGCGCTCGTTGATGTCGGTATGGGTGCCCGAGAACATCAGCGGCCGGCCCTGCGCATCGCGCTCGACGATGCGCCCGCGCGAGAGCACCCAGCGCCAGTTGCCCGACTTGGCCTTGCAGCGTATCTCCACCTCGTGCAGGGGCGAGGCACCGCTGAGGTGGCGCTCGATCGAGGCCAGCGCCCGCGGCAGGTCCTCGGGGTGCACCAGCTCGGGCCAATGCTCCTCGGTCACGATCATCTCGCCGGGCTGGTAGCCCAGCATGGTCTCCCAGCGGGCGCTCACCTGGAACTGCCGGGTCTGCAGATTCCAGTCCCAATAGCCCTGGTCGGAGCCGTCGAGCACGCGCGCCAGGCGCCGCTCGCGGTCGCGCAGCGCCTCGGCGGCCTGCTGCTGCTCGGTCTCGCGGCGGCGCTGCTCGGTGATGTCGCGCGAGATGCCGAACAGGCCGATCACCTCGCCCTCCTGGTCGCGCACCGGGCCCTTGGTGACGGCGAACAGCAGCGCGCGGCCGTCCTGCGTGCGCACCTGCTCTTCCAGCGTGCGCCGCGCGCCCGCTCGCATGATCTCGGCATCCGCCTGCCGCACCCGAGCGGCGCCCTCGGGGTCGAACAGCGCCAGGTCGTCGGCGCCCAGCAGTTCGTCGACGCGCTTGCCGACGAAGCCGGCCGCGGCGGCATTCGCCAGCAGATAGCGGCCCTGCCGGTCCTTCACGTACACGGCGTCGGAGCTGCCGCTGAGCACCGCATCGAGCAGCCTGGCGTTCAGCGCGAGCTTGGCCAGCGAGCGCTGCAGCAGCGCGCTCAGCAGGCTTACCAGGGCGCCGTTGAGCAGCAGAAAGGCCCATTGCAGGCGATCCTGCGGGCTGGCGCGGTCGCTGTGCAGGGGCACGGGCGCCAGCAGGTCGGCGCCCAACGCCGCCACGCAGGTGGCCAGCAGGCCGGGCCCCAGGCCGCCCATCAGCGCGCTCAGTATCACCGGCAGCATGTAGAGGATCAGGCGCGGGCGCTGCACCTCGAACTGCAGGCTTTGCTGCAGCCACAGCATCGCCAGCGTGATGGCGGCGGCAAACAGATAGCGCAGCGTGCGCCGCATGGGCGCGCCGGTGGCGCCCTGGGCCAGCGTGTCCAGCAGGGTCCAGCCGGGTGGGGTGTGCGAGCCCGGCACCGCGCGCAGGCTCATGTAGACGTAGACGGCGCTTGCCGCCACGAAGAACAGGCCCTTCACGCTGGAGAGCCAGACCATGCGCTCGGCCGACACCAGCGCCAGCAGCAGCTGGTCGGACAAGAGGATCCAGGCCAGTGCCAGCACGGCGTAGCTGGCCGTCACCAGGACGATGTAACGGCCTCGCCTCATCGCGATGGCAGCGGACAGACCCACATGCGGTTTCTCCCTGAATCAGCGCGCGTGCTTGATGCACATCAGTTGCGCTTGCCCCCAATGCTAGGGCCTTACAGACACTGCAGTGTGGTGGTTCTTGCTTACGTGCATCTTCTGTGCCCGCTGCTATCACCCCCTTAAACTGCGCAGCGGCGCGCCGCCTTTCCCAGCCCGACAGCCTCCTTCACTGCCACTTGTCCAGCCTCGCACACCCCCGACCAGCGGCCTGGTTCTCCGGCGATCGCCGGCCCACCCGGCTGCAGCAATGCCTGACCCTGGCGTTGCTGCTGCATGTGTGGCTGGTGCTGCTCGTGGGCAACACGCCCGGTGGCAGCGCCCGCCCCGGCGAGGGCGTGTGGGGGCGGCTCAACGTCACCCTGGACCTGGGCGGCACGCCCGGTGCCAGCGGCAGCGGCCCGGCCGCGCCGCCGCTGCCCAATCTTGGTGCCGTGGGCGAAGCCAGGCGCGAACGCTTCGGCGGCACGGTGCGCAGCGAGGCCGAGGCCGCCGCCGCGCCCGAGCAGCCGGGCGCCGCGCGCCTGGGCATGTGGCAGGCGCAGCCGGGCGCCGACCTGCTGCGCGGCCGGCCCGAGCGCATGACGACGCTGCCACAGGCCCGCCTGGCCGAGCTGCCGCCCGTGGCCACCACGGCACCCGAGGCACCGCCGCCGGTGCTCAAGACCACCGCTGCGGCCGAGCCGCAGCTGGACCGGCCCAGCGCCGAAACCGCAGCCGCCGGCCCCGCGCTCAACACCGCCCTGCCCGAGGCCTTGCCGCGCTTTGCCGCGCCGGCCCTGCCCGAGGCGCCGGCGCCGGTGCTGAGGAGCACGACCGCGCCTGCGCCGGCCCTGGCCCGCCCCGCGCGCAGCCCGCTGGCGGCGGCCGCCTTGCCCGGCCAGGCCGCCGAGGCCCTGCCCAGATTCGAGCCGCCCAAGCTGCCCGAGGCGCCGCCGCTGGTGACCAAGGCCACGCCCGAGCCGGCGCCGCAGCTCAGCCGGCCACTGCCGGCCAGCACCGAGCTGGCGCCGGCCAGCCGTGCACCGGCGGCCGAGAGCCTGCCCAGGTTCGACGCCCCCCAGGTGGCGACGCCCGCGCCGTCGACGCGCACCACACCCGATGCGGCGCCGCAGCTGGAGCGCCCGGCGCGCCGCGCCGCCGAGCAGCTGCTCGCGACCCAGGCGCTGCGGCCCGAGGCCGCTGCCGCCTCGGAGCTGCCGCGGTTTGAAGCCCCGAGCCTGTCGCCGACCGCAGCGCTGCCGGGGGTGGGCGCACCGGACGCCGGCGCGCGCCTGGGCCGGGACGTGGCGACGGCGCCGTCCACGCCCGCCAGCGCGCCCAAGCTCGACCTCGAATGGCGACGCCCGCGCGGCGGCGAGATCTCCAGGCAGGGCACGCGCGGCGTGCTGGAGCTGCTGGCGCATCCGCCCGAGCGCAAGTCCAAGCTCAGCGAGAGCCTGGAGAACGCCGCCAAGAAGGATTGCCGCGAGGCCTACAGCGGTGCCGGTGTGCTGGCGGCGGTGCCGCTGCTGCTGGACGCGGGGCGCGACAAGGGCTGCCGCTGGTAGTCAGCGGCCTCACGGGCCAGCTGCCGCATCAGCCCGCCCAGCTCGTCCAGATCGAGCGGCGCTGCGGGCGCGCAGGCGGGCAGCCGCAACTCGGGCAAGCTGGCGTCCGCCGAGGGCGGTACGCGGGGCAGGGTGATGCTCGCGATGAGTTCTGCTTCGTTGGCCGCGGCTGGCAAGCTGGCCCTGAAGTCCAGCCTGAGTTCCGCCGCCAGGGCATCGGCAGCGCGCTGAGCTTGGGCGCGCTCCGCGGCTTCATGCTGCTGCCGCCGCCTCAAGGCCGCCGTCTGTTCGGCCGCTGCACGCTCGGCCGCTGCACGCTCGGCCGCTGCACGCTCGGCCGCTGCACGCTCGGCCGCTGCACGCTCG
>NZ_JBYTBE010000015.1:114296-117895 GCF_058788955.1 Roseateles sp. FW301-B2
GCTGCACGCTCGGCCGCTGCACGCTCGGCCGCTGCACGCTCGGCCGCTGCACGCTCGGCCGCTGCACGCTCGGCCGCTGCACGCTCGGCCGCTGCACGCTCGGCCGCTGCACGCTCGGCCGCTGCACGCTCGGCCGCTGCACGCTCGGCCGCTGCACGCTCGGCCGCTGCACGCTCGGCCGCTGCACGCTCGGCCGCTGCACGCTCGGCCGCTGCACGCTCGGCCGCTGCACGCTCGGCCGCTGCACGCTCGGCCGCTGCACGCTCGGCCGCCAAGTTCAAGGCCGCCTCCCGCTCGGCCCGCTGTTGCGCCAGCAGCGCGGCGCGCGCTTGCGCCTCGGCCAGCTCGCGCAGGCGCTGGGTCTGCGCTTCCACCGCGCGCCGCTCGGCCGCGGCAGCGGCGTCGCGCTGACGCTGTGCCTGTGCCTGTGCTTCCCGCTCCCGCTCCCGCTCCCGCTGCAGCGCCAGCTCGGCCGAGGCCTGCGCGGCCTGCCGCTGGGCCTGCAGGCGTGCGCGCGCCTGGGCCAGGGCTTCGGCGGCGGCGCGCGCCTCGGCCTCGCGCGCCTGTTGCCGGGCCTGCCGCTGCGCCAGCTCCTGCGCCTGCGCTTCGGCCTCGCGCGCCTGTTCAAGGGCGCGCGCGGCCTGTGCGCGCCGGCGTTCGCTCTGGTCCTCGACGTCGGTGACGTCGTCCATGTTCCAGCGCCCGGGCCGGAGCTGGCTGCGCGGCGCGGGCGTTGTCGGCGTTGAGGGCGTTGTGGGCGTTGTGGGCGTTGTGGGCACGGCGCGGCGCGCCTGCAGTGCGTCCAGCGAGATCGACAGATCCACCGGTTGATCCAGCTCGCGCAGGCGTTCGCTGAAGCGCTGCAGGAGCGTGTTGGGATCGAAGCCGTCGTCGTCGGCGGCGGCCTTGGCGTTGGCGTCTGGCGCTGCGCTCATGCCGGTCTGGCCGCGGGGGTCAGGTGTTGCCACCCTCGCAGACCTGCTGCGAGCTGGCCTGGGTGACGTTGCTGCCAGGCGGGACGCTGCGCGTGACCCAGACGTTGCCGCCGATGGTGGAGCCATGCCCCAGCGTGATGCGGCCCAGGATGGTGGCGCCGGCATAGATCACCACCTCGTCCTCGACGATGGGGTGGCGCGGCTGGCCCTTGCGCACATGGCCTTCGGCATCGACCGGGAAGCTGCGCGCGCCCAGCGTCACGGCCTGGTAGATGCGCACGCGCTGGCCGATCACCGCCGTCTCGCCGATCACCACGCCGGTGCCGTGGTCGATGAACAGGCCGGGGCCGATCTGGGCGCCGGGGTGGATGTCGATGCCGGTGCGGGCATGCGAGAGCTCGGCCACGATGCGCGCCAGCAGGGGCACGCCCAGGCGGTAGAGCTGGTGGGCGATGCGGTGGTGGATCATCGCGGCGATGCCGGGATAGCAGATCAGCACCTCGTCGACGCTGCGGGCCGCAGGGTCGCCATCGAAGGCGGCCTGCACATCGCTGTCCAGCAGGCGGCGGATGGCGGGCAGGCTGTGGGCGAAGGCGCGCGTCAGCGCCGCGGCATGGCCGGCCACCGCCTCGGCCGGCTCGCTGGCACCGGGCTGGCGCGCCGCATGGCGCAGCTCCAGCAGGATCTGGCCGCGCAGCGCCTGCAGCTGGGTATGCAGGGTATGGCCGACGAAGAAGTCCTCGCCGTCCGGGCGCAGTTCGGGTGGGCCGAGGCGCATCGGGAACAGCGCGCCGCGCAGGCCGTCGACGATGCTGCCCAGCACCTCGGCCGAGGGCAGCTCGCGCCCGCCGGCTTCGTTGAGGCGCTGCTGGCTGGCGCGCCAGTCCTGGCGGGCCTGGCGCAGCGCGCTGACGACGGCGTCGAGCTCGAGATCGGCTTCGGCAGTGGGCGTGGGCGTGGGCGTGGGCGTGGGTATGGGCGTGGCGTTCATCGCGGCGGGCGGCTCAAGGCGGATGCCCCAGTCTAGCCGGGCCGGGTTGTCGCCGCTTGCGGCACCCGCACGGCTTGGCAAGAATGCGCCGACCCGGACTCGCCCGAAAGATGCCCGCATGAGACTCACCGCCAAGGACTTCGCCCCCGAGATCCTGCGCCTGTTCGACCAGTATGTGCACGGCGATCTCAGCCGGCGCGGCTTCCTGGAGCGGGCGCAGGGCTGCCTGGGCAGCGCCGCTGCCGCCGCGGCCACGCTGGCGGCGCTGACGCCGCGCTTTGCGGCCGCCCAGCAGGTGCGGCCCGACGACCGCCGCATCGTCACCCGCACTCAGGCCTTCGACGCGCCCCAGGGCCATGGCCGCGTGAGCGGTTACCTGGCCATGCCGGCCGCGGCCGGCGGCAGGCTGCCGGTGGTGCTGGTGGTGCATGAAAACCGCGGCCTGAATCCTCATATCGAGGACATCGCACGCCGCCTGGCCCTGGACGGCTTCGTTGCCTATGCGCCCGACGCGCTCTACAGCCTGGGCGGCTATCCGGGCGACGAGGACCGGGCGCGCGAGCTGTTTGCCAAGCTGGATGGCGGCAAGACGCTCGCCGACTTCGTGGCCGCGGCGCGCGCGCTGCTGAGCCTGCCCGAGGGCAACGGGCGGGTGGGCGTGGTGGGTTTCTGTTTCGGTGGCGGCATCGCCAACTACCTCGCCACCCAGCTGCCGGAGCTGGCGGCGGCCGTGCCCTTTTATGGCGGCCAGCCGCCGGCCGCCGAGGTGGCCAAGATCAAGGCCGCGCTGCTGATCCAGTACGCCGGCATGGACGAGCGCGTGAATGCCGGCTGGCCCGGCTACGAGGCGGCGCTGAAGGTCGCGGGCGTGCGCTACGAGGCCCATGTCTATCCGGGCACCCAGCATGGCTTCAACAACGACACCACGCCGCGCTTCGATGCCGCCGCAGCCAGGCTGGCCTGGCAACGCACGGTCGAGTTCTTGCGGGCTCAGCTCTCCTGAGCCTTGGGGCGGCGGCGCATCAGGCTCAGGCTGGTGCCGGTCAGGCCCGCCAGGGCCAGCGCCATCGAGGTCAGCAGCACGCTGCTGGGCTCGGGCACATGGCTGGCCACGCGCGCCTCGGTGAGCAGGTTGTCGCGGCCGAAGGGGCTTTGCTGGCTCACCGCGCCGGAGATGAAGTTGCTGGCATTGCCGGTGCTGATGCCGTCGCCGGCATGCCAGTTGGCCAGATAGGCCACCTGGCCGCTGTAGCTGAACTCGGTGCTGCTGGCGGCGCCGAAGTCCTGGACGCCGTCCAGCGAGAGCTGGGGGGCCTGGGCGCTGGCCAGGTCGCCAAGCGCGATATTGAACAGATTCAGGTTGAAGCGGGCATTGCCGCTGAAGGGGTGCAGGGGGTTGGCCTGCCAGGTGGCGGTCCAGGCGCCGCTGTCGCTGAACACCAGGCGCACCGCGATCACATCGCCCACCGGCCCGCCGTCGCCGGCGAGATCCTGCCATTGCACGCTGAAGGTATTGGCCTGGGCGGCGGGATAGAGCAGGGCCAGCATCAAAGCGACGGCGCAGCGCAGTGCAGGCTTCTTCATGGACTTCTTCCTTCTTGTTCGAGCTGGCCTCAGCCTAAGCAGCGCGCTGGCGCGCGTCAACAGGCGGCCCGGCGAGTTTGGGGGGGAGG
>NZ_JBYTBE010000016.1:0-109718 GCF_058788955.1 Roseateles sp. FW301-B2
GGTCGGCACCGTGCGCTTCATGCCAGCGGAGCCGCCGCCGCCGATGCGCTTGGCCTCGGCGTCCGGGCTCAGCATGCTCAGGCTCAGGGCGGCCACCAGGGTGGCGATCAGCAATCCATGTTTCACGTCTTCATCTCCTTGCGGCCATCGACGGCCGTGGCGGGCATATGGGGTCGGGTGGGGGCAATTCAAGCGTCGCGCACATCGGCCAGCACCTTGCTGCCGAAATCGGGGCGCGCCAGGATCTTGAGGATGCGCGCGGCCGCCTCGTCGGGGCTGGCCAGCAGGCCCTCGCGCTTGAAATTGGCGAACTGTGCCTGGTCGGGGAACTTGCTGGGGTCGCCGCTGCGCAGCTGGGTCTGCATGTCGGTGTCGATGATGCCGGGCGCCAGCGAGACGATCTGCGCGCCGTTCAAGCCCTGGCAGCGCTTGTGGGCCTCGTCCAGTGCCATCGCGGCGGACAGGTTGTCCATGCCGGCCTTGGCGGCGCAGTAGCCGGCGCTGGCCGCCATGGCGCGGCGCCCCAGGCCCGAGGAGATGTTGAGGATGCGCCGGTTGCCCGGCCAGGCGCGCGTGGCGTCGAGGAAGGCGGCACTCAGCAGCAGCGTCGCCTCCAGGCTGACGCGCAGGGTGCGCGAGAGCTCGGCCAGCGGCAATTCGTCCACCGGGCCGGGCGGGCTCACCGCGGCCGCGTTGTTGACGAGGGTGAGGCTGCGGTAGCCCTGGCCGTCCTGCTGGCTCAGCCAGCTGCGCAGCTGTTCGGCGGCGGGCAGGGGATCGGACAGATCGGCCGTCCATTGCTGCAGCGGCGCGCCCAGCCGCGCGGCCTCGGCCTGCAAGGCCTCGCTGCGCTGGCGCGCGATGCCGATGAGCTGCCGCGACGGCGCCAGCAGCTGGCGGGCTATCGCCTCGCCCATGCCGCGCGAGGCGCCGGTGACGATGGTGAGATCGGTGAGGGTGTTCATGGGCGCATGGTAGGGCAAGCTACAGTGGCGGCCATGACGCAGAAGAAGATGTTTGTCTGGCTGGGCCTCGCGGTCGCGGCGATATTCGCGCTGGCCTTTGCACCGGCCCTGTGGCAGATGGTGAGGGGCCCTGTGCCCGGGGCCGTGCCGGAGCACGACCTGCCCTGGCAGGTGCAGGCCTTGCCCGATGGCAGCAGCCGCGTGTTCGGCCTGGCGCTGGGGCCTGGCCGGCTGGCGGACGCGCGGGCGCGCTGGCCCGACAACTTCCAGCTCGCGCTGCTCGTCGACGGCACCGACGCCGCGACGCTGGAAGCCTATGTGGATAACGTCCAGCTCGGTTTCGTCAGCGGGCGCCTGATCTTCAGCGCCACGCTGCCGGCGCCGCAGATGCAGGGCTTGCGCGAACGCGCCAGCAAGATCGAGCCGCTGGCCAGCGGGGCGCACCGCTACACCCTGGCCGCGCAAGACCTGGCCCTGGCCGATGGCGCCAGCTTGCGGGGCATCAGCCTGATCCCGGCGCTGCAGCTGGACGCGGCGCTGGTGCAGCAGCGCTTCGGCGCCCCCGCCGAGCGCCTGCAGCTGCAGGGGCTGGAGCATTGGCTCTATCCCGCGCTGGGCCTGGCCATCAGCCTGGACCCCAAGGGCAAGGAGCTGCTGCAGTATGTCGCGCCGGCCGATTTTTCGGCGCGCCTGCGCGAACCCCTGCTGGCGCTTCAGAAGTCCGGCGCGCAGTAGAAGCGCTGGCCGCTGTCTTCCAGCACCAGCTCGCTGGCATGCAGCAGCAGGCGCGGTGCGCGCGCCGCGTCCGCGGGGCTGGCGTAGAGCGCATCGCCCAGGATGGCGTGGCCGATCGCCATCAGGTGCACGCGCAGCTGGTGGGTGCGGCCGGTGAGGGGCACGAGCTCCACGCGCGTGCTGTCGGCCGTGCGCGCCAGCACACGCAACCGCGTCTGCGAGGGTTTGCCGCGCTGCGCATCCACCATCTGGCGCGGCCGGTTGGGCCAGTCGGTGAGCAGGGGCAGGTCGATCTCCAGCTCGTCCTGCGCCAGCCGGCCCGCCACCACCGCCACATAGCGCTTGCCGACGCGGCGCGTGGCGAAGGCCTGGCTCAGCTCGCGCTGCGCCGCGGCCCCACGCGCCAGCAGCAGCAGGCCCGAGGTCGCCTGATCCAGCCGATGCACGATCAGCGCATCCGCGCACTGCTGCTGCACGCGCGCGCTGGCGCAATCCTGCTTGTCGGGGCCGCGGCCGGGCACCGAGAGCAGGCCGCTGGGCTTGTTGACGACGATCAGGCGCGCATCGGCGTGCAGCAGCGTCAGGTTCATCAGAACTGGTCGACCCAGCCGGACTGCGCGGCCGACTGCGGATTCGAGCCCACCGCGCGCACCGCCGCCAGCGCCACCTCGCGTTCCAGCCCCAGGCCCTTGAGCACGCAGGCCGCCACCGTGCCGGTGCGGCCGATGCCGGCGGCGCAATGCAGCAGCACCTGCTCGCCCAGCACCAGGCTGTGCGTCAGCTGCTCCACCCCCTGGCGGAAGGCCGCCGGGTCGGCGCCCAGGCCGAAATCGCGCATCGGTAGATGCTGCCAGCGAAACGGCAGGCGGCCCTCGGCGATGGCCTTGTGGTAGGCGGGCGAGAGCTGCGCCACCTCGTCCAGCGGGTTCAGGCACACCACCAGGTGCAGCTGGCGCAGGCGCGCCTCGTCGAGAAAAGCGCCCCATGACTCGAGGCGGCCGGGCATGGACTGCAGCCAGAGGCGGCCGCTGATGGCAGAGGGCAGGGGCAGAGAGCGGAATGGCATGGCCGGATTGTCACTTGCGCCGGCCCGCTCTGTCAGCCGCGGCATGGGCCTGGCTGCTTCATGGTTTATAAACCAAACGTTTATTTAATTCGACGGCGCAGGCATGATGCCGGCCATCGGCGCTAAGCCTTGGAGGACGCGATGGGTGTGGTGAATCTGCAGTTGCTGGGCCTGGACCATGTGGTCTTGCGGGTGCGCGATCTGGACGCCGCGCTGGCCTTCTACGTCGGCGTGCTGGGCTGCAGCCTGGAGCGTCGCCAGGACGAGATCGGCCTGGTGCAGCTGCGCGCCGGCGCCGCCCTCATCGACCTGCTGCCCCTGGACGGCAAGCTGGGCCGTGCCGGCGGTAGCGGGCCAGGCGCCGAGGGGCGCAATATGGATCACTTCGCGCTGCGCGTGGCGAGCTTCGACGAGGCCCGGCTGCGTCTCGCGCTCGAGGCTGCCGGTGTCGAGGTGGGCGAGTATGGTCAACGTTATGGTGCGGAGGGCGAGGGCCCCTCGCTCTATCTGCGCGACCCCGACGGCAACGGCGTGGAGCTGAAGGGCCCGGCCCAGGCCTCGGCATAAGCGCTTGTGCGTACGGAACCCGCCATGATGGCTTCGCAAGCAGCGCATCCCCATCTGCGCATTGCGCGCCCGGTCGCCGATCTGCGGCGCAGCGTCGCGCTCTATATCGACGGCCTGGGCCTGAGCCGCCTGGGCGAGTTCGCCGACCACGCGGGCTTCGACGGTTGCATGCTCGGCCAGCCCGGCGCGGCCTATCACCTGGAGTTCACGCAGTGCCGCCAGCACCCGGTGGCGCCGCGGCCGACGCCCGAGGATCTGCTGGTGCTCTACCTGCCCGAGCCGGCCGCCTGGGAGGCCGCCTGCGCGCGCCTGCTGGCGGCGGGCTTCCGCCGGGTGGCGGCCTTCAATCCCTATTGGGACGAGCGTGGCCGCAGCTTCGAGGACCCGGACGGCTACCGGCTGGTGCTGCAATGCGCGGCCTGGCGCAATGAGCCGGCCTCATGAGCCGGGACCTCGCATGAGCGCCAGCCTTGCCAGCCTCGCGGCCGAGCCGCCGCCCGCCATCAAGCATCCGCAGCTGGTGCTGTGGGCCGTCTGCCTGCTGGGCCTGCTGAGCACCATGGGGGTGGCGATGCCATACCCCATCCTGGCGCCCATCTTCGTGCACGGGCCGGCCGATGCCTTCACGCGCTTTGCGGGCCTGGATCCCAAGCTGCTGATGGGCCTCGCGCTGGCCGCCAATCCGCTGGGCATCCTGATCGGCAGCCTGTTCATCGGGCCGCTGTCGGATCGCTATGGCCGCCGTGCCGTGCTGGCGGTGACCCTGCTGGCCACCCTGGGCGGCTATCTGCTCACCGCCTATGCGTTGCAGCAGCGCTGGTATCTGCTGTTCGTCGCGGCGCGCTTCGTCACCGGGCTCACCGAGGGCAATGTGGCGGTGGCGCGCGCCCTGCTTGCCGACATGCATGGGCAGATCGACCGCACGCGCGCCTTTGCGCTGCTGAATGCCGCGCTCTACATGGGCTGGCTGCTGGGGCCGCTGGTGGGCGGGCTGACGCTCGGCTGGGGTGAGCCCGTGCCCTTCGTGCTGGCGGGGCTGGCCATGCTGCCCTGCCTGCTGGTGCTGGGCCTGGGCGTGCCGGCCTCGCCCGCGGCCAGCGGCCCCTTGCAGCTGCTGCGCGCCATGCGCGAGCAACAGGCCCTGGGCCTGCTGGCGCGCGACCCGCTGCTGGCCGCCCTGTTTGCGATGCAGCTGTGCCTGACCCTGGGGGTCAACGCCCTGTATGAGTTTTCGCCGCTCTGGCTGCTGGAGCAATTGGGCCTGGACGGCCGCGGCATCGCCTGGGTGACGGCGGGGCAATGCGCGGTGATGACGCTGGCCAGCGTGTTTTCCGGGCGCTGGCCCTTGCGCCGGTTCACCCAGGGCGGGCACCCGCTGCGGGCGGCGGCGCAGGCGGCGCTGGGCGCCGCGCTGCTGATCGGCGCGCTGGCCCTGGTGCCGGGCCCCGTCGGGCTGGCGGTGATCATGCTCTCGGGGCTGCCGCTGGCGCTCTACAACGCGCTGCTGCCGGCCTGGATGTCGGAGCGTTTTGCCGCCCATGGCCAGGGGCGGGTGATGGGCTTGCTGTCCACGGTGTTCTGCATCGCCAACGTGGCGATCGCCCTGGTGGGCGGCGCGCTGGCCCTGCTCTCGGTGCGCTGGATCATGGCCCTGGGCGGCTTGATGTGCGGCGCGGCCGCGTTGCAACTCCTGCGCCTGGCGGCGCGCGAACTGCAGCAGCATCAGCAGGTTGGGGGGCGCGCGCCATGAACGCCACCAGCGAGCGCCTGCTCTACCAGCTCAAGAGCCGCGGGGCGCAGAGCGCCGCCACGCTGGCGGCGGCCTGCGCCATCACGCCGATGGGGGCGCACAAGCAGTTGCAGGGCCTGCTGGCGCAGGGCCTGGTGGAGGCCGAGGACGAGGTCAGGACCGGCGGCACGGCGGGCCGCCCCAAGCGCATCTGGCGCCTCAGCGCGATGGGCCATGGCCGCTTTCCCGATCGCCATGGCGAGCTGGCGGTGCAGCTGATCCGGCAGACCGCCGAGCTGTTCGGGCCGGCCGCGCTGGAGCAGCTGATCGCGGCGCGCGAACGCGACATGCTGGCCAGCTACCAGCAGCGCCTGCAGGGTGCGCGCAGCCTGCCCGCCAGGCTCAGACGCCTGGCCGAGATCCGTGCCGAGGAGGGCTATCTGGCGCGCGTGGAGCGCGATGGCAGCGACTGGCTGCTGATCGAGGACCATTGCCCGATCTGCGCCGCGGCCAGCAGCTGCCAGGGCTTCTGCCGCTCCGAGTTGGCCCTGTTCCGTGCCCTGCTGGGTGCGCAGGCGGCGAGCGTGGAGCGCTGCGAGCACCTGCTGCAGGCCGGTGCCAGGCGTTGCGCCTACCGCATCCGCGCGGCCCGGCCGCGCGCCGCGGTTCAGGAGACGATGTAGGCGGCCGCGCCGGTGCTCAGCAGCCGGCCCTGAGCGTCCAGGAATTCCATGCGCGTGCTGGCCACCCGGCTGCCCAGGCGCAGCACCTGGGCGCGGGCGCGGAACAGCGGCCCGGTGGCGGGGCGCAGATAGTCGATGCGCAGGTCGATGGTGCCCAGCTTGCCGAAGCGCTGCAGGCGCTGCAGCGGCGGCTCGTCCAGGTGGCGCGCGCCGATGGCGGCCATCACCGCCAGCCCGCCCATCGCGTCCAGGGTGGCGCTGATCACGCCGCCGTGCAGGCGCTGGTGGGTGAAATGGCCGATCAGCTCGGGCCGCATGCTGATATGGGCCAGCACCTGCTCGGCCTCCAGCGCGTCGATCTGCAGGCCCAGCACGCGGTTGAAGGCAATATGTTCTTCAAAGATCTCGCACAGCCGCTGCGTGAACTCGGGCTCGAAGATGCTTTGCCGGGGCGGCTGCGGGGCAGTGGCTTGGTCGCTGGTCATGCCTCGAACTTAGCCCAGCGTCGCCTCCCTGGCACTGAGGGCTGACCCTCGGCCGCTGGCGCCTTGGCGACAGCTCGCAGCTGTAAAAGAATGTGTGGCCGGTCGGCAGGATGGTTGCGCTGGGCGTTGATGACGCATTGACCGGAGATCACCATGAAACTGACCGCCTTGTTGCCTCGCCTGTTGCTGTGCTCGGCCGCGCTGGCCTCGGGCGCCGCCTTCGCCTACGACCGCTCGCCCGAGATCGGCTTCAGCCTCTCGGTGGCCCAGCCCGGCGTGTATGGCCGCATCGATATCGGGCCGCAGCAGATCCCGCGTGTCTACTATCCGCAGACGGTGCTGGTACAGCCGGCCGCCGTGGCCTACCGGCCCATGTACATCTATGCGCCGGAACCCCATGTGCGGCATTGGCGCGACTACTGCCGCCAGTACGGCGCTTGCGACCGCCCGGTGTACTTTGTGCGCGACGAGTGGGTGCGCGAGAACTATCGCCACGAGCACCGCCACGGGCGTGGCCATGGTCACGGCCATGGCCATGACTGACTGAACGATCAGCCGGCGCGCTCCAGCATCGCGTGCAGCAGCACGTTGCAGCCCGCCGTGATGTGCTCGGGCTTGGCATCCTCGATCTCGTTGTGGCTGATGCCGTCCTTGCAGGGGATGAAGATCATGCCCGCCGGCGCCAGGCGCGCCATGTAGACGGCATCGTGCCCGGCGCCCGAGACGGCCGGCATGTTCGAATAACCCAGCTTCTCGGCCGCACGCGCCACCGCCTGCACGCAGTCCGCGTGGAAGGGCTGGGCGGGGTAATGCGAGACCAGCTCGATCTGGATGGGCAGGCCGCTTTCGGCGCTGTGCCGGGCGGCGCAGGCGCGGATGTCGGCGTCCATCGCCTCCACCAGCGCGTCGCTGGCATTGCGCAGGTCGATGCTGAACTTCACGCGGCCCGGGATGACGTTGCGGCTGTTGGGGTGCACCTGCACCATGCCGACCGTGCCACGACCATGCGGCGGATGCCGATGCGCCACCGCCACCACGTCCTGCATCAGGCGCGTGGCCACCTGCAGCGCATCCTTGCGCAGCGCCATCGGGGTCGGGCCGGCATGGGCCTCCATGCCGGTGACGGTGCAGTCATACCATTTGATGCCCAGCACGCCGGTCACCACGCCGATGGTGACGTCGTGATCCTCCAGCACCGGACCCTGCTCGATATGGGTCTCGAAATAGCTGCCGATCGGATGGGCGCCGGGTTCCTCGGGCCCGATATAGCCGATGCGCTCCAGCTCCGCCTTGACGCTCTTGCCCTCGGTATCGGTGGCGGCATAGGCATGCTCCAGCGTGAAGGCCTTGGCGAACACGCCCGAGCCCATCATCACCGGCACGAAGCGCGAGCCTTCCTCGTTGGTCCAGAACGCCACCTCGATCGGGGCTTCGGTTGCTATGCCATGGTCGTTGAGGGTGCGCACCACCTCCAGCCCGGCCAGCACGCCGTAATTGCCGTCGAACTTGCCGCCGGTGGGTTGGGTGTCGATATGGCTGCCGGTCACCACCGGGGGCAGGGCGTTGTTGCGCCCCGGCCGGCGCATGAAGCCGTTGCCGATCTTGTCCACCGTCACCGTCATGCCGGCCTCGCGCGCCCAGCGCAGCACCAGGTCGCGGCCCTGGCGGTCGAGTTCGGTGAGGGCGAGGCGGCAGACGCCGCCCTTGTCGGTCTTGCCGATCTGGGCCAGCTCCATCAGCGAGGCCCAGAGGCGCTCACCGTTGACGCGCAGGGTGCCGATGTCGGGGCGGGCGATGGTGTCCATGTGATTGCTCCTCAGCGCTTGGCCGAGCGATCGACCGGCGTGGGTGCCAGGTCTTGCGCGCGGGCCTTGGCGGCCTGGAAATTTGGGCCGAAGGCGGGGCGCTTCAGATAGCGGCCGGCGCCGGCTTCGGCACGCAAGTCGCCCTGGGCGTAGACCACGCGGCCCTGGCTGATGGTATGGCTGGGAATGCCGCGTACCGTGCGGCCCTCGAAGATATTGAAGTCGCCCTTGGAGTGCTGCGTCCGTGCCGAGATGGTCTTGGTGCCCTGCGGGTCCCACAGCACCAGATCGGCGTCGGCGCCCGCGGCGATGCAGCCCTTCTGCGGGTAGAGGTTGAAGAGCTTGGCCGTGTTGGCCGAGGTGATGGCCACGAACTCAGCAGGCGTGAGCCGGCCGCTGTTGACGCCGGCATCCCAGATCACCGCCATGCGTTCCTCGATGCCCCCGCAGCCGTTCGGGATCTTGGCGAAGTTCTCCAGGCCGGCGGCCTTTTGCTGGGCGCAGAAGGTGCAATGGTCGGTGGCGGTGGTGTGCAGCTGGCCCGATTGCAGGCCGCGCCACAGAAACTCCTGGTGGATCTTGGGGCGGAAGGGCGGGCTCATCACATGGGCCGCGGCCGTGGCGAAATCGGGGTGGCGGTAGACGCTGTCGTCGATCAAAAGATGGCCGGCCAGCACCTCGCCGTAGACGCGCTGGCCGCGCGCCCGCGCCCGGGCAATCGCCTCGGCCGCCTCGATGCAGGAGACATGCACGATGTAGATCGGCACGCCCAGCACGTCGGCGATCGCGATGGCGCGGTTCGCGGCCTCGCCCTCGACCATGGGCGGGCGCGAGAGCGGATGGCCCTCGGGGCCGGTGATGCCCATCTTGGCCACTTCCTGTTGCAGCAGATAGACCAGCTCGCCGTTCTCGGCATGCACGGTGGGCATGGCGCCCAGCTCCAGCGCGCGCTTGAAGCTGTTCACCAGGGTTTCGTCGTCGCACATGATGGCGTTCTTGTAGGCCATGAAGTGCTTGAAGCTGTTCACGCCCTCCTGCTGCACCAGGGTGGCCATGTCGGCATGCACGCTCTCGCCCCACCAGGTGACGGCGACGTGGAAACCGTAGTCGCCGGCCGACTTCTCGGCCCAGCCGCGCCACTGCCGATAGGCCTCCATCAGCGGCTGCTGCGGATTCGGGATCACGAAGTCGATGATGGAGGTCGTGCCACCGGCCAGGCCCGCCGCGGTGCCGGTGAAGAAGTCGTCCATCGTCACCGTGCCCATGAAGGGCAGCTGCATATGGGTATGCGGGTCGATGCCGCCGGGCAGCAGGTACTGGCCGCTGGCGTCCAGGGTCGGCGTGCCGGCCGGGGCCTGCGCCTGTGCGCTCGCGCCCACGGCCGCGATCTGCCCACCCACGCACAGCACATCGGCCTGGCATTCGCGGTCGGCGTTGACAACGGTGCTGCCACGTATCAGCAGTGCTGAAGAAGAAGCCATGAGGAGTCCTTTGATAGCTCAGGCGCGCTTGAGCGCCAAGCCCTGTTCGTTGACCTTGCCCGCCATCGCCACGCGATACACCAGCGCCGCGATGCCCAGGCCGATGAACCAGGCATAGGTATAGACCTGTTTGAAGATGTCCGCCACCTCGGGGAAGGCGGCCGGGAAGGCGGCGTTCAGAAAGCCCGGCACATTGGGCAGCACGCCCAGCACGAAGGCGGCCACCGCGGCCCAGTTCCAGCCGCCGGCATAGCTGTAGGCGCCGCGCTCCTGGTAGAGCTGGGCCACGTCCAGCCGGGTCTTGCGCAGCAGGTAGTAGTCGACGATGAGGATGCCCGCCACCGGCCCCAGCAGGGCCGAGTAGCCGATCAGCCAGGTGAAGATATAGCCCTGGGTGGATTCCAGGATCTTCCAGGGCATCATCAGGATGGCCAGGCTGGCGGTGATATAGCCGCCGGTCTTGTAGCTGATGGCCTTGGGCGCCAGCGCCGAGAAGTCGTAGGCCGGGCCGACCAGATTGGCGGCCAGGTTGACGCTCACCGTGTCGATCAGCAGCACGATCAGCGCGATCAGCACCGCGGCTCCGGTCATGCGGCTGGCCAGGTCCACCGGGTCCCAGATCGCCTTGCCGTAGATCACCACCGTGGCCGAGGTCACGAACACCGCCAGCGCGGCCAGCAGGCCCATGGGCGCTGGCAGGCCGATGGCCTGGCCGACGATCTGGTCCTGCTGCGACTTGGCGAAGCGCGTGAAGTCGGGGATGTTGAGCGCCAGCGTGGCCCAGAAACCCACCATGGCGGTCAGCGAGGGCCAGAACACGGCCGAGAACTGGCCGGCCTTCTTGCCGCCTTCCACAAAGGCCGAGGGCTGGTCGAGGATGGGGCCGAAGCCTCCAGCTTTGTCATAGGCCCAGTAGAGCAGCACGAAGCAGATGATGATCTTGACCGGCGCGGTATAGGTCTCGAGCTTGCGGATCGCGTCGATGCCATGCACCACGTAGTAGAACTGGATCGCCCAGAAGGCCAGGAAGCAGCCGAACTGCGCCAGGTTGATGCCCAGGCCGGGCAGCTTGTCGCCCTCCAGCGGATGACCGATCAGCACACCCGCCAGGGTGTAGATCATCATGCCGCCAAACCAGGTCTGGATGCCGTACCAGCCGCAGGCGACGAGCGCGCGCAACAGGGCAGGCAGCTTGGCACCACTGGTGCCAAAGGAGGCGCGTGCCAGCACCGCATAGGGGATGCCGTACTTGGCGCCCGCATGGCCGATCAAGAGCATGGGCACCAGCACGATCAGGTTGCCGAGGAACACCGTCAGCACCGCCTGGTTCCAGCTCATGCCGGACTCGATCAGGCTGGCCGCCAGGGTGTAGGCGGGGATGCACATCACCATGCCCACCCACAGGGCGGCGAAGTGGTACCAGCGCCAGGTGCGCTGGGCGGTGCTGGTGGGCGCCAGGTCCTCGTTCCACAAGTCGCTGCTACCGGTGCTGCTGCTTGCTCTTGGTTCAACCATGCTGCTGACTCCGTGTTTGATGGTATTCAGGGTGAGCAAACTCTGTGCCCAGGCGCCAGGGGGCGCCACGTGGATAACCCTGTCAGGCCGGCGCTCGCATGGGGTTGTTGGGGTGCGTGGTCCAGTTGGCATAGCCCGCGCGTACCGGCTCGCCGGTGCGCGCATCGATCTCACCGGCTTGCAGCGCGCGCATCGTGATGGTGTCGGGCACCGGGCAGATCGAGACGCAGAGATTGCAGCCCACGCACTCGTCTTCCATCACTTCGAAGTAGCGCCGGCCCTCTTTATCCATCGCCGTGATGGCCTGGTGCGAGGTGTCCTCGCACACCACATGGCAACGCCCGCACTGGATGCAGCTGTCCTGGTTGATGACGGCCTTTTCCACGTGGTTGAGGTTGAGCTGGTTCCAGTTCTTCACCGAGGGCACGGCCAGCCCCATCATCGCGTCGAGATTGCGGTAGCCCTTCTCGTCCATGAAGTTGGAGAGGCCCGAGCACATGTCCTGCACGATCTTGAAGCCGTAGACCATGGCGGCGGTGCAGACCTGCACCGTGCCGCAGCCCAGCGCGATGAACTCGGCCGCATCGCGCCAGTTGCTGATGCCGCCGATACCCGAGATCGGCAGCCCGGCGGTGGCGGGGTCGCGCGCGATCTCGGCCACCATGTTCTGCGCGATCGGCTTCACGGCCGGGCCGCAATAGCCGCCGTGCGAACCCCAGCCGTCGGTGCTGGGGTTCATCAGCATGCGGTCCAGGTCCACGCCCATCACCGAGTTGATGGTGTTGATGAGCGAGACCGCATCCGCGCCGCCGGCCCTGGCCGCGCGCGCCGGCTGGCGCACGTCGGTGATGTTCGGGGTGAGCTTGACGATCACCGGCAGCTTTGTGTACTGCTTGCACCAGGCCGTGACCATCTGGATGTACTCGGGCACCTGGCCCACCGCCGAGCCCATGCCGCGCTCGCTCATGCCATGCGGGCAACCGAAGTTGAGTTCGATGCCGTCGGCGCCGGTGTCTTCCACCAGCGGCAGGATGGCTTTCCAGCTGGCCTCGGTGCAGGGCACCATCAGCGAGACGATCATGGCGCGGTCCGGCCAGGCGCGCTTGACGCGCCGGATCTCCTCCAGATTGGTGCGCAGCGGCCGGTCGGTGATGAGCTCGATGTTGTTGAGGCCGATGACGCGCCGGTCCTGGCTCATCAGCGTGGCATAGCGCGGGCCACTGACGTTCACCACCGGTGGATCCTCGCCCAGGGTCTTCCAGACCACGCCGCCCCAGCCCGCCTCGAAGGCGCGCGTGACGTTGATCTCCTTGTCGGTGGGCGGGGCCGAGGCCAGCCAGAAGGGATTGGGGCTCTGGATGCCCAGGAAATTGCTGCGGATGTCAGCCATGGCTCAAGCCCTCAGGAATTGATCGATGGAGATCGCGGCCAGCTTGCCGTGCTCCACGGCTTCGACCGTGAGATCGCGCCCGCCCAGGCGGCAATCGCCGCCGGCCCAGACCTTGGGATGGCTGGTGCGGCCGGCCTCATCGGTCTTGACGCGGCCGTTCTGCACTTCGATGGTGGGCGAGAGCGGATCACCAATGAGCTTCTGCCCGATGGCCTTGAGCACCATATCGGCCTGCAGTTCGAACTGTTCGCCCGTGTCCACCAGCTGGCCGTCGCGCTCGGCGGTGACGGCGAAGCGCATGCCGGTGACGCGCCCCTCGCTGCCCAGCACCTGCAGCGGCCGCGCCCAGGTGCGCAGCGCCACGCCATTGGTCTGCGCCCATTGCTGCTCATGCGCCGAGGCCCCCATCTGCGGCTGGCCGCGGCGGTACACGATGCTGACCTCGCGCGCGCCCAGCAGCCGGCTCTGCACCGCGGCGTCCACCGCCGTCATGCCGCCGCCGATGACGAGCACGCGCTGGCCCACCGCCACCTCGCTGGGGCGGGCCGCCTGTCGCAGTTCGGCAATGAACTCGACCGCGTCGCGCAGGCCATGCAGGGCCGGCTCGGCCACGCCCAGCGCATTCACGCCCGCGAGGCCCAGGCCCAGGAACACCGCGTCGTACTGCAGGGTCAGGTCTTGCAGGCTGAAGTCCCGGCCCAGGGCCTGGCCGCACTGCACGCCGATGCCGCCGATGGACAGCAGCCACTCCACTTCCTTCTGTGCGAAGCCATCGGTGGTCTTGTAGCTGGCCAGGCCGTATTCGTTCAGGCCACCCAGCTTGGGCCGCGCCTCCAGCAGCGTCACCTCATGGCCGGCGCGCGCCAGGCCATGGGCGGCGGCCAGGCCGGCGGGCCCGGCGCCCACCACCGCCACGCGCTTGCCGGTGGCAGCGGCGCGGGTAAAGAGTGGTGGGTTTTGCGCAGAAACGGGTTTGGCGAAGAAGGCATCGGTGGCATAGCGCTGCAGCAGGCCGATCTCCACCGGCTTGCTCTCGTTGCCATGGCGCACGCAGCCCTGCTCGCACAGGACCTCGGTGGGGCAGACGCGGGCGCACATGCCGCCGAGCGGATTCGCGCTCAGGATCGCCTCGGCCGCGCCGCGCTCGTTGCCCTGTGCGATGCGGGCGATGAAGCTGGGAATGTCGATGCCGGTGGGGCAGGCGGTGGTGCAGGGCGCATCAAAGCAGTAGTAGCAGCGCTCGGCCTCGATGAGGGCCTGGTGGCGCGTCAGCGGCGGGTGCGCGTCGGCGAAGTTGTGCGCGTATTCGGCCTCGCTGAGGCGCGCGGCCTGGATGCCATCGGCGCTGGCGGATCGCTGGTCCATGGGTTCTCCCTGGTCGTGGCGGGCCGCCAATCGCGGCAGCCGTGAGGAATGATTTACCAACTGGTAAAAACTAACCAGCTGGTAGATTCCCGTAGCACCACGCCGGGGCGGGCATGCACTCTGATAATCCGCGCCATGCCCAGAAACGCGCCCGCCACCCCTCCCAAGCCCGAGCTCAAGCCCATCGCCAAGAACCCGGCCGCACCGCGCGCCGCGCGTCTGCAAAAAGAGTCCCAGATCCGTGCCGAGGCCGAGCGCCAGTTTGCGCAATACGGCTTCGAAGGCGCCTCGCTCGAGAACATCGCGGCGGCCCTGGGCCTCTCGCGCCACAACCTGCTTTACTACTACCCCAGCAAGGAGGCGCTCTACCGCGTGGTGCTCGACGAGGTGCTGAAGGAGTGGCTGGAGCGCATGGCCGGCATCGTCGGCGGCACCGACCCCGAGGCCGCGCTGCGCGACTACATCGCCGCCAAGCTGCGCTTCTCGCGCGAGCGCGCGGCCGGCTCGCAGGTGTTTGCGCGCGAGGTGATGGCCGGCGCGCCGCGCTTTCGCGATGCGATCGAGGGTCAGGTCTTGCCGGCGCTGAACGCGGATGTGCAGACCTTCGAGCGCTGGGCGCGCGAGCAGCGCGTGGCGCGGCTGGACTTCCGCCACCTGATGTTCAGCATCTGGTCGTGCACCCAGGCCTATGCCGATCTGGGGCCGCAGTACGCCATGCTGCTCGGCAAGCCGGCGCTGGAGGGGGGCGACTTTGCCGCTGCCGAAGGCGTCATCTTCAGCATGGTGTGGGGGGCGCTCAAGCCCTAGAGCCTCCCGCTGAGGCGCAGCGCTTCCAGTCGCAGCGCGATCGCCTGTTCGAGTTCGCTCAAGCGCTGCTGCAGCGCTTGGCGTTCCACCGGGTCCGCGCAGGCCTGCAGGGCCGCCGCCAGCGTGGCGCGCTCGCGCATGCGCTCGACCTCGGGCGGCACGAAGCCGGCGTTCTTGAGGATCTTGAAGGGCATGCGCAGGCCATCCGGTGTGGCCAGATAGCCAGCGTCCTCGTCCAGCGGCTTGCCAAAGTGCTCCGCCTGGCGCAGTTCGCCGGACTTGCGCGCATGTTCCAGGTGCCGGGCGATCTCGTCGTCTTGCATGGGCCGATTCTGCCTTGGCCCGACGCCGGCAGGGGTCGCCCAGGCCTGCCAGAATGCCGTCCATGCAAGATCCGAATATCAGTACCCGTCCCGAAGGTTTTCAACGCGTCAGCGCGGCGCTGCGTGATCGCCAGCATGGCCATGCACCGCTTTGGCTGGAGGTGGCGGCGCGCACCTCGCAGGAGGCCGCCGACGCGCTGGGCGTGAGCCTGGGCCAGATTGCCAAGAGCGTGGTGTTCCGCCGCAAGGTCGACGAGCAGGCGGTGCTGGTGATCGCCTCGGGTGACAGGCGCGTGGACGAGAAGAAGCTCAAGGAGCTGACCGGCCCGCTGGGCCGCGCCGATGCCGACTATGTGAAGGCGCGCACCGGTTTCTCGATCGGCGGCGTCTCGCCGCTGGGCTTTGCGCCGACGGGCGATGCCGCGCCGCCGCTGCTGTTCATCGACCGCGAGCTGTTCCGCTTCGAGCTGATCTGGGCCGCCGCCGGTCATCCGAATGGCGTGTTCCGCATGCGCCCGGACGAGCTGGTGCAGCTCACCGGCGCGCCCGTCATCGATGTGGTACAGGCATGAGCGATACGCCCGCACGCGTCGCCTCGCCCTGCACCAATGTCTGCCGCATGCACGAGGCGAGCGGCTTTTGCGAGGGCTGCGCGCGCACCATCGCCGAGATCGCCGCCTGGTCGCGCGCCGACGACGCCAGCCGCCTGGCCATCCTCGCCGCGCTGCCGCCGCGCCGCGCGCTGCTGGTGGAGCAGGGCATCTACACCGCCGCCGAACCCAGCATCTGAGCAGCCTATGAAGCACATCCGTTTCTATTTCGACCCGATCTCGCCCTATGCGGCGCTGGCCTTCGAGCGCCTGCCCGAGGCGCTGGCGGGCCAGAGTTACAGCGTCGATTACGTGCCCATCCTGTTCGCCGCGCTGCTCAAGGCCGGGGGCCAGAAGGGGCCGGCGGAGATCCCGGCCAAGCGCGCCTGGACCTATCGCCAGATCGCCTGGCACGCGCACCAGCTGCAGATTCCGATGCAGCTGCCGACCCCGCATCCATTCAATCCGCTGGCCCTGCTGCGCCTCGCCTGGGCCAGCGCCGAGCCGGGCCGCACGCCGAGCCGGCTGGCGGTGGAGCGCATCTTCCGCCATGTCTGGCGCGGCGCCGGCGCCGACCCCAATGAGCCGCAGCGCCTGGCCGACCTGAGGCAAGACCTGGCCCTGGTGCAGGACCCCGAGGGCGAGCCGGTCAAGCAGGCGCTGCGCAGCGCCACCGATGCGGCGCTGGCGGCGGGCGTGTTCGGCGTGCCCACGCTGGAGCTCGAGGGCCGGCTGTTCTGGGGGCTGGACGCGCTGCCCATGGTGGCGGCCTGCCTGCGGGGGGATGCCTGGTTCGACGGCGGCGCCTGGGAGGCGGCCGGCGCGGCGCCGCCCGGGGTGCAGCGCGGCTGAAGCGGGGCTCTCTGCAGCGCATGCCGGGCGCTGCGCAATTGGTCGCAAGGCGCGCGACGCCCCGGCGCCGAGTTCCTAGCATGGCTTCCACATCGTTCGGGAGCCATCATGTCGGCTACGCCAACACCATCGCAACAATGCCCACCCAGCCTGGAGCTGAAGGGCCTCGGCAAGCAGTACGCCGGCGGCTTCTGGGGGCTGCGCGAATTCAGCGCCTTGCTGCAGCCGGGCATCACCGGCATCCTGGGGCCCAACGGCGCCGGCAAGTCGACGCTGCTGCGCATGCTGGCCACGCTCAGCACGCCCAGCGCCGGCGAGATCTGCTGGAAGGGCGAGCGCGTGCCCACCGGCGGCCTGCACTGGGGTCAGGTCTTGCGCGAGCGGCTGGGCTATCTGCCGCAGGACTTCGGCGTCTACCCGCAGCTCAATGCGATCGAGTTCCTCGGCTATCTGGCCGCGGCCAAGGGCCTGTCGCCGCGCAGCGCCAGGGCGCGCATCGACGACCTGATCGCGCTGCTGAATCTGCAGCATTGCGCCAAGCAGGCCTTGGGCGGCTATTCGGGCGGCATGCGCCAGCGTGTCGGCATTGCCCAGGCCCTGTTGAACGACCCCGAGCTGCTGATCCTGGACGAGCCCACCATCGGGCTCGATCTGGCCGAGCGGGCAGCCTTCCGCCACTTGCTGGCCGAGCTGGCACAGGACCGCATCATCCTGCTCTCCACCCACATCGTCTCCGACCTTGAGGCCACCGCCGAAGACATCCTGATGATGGCCGGCGGCCGCCTGATCGCGCGCGACTCGGCCGAGTCGCTGGCCTTTGCGCTGCAGGGCCAGGTGTGGCTGTGGACCGTGCCCTTCAAGGACGTGGAAGCGCTGCGCCAGCGCTGGCTGGTGGCGGGCATGCTCAAGCGCCCGCAGGGCATGCAGCTGCGCGTGCTGAGCCCGGTGGCGCCGCACATCGATGCGCGCGCCGCCGAGCCGAATCTCGAAGACGCCTATCTGTGGGCCACGCGCCCGCGTGCTGCCCAGGCGGAGGCCGCATGAGCGGGGCGCTGCGCTGGCTGGCGCCGATCTGGCCGGTGGCCTTGGCGGACTTGCGCGAGCGCAGCCGCGGCCGCGGCTTTGTGCTGGCGCTGCTGCTGTGCGGCGCGCTGGCCGGCCTGGTGCTGCGCGGCGACATGATGCTGGCCGTGGGCGGCTACCGCGGCGCCCACAACGCGGCCTGGGTGGGCGCGCAGATGGCGCTGGTGTTCAACACCATGATGAGCTTGTTCGGCTACTTCCTGATCAAGGGCGGCGTGCAGCGCGACGCGCGTTCGGGCCTGGATCAGATCCTCGGCAGCACCGGCCTCGGCGTGCTGCGCTACATGCTGGGCAAATGGCTCAGCCATCTGCTGTTGCTGCTGAGCATGCTCCTGGTGATGCTGGCGATGGCGGTGCTGCAACAGTTCCTGCCGCCGGCGGGGCTGGCGCAGGTGGCGATGGCCGGCCCCTGGCAGGCGGCCACGGCCCTGCTGGGCCCCTTCCTGGTGCTGAGCCTGCCGCTGCTGATGCTGCTGGCGGCGCTCAGCCTGGTGTTCGAGAGCCTGCCCTGGATGCGCGGCGCGCTGGGCAATGGCGTGGTCGTCCTGCTGCTGGGCGTGCTGATGAGCCAGGCGGTGCTGCGCAGCGAGCGCGGCGCGGCCGAGCCCTTGGGCATCTCGGTGCTGGTGCCGGATATGCGCGCCGCGCTGCTGAGCCAGGTGCCGCAGGAGAAGCTGCCCGGCTACACCCTGGGCTCGGGCTTCACCAGCGCCACGCAGCTGCGCCAACAGGGCGTCTTCCAATGGAACGGCATGGCCTGGACCGCTCGCCAGGTGCTGACGCAATGGGCCTTCGTGCTGCCCGCGGCCGGCTTGCTGGGGCTGGCGGCCTGCTTTCATGCCGCCTATGTCGCGCGTGGCCGGCGCATGCCGGCGGCCGAACCGCTGGCGCGCCGCAAACAGCGCGGCGTGCCGGCCGCCGCCACGCTGGCGGAGCTGGCCGAGGCCGAGCCGCGCGGTGCCGGCCGCCTGCGCCAGGTGCTGCGCCTGCCGCCGGGCTTGCGGCGCTTCGGGCCGCTGCTGTGGGCGGAGCTTCGCCTGCTGCTGCGCCAGCCGCGCTGGTGGCAGGCCGGCGCGCTCGCGCTGATGGTGGCCGGCGCCTTGCTGACGGGCGCGCGCGCCCAGCATGATCTGCTGCTGGCCAGCCTGGCCTGGGCGGCGCTGATGCTGGCACCGGCGGGTGGCCGTGCGCCCGCCCATGACGCCGGCGCGCTGCTGGGCAGCAGCGCCTGCGGTGGCCGCAGCCAGCGGCTGGCGCTGTTCGCTGCGGGCGTGCTGCTGTGCCTCGCGCTGTGCGGCGGTGCCGGCCTGGCAATGCTGGCGGCGGGGCGCTGGGAGCTGCTGCTGGCCACCGCGGCCGCCTGCCTGTTCCTGCCGGCCCTGCTGATCAGCCTGGGCGCATGGAGTGGTGGCCCGCACCTGGGCGAGAGCGTGGCCATGCTGTGGCTGCTGCTGGGCTGGCAAGGCCTGACCCCGCTGGACCCGCTGCTGAGCGGCGCGCCGGTCTACGCCGGCCTGGCCCTGCTGGCCTGGGCTGCGGGCGAGCTGATGCCGCGGCGCCGCCTCGAGCAAGCTTGGGCCTGAGCCGCCGCGGCGCAGTGTGGTGCGCTCGGTGCTTACCCTTGATGGGGCTCAAATTTCGCATGGAGAAACAGTGGCCTAGGGTTGCTGCGGGTTTCGTCAGCCAGCGTTCAGTCTCGCGTCAGAGACGGGTCAGAGGAGGGGCTCACAGTCGCCCCCAAGGATCACCGGGCGGTGGTTCTCCACGACGCTTCTACTGGAGACTTCTCACATGGCAACTGCAACTGCAGTGTCGACCAACACGCCGATGACGGCGGAAGAGAAGAAGGTCATCTTCGCCTCTTCCCTCGGCACGGTGTTCGAGTGGTACGACTTCTACCTCTACGGTTCGCTGGCTCCGATCATCGCCAAGCAGTTCTTCTCGGGTCTGGACCCGCAGGCGGCCTTCATCGCCTCGCTGCTGGCCTTTGCCGCGGGCTTCATCGTGCGCCCCTTCGGCGCGCTGGTGTTCGGCCGCCTGGGCGACATGATCGGTCGCAAGTACACCTTCCTGGTGACCATCCTGATCATGGGTCTGTCGACCTTTATCGTGGGTGTGCTGCCGTCCTATGCCACCATCGGATCGGCCGCCCCGGTGATCCTGATCGGCCTGCGCATGCTGCAGGGCCTGGCGCTGGGCGGTGAGTACGGTGGCGCCGCCACCTATGTGGCCGAGCATGCCCCGCAGGGCAAGCGCGGTGCCTACACCTCCTGGATCCAGACCACCGCGACGCTGGGTCTGTTCCTGTCGCTGATGGTGATTCTGGGCACCCGCACCATGATCGGTGAGCAGGCCTTCGGCGAGTGGGGCTGGCGCGTGCCCTTCATCGTCTCGATCCTGCTGCTGGCCATCAGCGTCTGGATTCGTCTGTCGATGAACGAATCGCCCGCCTTCCAGAAGATGAAGAGCGAGGGCAAGACCTCCAAGGCACCGCTGTCCGAGTCCTTCGGCCAGTGGAAGAACCTGAAGATCGTGGCGCTGGCGCTGTTCGGCCTGGTGGCCGGCCAGGGCGTGGTCTGGTATTCGGGCCAGTTCTATGCGCTGTTCTTCCTGACCAGCGTGTTGAAGGTGGATTCGTCCACGGCCAACATCATGGTGGCGGTCTCGCTGCTGCTGGGCACGCCCTTCTTCGTGGTGTTCGGCACGCTGTCCGACAAGATCGGCCGCAAGCCCATCATCATGGCCGGCCTGCTGCTGGCCTGCGTGACCTACTTCCCGCTGTTCAAGGCACTCACCAACGCCGCCAACCCGGACCTGGCCAAGGCGCAAGCCTCCGCCCAGATCTCGCTGACGGTGGACATGAGCACCTGCTCCTTCCAGGGCAGCCCGATTGCCCGTGAGGTGGACTTCACCAGCTCCTGCGACATCGCCAAGCGCGCGCTGGCGCAGTCCTCTGCCAGCTACGAGACGCTGCCCGGCCCGGCCGGTTCCGTCGCGGTGATCAAGGTCGGCGACAAGGTCATCAACGGCTTGAACGCCAGCGTTGCCGCGGGTGGTCACAAGTTCGACGAGGCCAGCGCCAAGGGCATCGCCGCCTTCAAGAAGGAACTGGGCGACGCGATGAAGGCTGCCGGCTACCCCGCCAAGGCCGATCCGGCCAAGGTGAACCAGCCGATGGTGATCGCGATCCTGTTCGTGCTGGTGTTGTACGTGACGATGGTCTACGGCCCGATCGCGGCGATGCTGGTGGAGCTGTTCCCGACCCGCATCCGCTACACCTCGATGAGCCTGCCTTACCACATCGGCAATGGCTGGTTCGGTGGCCTGCTGCCCTCCATCACCTTCGCGATGGTGGCGCAGAACGGCAACATCTACCACGGCCTCTGGTACCCCATCGGCGTGGCCGCCATGACCCTGGTGATCGGCCTGCTGTTTGTGCGCGAGACCAAGGACGTGGACATCTACGCGCACGACTGATGTCGACCTGACTGCAGCGCGCCTGCAGCCAACCCAAAAGGGCAGCCCAGGCTGCCTTTTTTCTTGCGCGCGCGCTGCACTCAGACTGCTGTCAGCTTGCAGGGCAAGAATGTCGGCATTCACCTCTTCCTGAGACAGACACCATGTGGAAATTGCTCGTCGCCTTCGTGATCTTTGCCGCCCTGGCGCTCTTCGTGCTGACCAAGAGTGGCGGCAATATCGACATGGGTGGCGAGAAGCATGATGTCTCGGCGCCGCACGCCGAGGCTTCGGCCCCGGCCGCCACCCCGGCCGCGGATGCCGCCAGCGCCGCGGCACCGGCATCTGCCGCCTCCAACTGAGGCCGGCTTGATCTTCATCAAGCTCTGACCCGGGGCGGCACCTTAGGGTGTCGCCATGCGCAAGCTCCTACGCAGCCTGGCGGGTAAGCTCGCCCTGATCCAGACCACCTTTCTGACGGTGGCTCTGGCCTCGATCGCCTTCACGCTATGGGTTTCCTGGCAGTTGGAGGGCGGCGCCGGCGCGATCAACGAGGCCGGGCGCATGCGCATGATGACCTACCGGCTGACGCTGGCGCATGAGACCGGCGGCCAGGCCGAGTTGCCCGATGGCGTCGCGGCCTTCGACGCGATGGTGCGCAATCTGCGCGAGGGCGACCCCTCGCGCCCGCTCTTCATCCCCGACAACCAGGCCTGCATCGAGCGCTTTGCCGAGGTCGAACGCGCCTGGCAGCCGCTGCGTGCCAAGCTGCTGGCGGAGCAGGGCGGGCCGGCGCTGCGCCAGCAGGCCGACCGGTTCGTCACCACGGTGGACAGCTTCGTCTCGGCCATCGAGCATGCCATCGCCACCCGCACCGCGCTGCTGGGCGGGCTGTGCTTCGGCCTCGTCGTGTTGGTGGCGGCGGCCTCGGTGGTGTTCGTCTCGGGCACGCTGATGTGGATCGTGCGGCCGCTGCAGCGCCTGCGCGACGGCCTGGCCACCATGGCGGCGCGCGACTTCTCGCAGCGCATCGACGAGCGTAATTCGGTCGAGGAGTTTTCCAGCCTGGCCCAGGGCTTCAACCAGATGGCCGACGCCCTGCAGCGCTCCTATGCGGGCCTGGAGGCCAAGGTGGCGGCCAAGACCGCCAATCTGGCGCAGCAGAACGAGCGCCTGGCCGCGCTCTACGACGTGGCCCTGCTGGCGGCGCAGAACCACGACAGCATGGAAGAGCTGGCGCAGAGCTTTGCGCAGAAGATCTGCCGCATCGCCGGTGCCGACGCCGCCGCCGTGCGCCTGGCCACCGAGGACGGCGAGCGCCTGCTGCTGCTGGGCCAGGTGCGCCTGCCGCAGCAGATGCGCGATGCCGAGCATTGCGTGCGCGTGGGCGAATGCGCCTGCGGCGAGCATCTCGAAACGGCGCCCGGTGCGCGCGTCATCCCGATCCGTCAGCTGGGCCCGCGCACGCTGCGGCATTGCGAGGCGGCCGGCTACCAGACCGTGGTCGCCATCCCCATGCGCACCCAGCAGCGCACCCATGGCGAGGTGGAGCTGTTCTTCTACGGCGAGCGCCCCATCCCCGAGGCCGAGCGGCATCTGCTCGATGCCCTGGTGGGCCAGGTGGCCTCGCAGCTGGAGAACCTGCGGCTGGCGGCGCGCGACCGCGAGATGGCGATCAGCGAGGAGCGCAATCTGCTGGCCCAGGAGCTGCACGATTCGATCGCGCAGTCGCTCGCCTTTCTGAAGATCCAGGTGCAGCTGCTGCGCAGCGCGCTGGCCAAGCAGCGCGCCGAGGAGGTGGAGCGCACCCTGGGCGAGATCGATGCCGGCGTGCGCGAGAGCTATGCCGATGTGCGCGAGCTGCTGCTGCACTTCCGCACCCGCGCCGGCCATGAGGACATCGAGCATGCGCTGCGCACCACGCTCTCCAAGTTCGAGCTGCAGAGCGGGCTGACGGCGCGCCTGGTGGTCACCGGCCAGGGCGTGCCCTTGCCGCCCGACGAGCAGATCCAGGTGCTGCACATCGTGCAGGAAGCGCTCTCGAACGTGCGCAAGCATGCCGGTGCGCGCAGCGTCGAGCTGCGCGTGCTGCAGGGGCCGCAATGGCGCTTCGAGGTCTGGGACGATGGCGCCGGCTTCGACCAGAGCGGCGACGCCGCCGATGAAACCCATGTGGGCCTGCATATCATGCGCGAGCGCGCCGCCCGCATCGGCGCGCGCCTGGAGATCCGCAGTTCGGCCGGCCAGGGCACCCAGGTCACCCTGCTGTTGCCGCCGCGCCAGGAGCGCCAGGCCGACACGCATGAACCGCAACGAGAAAGCGCATGAGCAAGCTGCCCGAGGAGAAGATCCGCGTCATGGTGGTCGACGACCACAGCCTGTTCCGCCGCGGCCTCACCGCCCTGCTGGCCCATGAGGAGGGCTTGGACGTGGTGGGCGAGGCCAGCGACGGCAGCGAGGCGCTGCGCCATGTGGCCACGCTCAGGCCCGACGTGATGCTGCTGGACAACCACATGCCGGGCGTGCGCGGCGTCGATCTGCTGCCGGGCCTGCTGGAGGCCGCACCCGAGACGCGCTTCATCATGTTGACCGTCAGCGAGGACGAGGAAGACCTGGCCGCCGCGCTGCGCGCCGGTGCGGTGGGCTATCTGCTCAAGACCATCGACGGCCAGGAGCTCGCCGCGGCGATACGGCGCGCGGTGCGCGGCGAATCGGTGGTCAGCCCCGAGATGACGCACAAGCTGGTGCGCGCCTTCAAGGCCAGCGTGGCGGCGCCGACGGCGGGTGCGGCGGCCACCAGCCAGGCCGAGCGCGACGCCGCCCTCGGTACGCTCTCGCCGCGCGAGCAGGACATCCTGCGCGAGATCGCGCGCGGCGCCAGCAACAAGGAGATCGCGCGCACCCTCGACATCGCCGAGACCACCGTGAAGATCCATGTGCAGCACATCCTGCGCAAGCTGGACCTCAGCTCGCGTGTGCAGGTGGCGGTGTGGGCCAGCGAACGGGGCCTGTTCAGCGGGCAGTGACGGCGCGCTTGATCGCGAGCAAGTCGGGCTGTTGAGACAGCACAAAACCATGCCGCGGGCATGCGCCTAGATTTCACAGCCTTGCCGCCCCGCGGCGACTATCTGTGATTCATGGCCTCGCCCGCACCCCACCCCAAGCCCGACCTCGTCTGCCCCGCCGGCTCGCTGCGTGCCCTCACCCTGGCCATCGATGCCGGGGCCGACGCCGTCTACCTCGGGCTGAAGGACGCCACCAACGCGCGCAATTTCGCCGGCCTGAACTTCGACGACGCCCAGGTGCGCGAGGGCGTGAGCTATGCCCATGCGCGCGGCCGCCAGGTGCTGATGGCGCTCAACACCTATGCCGATGCGCGCGATGACGGGCCCTGGCGCCGCGCCGTCGACCGCGCCGCCGAACTCGGCGCAGATGCCCTGATCGTGGCCGACAGCGCGGTGCTGGCCTATGCGCGCGCGCACCATCCCGAGCTGCGCCTGCATCTCTCGGTGCAGGCCTCGGCCACCAGCTACGAGGCGATCGAGTTCTACCGCGAGCGCTACGGCATCCAGCGCGCCGTGCTGCCGCGCGTGCTCACGCTCAGCCAGGTTCAGCATGTGATACGCCACACCGGGGTGGAGATCGAGGTGTTCGGCTTCGGCAGCCTGTGCGTGATGGTGGAGGGGCGCTGCGCGCTCTCGTCCTACGTCACCGGCCAGTCGCCCAACACCGCCGGCGTGTGCTCGCCACCCGCGGCGGTGCAATGGCTGGAGGGGCCGCAGGGCGTGGATGCGCGCCTGTCCGGCGTGCTGATCGACCGCTATGCCCCGCAGGAGCCGCGCGGCTACCCGACCCTGTGCAAGGGCCGCTTCCTGGTGGAGGGCGAGCGCGACTACGCGCTGGAAGAGCCCACCAGCCTGAATACGCTGGCGCTGCTGCCGCAGCTGATCGAGGCGGGCGTCAAGGCCATCAAGATCGAGGGCCGCCAGCGCAGCCCCAGCTATGTGGCGGGCGTCACCAAGGTCTGGCGCCAGGCCATCGACATGGCCGCGTCGGATGCGCGTTATGCCGTGGCGCCCGCCTGGAGCGCCGAGCTGGCGCGCTGGGCCGAGGGCCAGCAAAGCACCCTGGGTGCGTATGAGCGGCCATGGCGCTGAGGGAATCCATCATGGAAAAGAAACGACTGGGCCTGACCATTGGCCCGCTGCAATACTGGTGGCCGCGCACGAGCCTGGTGCAGGCCTATGCCGAGCTGGCCGAGGGGCCGGCCGATACCTTTGTGCTGGGCGAGGTGACCTGCTCGCGGCGCAACGAGTTCACCCTGCTGGACTGGCTGGCGCTGGCGCGCGACCTCGTCAGCGCCGGCAAGCGCGTGCGCCTGGCCACGCTGCCGCTCCTGATGTCGGAGGCCGAGCTGCGGCAGCTGCGCCGCATTGCGGAGCAGGGCGAGTTCGCGGTCGAGGCCGGCGATGCCGCGGCCCAGCAGCGCCTCGCGCAACAGTCTGAGCGCCTGCCCTTCACGCTGGGCCCGCACCTCAACATCTACAGCCGTGCGGCCCTGGTCGAGCATGCCGGCCTGGGCGCCGACACCTGGGTGGCGCCGCTGGAACTGGCGCTGGACGCGGTGGCCCGCGTCAACCCGCCCACGGCCCGGGTGCATGGGCCGGCCGGTGCGATCCAGACCGAGGTGTTCGGCTTCGGCCGCATGCCGCTGGCCTTCTCGGCGCGCTGCTTCACGGCCCGCCATCACCGCCTCAGCAAGGACGAGTGCGAGTTCCGCTGCCGCGACGATGCCGACGGCCTGCTGCTCTCCACCACCGAGGGCCAGCCTTTCCTGGTGCTGAACGGCATCTCCACCCAGTCCGCGGCCCTGCATTGCCTGATCGGCGAGGGCGCGGCGCTGCGCGCCGCCGGCGTCGATCGGCTGCGGCTCTCGCCCTGCAGCCAGGGCTTTGCCCGCGTGGTGAGCCTGTTCGACGAGGTGCTGCATGCCGGCCTGCCGGCTGACGAGGCGCGTGCCGAGCTGCAGGCAATGCCGCTGCCGGGCGCGCTGGTGAACGGATTCGCCCACCGCCAGGCGGGCATGGTGGAGGAGCTTGCCCATGTTTGAACTGCCCCCCGGCCTCAAGGCCCTGCTGCGCCGCCTGCCGCTGCAACCGCCATCCTTCGTGGCGGCGCGCGCGCTCGACCGCCTGCTGCTGCCGCGCCTGGACGCCGAGCAGCGCCGCCTGCTGGCCGGCCGCGTGGTGGAGCTGGAGCTGCTGGAGCCCGGCCTGCGCGTGCGCCTGCTGCTGGGACCCAAGGGCTTCATGCCCGCCGCCGGTGGCGCGCAACCGGCCGTCACCGTGCGTGCGCGCAGCCTCGCGCTGTGGCGCCTGCTGCGCGGCGAGGAGGACGCCGACCGCCTGTTCTTCGAACGCGCGCTGGTGATGGAGGGCGACACCGAGTTCGGCCTGATGCTGAAGAACACGCTGGACGCGATCGGCCCGCTGCTGCCGGCGTCGATGCTGGGCAAGGCTTGAAGCCATGTGGAGCAACCTCACCGAACAGCTGCTGCATGCGCTGAAGGCGCGCGGCGCCACCGAGATCTTCGGCATCCCGGGCGACTTTGCCCTGCCGCTGTTCCGCGCCATCGAGCGCGCCGCCATCCTGCCGCTGTACACGCTCTCGCATGAGCCCGGCCTGGGCTTCGCGGCCGACGCCGCGGCGCGCGTGCGCGGCGGCCTGGGCGTGGCCGCCGTCACCTATGGCGCGGGTGCGCTCAATATGGTGAACCCGGTGGCCAACGCCTATGCCGAGCGCGTGCCGCTGGTGGTGCTGTCGGGCGCGCCGGCCGCGCACGAGGTGGCCAGCGGCCTGCTGCTACACCACCAGGTGAAGGCGCTGGATTCGCAATGGCGCATCTTCGAGGAGCTGACGGTGGACCGCGCCCGGCTCGACGACCCCGTCACCGCGCCGGCCCTGATCGCGCGCGTGCTCGACAGCGCGCTGCGCCGCGCCGGCCCGGTCTACCTGGAGATCCCGCGCGACATGCCCGAGCGCGCCTGCGCCGCGCCGCCCGAGCTGCCGCCCCCGCCGCTGGACCGCGAGCGCCTGGCCGCCTGCGCCGACGAGCTGCTGGCGCGCCTGCGCGCGGCGCGCCATCCGCTGCTGCTGGTGGGCGTGGAGATCCGCCGTTATGGCATCGAGGCCCAGGTGGCCGAGCTGGCGCGCCGCCTCAACATCCCGGTCGCCACCACGCTGATGGGGCGCGGCCTGCTGGTGGATTCCGGCGTGCAGCATCTGGGCACCTACCTGGGCCTGGCCGGCGATCCGGAACTCACCGAGGCGGTGGAGGGCTCCGACGCCCTGCTGCTGCTGGGCGCCATCATCTGTGACAGCAATTTCGCCGTCTCGCGCAAGCGCATCGATTTCCGCCACGCCATCCGCGTCTGGCAGGGCGAGGTGGAGATGGGCCACCATGTCTACCGCGAGCTGCCCATCAAGGAGCTGGTGGAGGCGCTGCTGCTGCGCGTGATGACGCGGCCGCCCCAGCCCTTCATCGAGACCGCGCGCACGACGCCCGAGCTGCCCGCGCCGGATGCGCCGCTCACCCCGGCGGCGATTGCCGCGGCGGCCAATGCCCTGATGCAAAAGCATGGCGCGCTGCCGGTGGCCTGCGACATGGGCGACTGCCTGTTCACCGCCATGGACCTCACGCCCACCGACCTGATTGCCCCCGGCTACTACGCCACCATGGGCTATGGCGTGCCGGCGGCGCTGGGCCTGCAGGTGGCCACCGGCCGCCGCCCCCTGGTGCTGGTGGGCGATGGCGCCTTCCAGATGACCGGCTGGGAGCTGGGCAACGCCCGCGCGATGGGCTGCGACCCGATCGTGCTGCTGCTCAACAACGCCAGCTGGGAGATGTTGCGCACCTTCGAGCCCGAGGGCCGCTACAACGACCGCGGCGCCTGGGACTTCGCGGCCATGGCCGCCGGCATGGGCGGGCGCGGCTACGAGGTCCACACGGTGGGCCAGCTGGTGGAGGCGCTGGCCTGCGCCCAGGCCGAGCGCGGCCGCTTCCAGCTGCTGGACCTGCGGCTGGCCCCCGGCGTGCTGTCGCCCACCCTGCAGCGCTTCGTCGGCGCGGTGAAGCGGCTTTCGATGCCCGGCTGAGCAGCCCGACAGGCTAGGGTCAGATCTTGCTAGCAGGATCGGAAACCCTGGCCGGTGTGGAGCTCCATCCCTATACTGGCCCATCACCCCTGCGCCCAGGGGCATGGTTTGAGGATGGTGTCCGGAGGTCGAGATGCTTACGTTCGAGAACCTGAGAGTCGGAACCCGGCTCGCCGTGGGCTTTGGCACCGTGATGGTGCTGCTCATCATCATTTCGGTGCTGGGTACCCTGGGCGCGCGCCAGATCGCCGCCAGCACCAGCCAGATCTACGAAGACCGCACCGTGCCGCTGCAGCAGCTGGCCCGGGTCAACTCGCTGATGCTGCAGAACCGCGTGCTGGTCACCGAGATGATGCAGGCGCCGGGCAAGCTGGACGAGCTGAACGCGGTGATGCAGGGCAATATCGAGCAGGTCACCAAGGCCTGGAAGGCCTATGCGGCCAGCCAGATGACGCCCGAGGAGGCGCGCCTGGCCGCCAAGTTCATCGAGCTGCGCGGCCGCTACGTCAAGGACGGGCTGCTGGCCGCCCGCGATGCCATCAAGTCCGGTGCGGCCGAACAGTCGACGCAGATCTACACGGGCCAGATCCTGCCGCTCGGCAAGCAGACCCAGGAGGCCATGGACGCCCTGATCGGGCTGCAAGTCAGCGAGGGCGCCAAGGACTATGCCGCGGCGCAGAGCGGCAGCAGCCAAGTGATGTGGGTGAGCCTGCTGGGCACGGCGCTGGCGATTGCACTGTCGGTCTGGCTGGCCTGGGTTGTGAGCCGCTCCATCACCGCGCCGGTACGTGAGGCCCTGGACCTGGCCGAGCGCGTCGCCGCGGGGGACCTCAGCGCCACGCTGCAGGCCAGGGGCCGCAACGAGATGGCGCAGCTGCTGCAGGCGCTCGGCCGCATGACGGAAAGCCTGCGCGCCATCGTCGGCCAGGTGCGCGACAGCAGCGAGAGCATCAGCACCGGCTCGGCCGAGATCGCCACCGGCAATGCCGATCTGAGCCAGCGCACCGAGACCCAGGCCAGCAATCTGGAGGAGACCGCGGCCACCATGGAGGAGCTCTCCAGCACGGTGCGCAACAACGCCCAGACCGCCGCCCAGGCCAACGAGCTGGCGCACAGCGCCAGCGCCGCGGCCGGCCGTGGCGGCGCCGTGGTGGGCGATCTGGTCAGCAATATGGCTGCGATCTCGCAGAGCTCCAACCGCATTTCGGAGATCATCGGCGTGATCGACGGCATCGCCTTCCAGACCAATATCCTGGCGCTGAATGCCGCGGTGGAAGCGGCGCGCGCGGGCGAGCAGGGCAGGGGCTTCGCGGTGGTGGCGGGCGAGGTGCGCAGCCTGGCGCAGCGCAGCGCCGAGGCGGCGCGCGAGATCAAGTCGCTGATCGGCGACAGCCAGACCAAGGTCGAGAACGGCAACCGCCTGGCCGAGCAGGCCGGCGGCGCGATGCAGGACATCGTGCAGGAGGTGGGCCGCGTCAGCACCCTGATCGCCGAGATCGCCAGCGCCAGCGGCGAGCAGTCGCGCGGCATCTCCCAGGTGGGCGAGGCGGTGGGCCAGCTCGACCAGGTGACGCAGCAGAACGCCGCCCTGGTGGAAGAAAGCGCCGCCGCGGCCGAGAGCCTGCGCAACCAGGCGCAGCAGCTGTCGGAACTGGTGGCGAGTTTCAGGTTGAGGTGACGCAGCCGTCTCGGATCGACGGATCCGCGCCGCAGCCCAGGCCGGCAGGCACTCGGCCCCAGATGCGGTGGCCTTCGCGTAGAACGCTCAGGCTTTCCTCGGTGCTCGCCGAACCGGGACTCGCGCACAACTCGCCGTTGCACCCCTGCGGGCCGGCGTGTGCCAGTGGCACCCGCCTGTGCTCCAGCTCAAACAAGGCGCGCTCGACGCATCGCCTGGAGCGATGCGCAACCCGGTTCTGCTGCGCGCCTCGGCATCGCAAATGGGGCCTCGCACCTGCCGACCTGCGCTGCTCGGGCAGTGCACGGCCTTGATGCCGTGGTGCGCGATCTGCGCTTTGTTGCCAACACCACGCGCAGGCCCGGCAAGCTCGGCTCGGCCCTTTTTGCGCTGGCGCAAAGCCCGCGCAGATCGCCGGGGTCAGGTCTTGTTGACCACATATCTAGTGTCTATCCTGCCGGCCTGACACTAGATATAGGTTTTTCATGTCCACTCAAGCGGCCCAGCAGCCTACGGCGCTGATGAAACGAGACGGGCGCGTCGTCGCCTTCGACGCGGCCAAGATTGCCAGCGCGCTGGCGCGGGCCGGCGCCGCCACCGGCGAGCTGGATGCGCAGCGCGCGCAGCAGCTGACGCGGGCGGCGGTGCTGCCGCGCCTGCAAGGGGTTCACTGCCCGCAGATCGAGCAGGTCCAGGATGCCGTCGAGGCCGCGCTGTTCGATGCCGGCCTGCGTCACACGCTGCGCGCCTACGTGGTGTATCGCGAGCAGCACCGCCAGCTGCGCGGCGCGCGCCAGACCCTGGTGGATGTGCAGGCCACCATGGACGAATACCTGCAGCAGCGCGACTGGCGCATCAAGGCCAATGCCAACCAGGGCTGGAGCCTGGGCGGGCTGATCCTGAACGTCTCCGGCAAGGTGGTGGCCAACTACTGGCTGGACCAGGTCTATCCGCCCGAGGTGGGGCGCGCGCATCGCGAGGCCGATCTGCACATCCACGACCTCGACATGCTGAGCGGCTACTGCGCCGGCTGGTCGCTGCGCACCCTGCTCAACGAGGGGCTCAACGGCGTGGCGGGCAAGGTCGAATCGGCACCGCCGCGCCATCTCTCCAGCGCGGTAGGCCAGATCGTCAACTTCCTGGGCACGCTGCAGAACGAATGGGCCGGGGCCCAGGCCTTCTCCAGCTTCGACACCTATCTGGCGCCCTATGTGCGCCAGGACGGGCTGGGCTACGAGCAGGTGCGCCAGTGCATGCAGGAGCTGGTCTACAACCTCAACGTGCCCTCGCGCTGGGGCACGCAGACGCCGTTCACCAACCTGACCTTCGACTGGACCTGCCCCGAGGATCTGCGCGAGCAGGTGCCGGTGATCGCGGGCCGCGAGATGCCGTTCTGCTATGGCGATCTGCAGGCCGAGATGGACCTGATCAACCGCGCCTATATCGAGGTGATGATGGCCGGCGATGCGCGCGGCCGCGCCTTCACCTTCCCCATCCCCACCTACAACATCACGCCCGATTTCGACTGGGACAGCCCCAACGCGACCGCGCTGTTCGAGATGACGGCGCGCTACGGCCTGCCGTATTTCCAGAACTTCCTCAATTCCGAGCTGCAGCCGAACATGGTGCGCTCGATGTGCTGCCGCCTGCAGCTGGATCTGCGCGAGCTGCTCAAGCGCGGCAACGGCCTGTTCGGCTCGGCCGAGCAGACCGGCTCGCTGGGCGTGGTGACGATCAACTGCGCGCGCTTGGGCCATCTGCACGCCGGCGACGAGGCCGGCCTGTTGCGCCGCCTGGACGAGCTGCTGGCGCTGGGCCGCGACAGCCTGGAGATCAAGCGCAAGCTGATCCAGCGCCTCATCGATGCCGGCCTGTTCCCCTACACCAAGCGCTACCTGGGCACGCTGCGCAACCATTTCTCGACCCTGGGCGTGAACGGCATCAACGAGATGATCCGCAACTTCACGGCCGATGCGCAGGACATCAGCACGCCCGCCGGCCATGCGCTGGCGCTGCGCCTGCTGGACCATGTGCGCGGCCGCATGGTCGAGTTCCAGGAACAGACTGGCCACCTCTACAACCTCGAGGCCACGCCGGCCGAGGGCACGACCTACCGCTTTGCCAAGGAAGACAAACGGCGCTTCCCTGCCATCCTGCAGGCCGGCACGGCCGAGCAGCCTTACTACACCAACAGCTCGCAGCTGCCGGTGGGCTTCACCGACGATCCCTTCGAGGCGCTCGAGCGCCAGGACGAGCTGCAGCGCAAATACACCGGCGGCACCGTGCTGCATCTCTACATGAACGAGGCGCTCTCCAGCAGCGCGGCCTGCCGCGAGCTGGTGCGGCGCTCGCTGTCGCGTTTCAAATTGCCCTACATCACCGTGACGCCCACCTTCTCGATCTGCCCCACGCATGGCTATCTGAGCGGGCGCCACGAGTTCTGCCCGCACTGCGATGCCGAGGCGCTGGCGCGCAAGCAACAGGCCGCGGTGGCGGCCTGATGACGTCGATTCCCAACCAAAGCCAAGGAGGCAAGACATGACCCCAAACCAAGCACAGACCGAGCTGCAGGAGCACGAGCGCCAGCGCTGCGAGATCTGGACCCGCGTGATGGGCTACCACCGGCCGGTGGCATCCTTCAACACCGGCAAGCAGGGTGAATTCGAGGAGCGGCTGTGCTTCCAGGAACGGCCGCTGTGCCAGGGCGCGGCCGCGGCTTGAGTGCGGCGCCCGCGGTGGCCGGGCTGACGCCCTTCAGCAGCCTGGACTATCCCGGCCAGCTGGCCGCGGTGGTGTTCCTGCAGGGCTGCCCCTGGCGCTGCGTCTACTGCCACAACCCCGGGCTGCAGCCGCGCGGGCCGGGCCGGCTTGGCTGGGCCGAGCTGCTGGCCTGGCTGGAGCGGCGCCGCGGCCTGCTCGACGCGCTGGTGTTCAGCGGCGGCGAACCCACGCTGGACGCGGCCCTGCCGCGCGCCGCCGCGCAGGTGCGGGCGCGCGGCTTCAAGGTCGGCCTGCATACCGCCGGCCTCTATCCCGAGCGCCTGGCCACGCTGCTGCCCTTGCTGGACTGGGTAGGGCTGGACATCAAGGCGCCGCTCACGGATGCGGCGCTGCACCGGCGCATCACCGGCGTGCCCGGCGCTGAACGCGAGGTGGCGCAGAGCCTGGCCCTGCTGGCCGCCTCGGGCCTCGGCTATGAATGCCGCAGCACCATCCATCCGGCGCTGCACGATGGCGCGGCCCTGCAGCAGCTGGCCGAGCAACTGGCCGGCGCCGGCGTGACGCGCTGGGCCCTGCAGATCGCGCGCCCGGACGGCACGGCGGGCGGGGCCGGCGCATTGGCGCCGGTGCCGCCCGACTATCCCGATGCCGCGCTGCTGGCGCGGCTGCGCGGCCGCGTGCCGGGGCTGGAGCTGCGGCGCGGCTGACGAGGCCCCGGCCTCAGCCCCTCCTCAACCCAGTTGCACTGCCTGCCCCTGCCGGTCGAAGGGGATGAAGCCGCCCAGCTGACCGCTGCGCACCGTTTCCACCATGCGCTGCAGGGCCGCGTCCACGCGCGCGGCATCGGCGTGGCCGGAGAGCGCGGCGGCGAACACCAGCACCCAGGGCTGGCCCATGCCTTCAGCCTCGGCGGCCAGGGCGGCAAAGCCCTGCAGTTCCGCCGGGTCTTTGTCCACGCACATCAGCGGCTCCAGCTCGCCACCATGGCCGGCCTCGAAGGCGGCGCGCTCGGCCGGCGTGGCCTCGGGGCTGAGGCTGGCGCCGGCAAACACCAGCAGCAGGCGCTGGGGCTCGGGCTGCTGGCGCGCGGCCAGCAGCAGGTCTTCAAAGGTCGAGATATTCATGATGGATGTGATTGGACGCGAGGCCTGTTGGCATTTCCTTATCCCGGTTCAAGGAAATTCCCGAGCAAATCCCTAGGCTACCCACATTCCTTTTTTCTATTCGTCGGAGGCATTCCATGAGCCGAGGCTTCACCAGCCAGATGGCACGCAATATCTTCTACGGTGGCTCGCTGTTCTTCGTGCTGCTGTTTGCCGTGCTGATCTTCGATACCGAGCAACGCATCCCGCAGCGCTCCAAATCCGCTGAAATCACGCCCGCCGTGGTGCGCGGCAAGCATATCTGGGAAACCCGCAACTGCATCGGTTGCCACACCCTGCTGGGCGAGGGCGCCTACTTCGCGCCCGAGCTGGGCAATGTCTACACCCGCCGCGGGCCCGATTTCATCAAGGCCTGGATCAAGGCCCAGCCCACCGGCGCGCCGGGCCGCCGCCAGATGCCCAACTTCCATCTGGACGACAAGCAGCTCGACGACCTGGTCGAGTTCCTCAAATGGACCAATGGCGTGGACACCGAGAAGTGGCCGCCGAACATTGAAGGTTGAGGAGAGACAGACATGAAAACAGCCACTCTCAAGTTCAAATCCCAGTCGGTCGCCAAGCTCTACTTCATGGGCGCGATCGCACTCTTCGTGGGTCAGATCGTGTTCGGCCTGACGCTGGGCCTGCAGTACCTGATCGGGGACCTGATGTTCCCGGCCATCCCCTTCAACATCGCCCGCATGGTGCACACGAATCTGCTCATCGTGTGGCTGCTGATGGGCTTCATGGGCTCGGCCTACTACCTGGTGCCCGAGGAAGCCGAGACCGAGCTCTACAGCCCCCTGCTGGCCAAGATCCTGTTCTGGGTCTTCCTGGCCGCGGGCGCCGCGACCATCCTCGGCTATCTGCTGGTGCCTTACGCCACGCTGGCCGAGATGACCGGCAACAACCTCTTGGCCACGATGGGGCGCGAGTTCCTCGAGCAGCCCCTGCCGACCAAGCTGGGCATCGTGGTGGTGGCGCTGGCCTTCCTCTTCAACATCAGCATGACGGTGTTGAAGGGCCGCAAGACCGCCATCACCCTGGTGCTGCTGATGGGCTTGTGGGGCCTGGCGCTGATGTTCCTGTTCAGCTTCGTCAACCCCAGCAACCTGGTGCGCGACAAGATGTACTGGTGGTTCGTCGTCCACCTCTGGGTGGAAGGCACCTGGGAGCTGATCCTGGGCGCGCTGCTGGCCTTCGTGCTGATCAAGACCACCGGCGTGGACCGTGAGGTGATCGACAAGTGGCTGTACCTGATCATCACGATGGCCCTCGTCACTGGCATCCTGGGCACCGGCCACCACTTCTTCTTCATCGGCCTGCCGGGTTACTGGCAATGGGTGGGCAGCGTGTTCAGCGCGATGGAGCCGATCCCCTTCTTCATGATGACCCTGTTCGCCTTCAATATGGTGCAGCGGCGCAAGCGCGAGCATCCCAACCAGGCAGCGGTGCTGTGGGCCGTCGGTTGCGCGGTGATGGGTTTCCTGGGTGCCGGCCTGTGGGGCTTCATCCACACGCTCAGCCCGGTCAACTACTACACCCATGGCAGCCAGATCACCGCGGCGCACGGCCACCTGGCCTTCTACGGCGCCTATGTGCTGGTGGTGATCGCGATGATCAGCTATGCCATGCCGATCCTGCGCGGCCGCGAGGCCAATCCGCGCCGCGCCCAGGCCGTCGAGATGTGGAGCTTCTGGATCATGACCATCGGTATGGCGGTGATGGTGCTGGCCCTGACCGGCGCCGGCATCCTGCAGATCTGGCTGCAGCGCATGCCCACCGAGGGTGCGATGGGCTTCATGGCCACGCAAGACCAGCTGCGCTTCTTCTACTGGGTGCGTGTCGCCGGTGGCGTGCTGTTCCTGTGCGGGCTGCTCACCTATCTGGCCAGCTTCTTCATCGGCGCCGGCGCCGACGAGGATGAGCCGGTGGCGAATGGTCGACTGAGGGCCGCATGATGGAAATGCTGAGCGCGCGCCAGCTCAGCCGGGAACTGCCGGAAGGGCTGCCTTTCTACGCCTCGCAGGGCCAGGAATGCCGGCTCTTCGAGCAGGCCCATGCCAGCCGTCTGCCCCTCTTGATCAAGGGGCCCACCGGCTGCGGCAAGACCCGGCTGGTGGAGCATATGGCCGCGCGCCTGGGCCGCCCGCTGGTGACGGTGAGCTGCCACGACGACCTCAGCGCCGCCGACCTGGTGGGCCGCCACCTGATCGCGGGCGGCGACACGCGCTGGTGCGACGGCCCGCTCACCCGTGCGGTGCGTCAGGGCGCGATCTGCTACCTCGACGAGGTGGTGGAGGCGCGCAAGGACACCACGGTGGTGCTGCATCCGCTCGCCGATGATCGCCGCCAACTGCCCATCGAGCGCACCGGCGAGCTGCTGGACGCCGCGCCCGGCTTCATGCTGGTGATCAGCTACAACCCCGGCTACCAGAACCTGCTCAAGGGGCTCAAGCCGAGCACGCGCCAGCGCTTCGTGGCGCTGAGCCTGGACTATCCCGCCCCCGAGGTGGAGCAGCGCATCGTGCGCGCCGAGAGCGGCTGCACGGCCGAACAGGCCGCGCGCCTGGTACGGCTGGCGCAGGCGCTGCGCCGCCTCACCGAGCATGACCTGGAAGAGACCGCCAGCACCCGCTTGCTGGTGATGGCGGCACGCCTGACAGTGGCCGGCCTGACGCTGGGCGAGGCCTGCCGGGCCGCGGTGGTGGATGCGCTCACCGACGATGCCGAGACCGCGGCCGCGCTGGCGGAGGTGGTGCTGGCGGTGGTCGGCGATGCCTGAGATCGTGCTGGCGGCATCGCCACAGGCGCACACGGGCCGCATGGCCCGCCTGCAGCGCCTGCGGCGCGCCACCCAGCTGGGCTTCTTCGCCCTGTTCCTGTTCGCACCGGCACTGAACCTGCTGCGCTTCGACCTGCAGGAGACCCAGCTCTGGTTCCTGGGCTTCCGCTGGAGCCTGGGCATCGATGCCTTCACGCGCGGCGAGATCAGCGCCAACGAGGCGGCGCTGGCCATCCTGTTGCGCGGCATCCTGCCGGCGGTGCTTTTCGTGGTGGGCTTCATGACCCTGGCCTGGCGCTACGGTCGCGTCTACTGCGGCTGGCTGTGCCCGCATTTCTCGCTGGTCGAGACCCTCAACGAGCTGCTGCACCGCGCCACCGGCAAATACAGCCTGTGGGAGCGCGAGCGCAGCGGCCAGGCCCATGCCGGCTGGTGGCCGCTGTTCGTGCTCAGCGGCCTCTTCTTCGGCTTTGCCTGGTCCATCACGCTGCTCACCTATCTGCTGCCGCCGGCGCAGATCTGGAGCGGCCTCGTGCATGGCACGCTGACGCCCAACCAGGCGCGCTTCATCCTCATCGGCGGCGCGGTCTTCAGCACCGAGATGCTGCTGGCGCGCCATCTGTTCTGCCGCTTCGGCTGCGCGGTAGGCCTGTTCCAGAGCCTGGCCTGGATGGCCAACCCGCGTGCCCTGGTGGTGGCCTTCACGCGCGAACGCGCACGCGACTGCCGCGATTGCAGCACCGCCAAGGCCCCCGAGGGCGCGGCTTGCGACGTGGCCTGCCCGATGCGGCTGAAGCCGCGCAATATCAAGCGCCTGATGTTCTCCTGCGTGCAATGCGGGCAATGCGTCACCGAGTGCGAGAGCTCGCATGCGCCGCGCGGCGCGAATCCTAATCTGGAGTGGACCGTGGGCGTGGATGCGCTGCGCGAGACGCTCAAGCAACGCAGGCAGGGCTGATCGATCATGGAAGAGTGGGTCGGCGAGCAATGGCACCGCCTCATCAGCCGGGCGGCCTACCGCGGCTATCCCGAGCAGGCGGTGGCGCTGGCCTCGGTGCAGCGCGCCGCGGCGGTGCTTTACCGCGCCGCCGGCGGCGCCAGCGCGGTGCGCATCGTGCCGGCCGGCCAGGCCCGCGTGGGCGGGCCGCGCGGCTGGCTGCAGCGCATCGCTGGGGCGGGCCAGCGCGCTGCGCGCCCGCGCCTGGATGCCGAGACGCTGGCGCTGCCGCCGCAGATCGATGTGTTCGACGATGCCGGCCTCAACCGCGACCTCTATCTCTGGCTGGCGGCGCTGGCCGCAGCCTTCGAACCCGGCGCCACCTGGGTGATCGCCAACCGCGCCGCCACCGCGCGCGCGCTCGAGCGCTGCCCGGGCCTGGCGCCACGCTACCAGCGCCTGCTTGCCGCGCACCTGGCCCAGCGCCCCGATCCGGCGCGCCTGAACGGCATGGCCGCAGGCGCCGAACAGGCGCTGCAGGCGGTGCTGCGCCATGGCCTGGACGGCTCGCCCGAGGGCAAGCTCAGCGGCATCGAGCTGGACGGCATGCAGCTGGCGCCGGTGTGGCTGTGGCTGGAGCCCTGGTCGGAGGCCGCGGCCACGGCGCCGCGCGCCGACACCGGCGAGGGCAGGGCGGGTGACGACGGCGCCAAGCCGCGCCCGCGCAGCACCAACAACAACACGCGCCGGCGTACCCGCCAGCAAGCCCAGAGCTCCGACCGCCCGCCGCTGCTGCTGCCCTCCAAGATCGAGTCCATCCTGACCTGGAGCGAGCATGTACCGGTGGACCGCGGCACCGACGATGAAGACGACGACCAGTCGGCGGCCGCCGCCGACGACATGGAAAAACTGACGCTGGCGCGCGGCCAGCAGACCTCGGCCTCGCGCATCAAGTTCGACCTCGACCTGCCCAGCGCCAGCGCTGACGATCGCCCGCTGGGCCCCGGCGAGCAGCTGCCGGAATGGGACTGGAAGCAGCGCCGCCTGCTGCCCGCGCATTGCGCCGTGCAGACCCTGGTGGCCACGCCGGCCGCGGGCCTGTTCGTGCCGCCGCCGGCGCTGCGCGCCACCGCGCGCCGCGTGCGCCGCGGCCTCGAGCTGCTGCGCGCCGCGCCGCGCTGGCAGCGCGGCTGCGCGGATGGCGATGCCATCGACCTGGACGCCTGGGTGCGCCACGCCAGCCAGGCCAGCGATGGCGGCCCCAGCCTCAGCGACCCGGCCGTGTACGCGCGCCGCCAGCGCGGCGAGCGCAGCCTGGCGACGCTGCTGCTGGCCGATCTCTCGCTCTCCACCGATGCCCATGTCAACAACGAGGCGCGCGTGATCGACGTGATACGCGACAGCCTCTATGTGTTTGGCGAGGCCTTGCATGGCCTGGGCGATGCCTATGCGATGCTGGGGTTCAGCTCGGTGCGGCGCGCGCATGTGCGCATGCAGCACCTGAAGGGCTTCGACGAGGCCTGGAAGCCGGCGGTGCAGGCGCGCGTGGGCGCCATCAAGCCCGGCTACTACACCCGCATGGGCGCAGCCATACGCCTGGCATCCAAGCGCCTGCAGGAGCGCCCCGAGCGCCAGCGCCTGCTGCTGATACTCACCGACGGCAAGCCCAATGACCTCGACGTCTACGAAGGGCGCTGGGGCATCGAGGACACCCGCCATGCGGTGCAGGAGGCGCGCGAGGCCGGCCTCACGCCCTTCTGCCTGAGCATCGACGAGGAGGCGCAGGACTATCTGCCTCATCTGTTCGGCAACCAGGGCTGGGCGCAGGTGAGCCGGCCGGCCGAGCTGCCGCTGCGGCTGGCGGCCGTCTATGCGCGGCTGACGCGGCGCAGTTAAGCCCCTGGTTTGATACGTATCAAGCCCGCCGGCGGCCCGGCGGGCAGACAATGCGCGTGCTTCTGGAGTCTTGCCATGGACATGCGCGCCTTCGACCTGCCGCGATACCTCGCCAACCTGCCGCTGTTCAGCGATCTCAGCGCGCCCGAGCTGCTGCGCCTGGCCGGCGGCTGCCAGCTGCGTCGCTACCAGCGCGGCGAGGCGGTGTTCCATGTGGGCCAGGCCTGCGAGGAGTTCCACGTCACCGTCACCGGCCAGGTCAAGCTGTTCGCGATCTCGCCGGCCGGGCAGGAGAAGGTGATCGAGCTGCTGGGTCCCGGCCACAGCTTTGCCGAGGCGCTGATGTTCACCGGCAAGCCCTACATCATCAATGCGCAGGCGCTCACCGACAGCCTGGTGCTGAGCGTCAGCAAGGAGGCGGTGCTGCGCGAGATCGAGGCCGACTCGCGCTTTGCGCTGCGCATGCTGGCCGGCATCTCGCGCCGTCTGCATGGCCTGGTGCACGATGTGCAGGCCTATGCCCTGCACAGCGGCGTGCAGCGCGTGATCGGCTATCTGCTGCGCGATCAGCTGGTGGAAGACTGCGCCAGCGGTGAGGTCATCACCGTCTCGCTGCCGGTCAGCAAGGCCACGGTGGCCTCGCGGCTCTCGCTCACGCCCGAGTATTTCTCGCGCGTGCTGCACGAGCTGGAGGCGGCGGGCCTGATCGAGGTGGACAAGCGCGACATCCGCATCCTCGATGCGCAGCGCCTTGCCAGCCACTCCTCGGTGGGTGGCTGAGCCGGGCCCGGCGCCATCGTCTGTTCGGATGAGGCGCCTAGTTCTGAAGAACTAGTGGCCGGCCGCATTTGATGCGGATCAAGTCGGCGGGGGCGGGGATGGCAAGAATCGCGGCCATAGAACACGCCATCCTCCGGGGAGCCCACCATGTCTGCTGCTGTATTCGATGTGCCGCGTTATCTGGCCGTGCTGCCGCTGTTTGCCGGCCTGCCGGACGCTGACTTGCAAGGTATGGTCCGCGAGGGCGTGACGGCGCTGCGGCTGGAGCGCGGCGCCATGCTGCTGCATGCCGGCGACGCCTGCGACGCCGTGCACCTGGTGGTGACCGGCCATGTCAAGCTCTACACGGTGGCCAGCCATGGCGCCGAGAAGGTGTTCGAGCTGGTGGGGGCGGGCCAGAGCATCGGTGACACCCTGATCTTCAACCAGCAGCCCTACAGCTTCAGTGCCCAGGCGCTCACCGAGGCGCTGGTGCTGCGCGTGCCGGCGGCGCTGCTGACGGCGCAGGTGCGGCGCGACCCGGCGTTCGCGCTGCGGCTGCTGGCCGGCGCCTCGCAGCGCATCGAGGGCCTGCTGCGCGATGTCGAGTCCTACTGCCTGCACAGCGGCGCCCATCGCGTGGTGGGCTATCTGCTCGAGCAGGGCGGCACCGCCGGCCAGGGCTCGGCCGAACCCATCACCGTCTCGCTGCCGGTCAGCAAGGCCAATGTGGCGGCGCGGCTGTCGCTCACGCCGGAATACTTCTCGCGCGTGCTGCGTGAGCTGGAGGACGAGGGCCTGATCCAGATCTGCCGGCGCGACATCCGCATCATGCAGCCGCGCCGCCTGGCGCGTTACAGCCTGCAGTAAGCGCCAGCGGCTCAGGGCTTCAGCGCCTTGACCGCCTGCAGTGTCTTCAGCGCGTCCACCATGCCATGGCCATAGGCCTTGGAGTGGCCGTTGGCGTCGTAGCTGCCCGGCGGGCCGATCTTCACCGCGCTGCGCTTGAGCAGCGCCGCGACCTGGGCCGGGCTCAGCTGCGGCTTGAGCGACAGCATCAGCGCCGCCAGGCCCGCCACCAGCGGGGTGGCGGAGGAGGTGCCGCCGAAGTCGTTCGTGAACAGGCCGTCCGCGCCACCGGCGGCCACGCTGCCGATATTGAAACCACGGCCCGGCAGCGCGACATCGGTGCAGAAGATGCCCTTGGCGCCGCCGCTGGACGGCGCCACCACCGCCAGCTGCGCGCCGCTGTTGGAATAGTCGGCCTGCAGCCTGGCATCGGTGCTGGCACCCACCGCGATGCAATGCGCATCGGCGGCCGGGTAGGAGACGCGCGGCGCCGCATCGTTGCCGGCCGCGCACACGATCACCGCACCGCGGCCGGCGCGGCCCTGGGTGCTGGCGTCGGCGATGGCGGCCTGCAGGTCGGGGCTGCGCGGGCCGCCCCAGGAGCAGGAAATCACATCGGCGAACTGCGCCGCGTAGCGCACCGCGTCGGCCACGCGCGCATCGGAGGCGAGGTCGTCGGCATGGAAGATCTTCACCGGCAGCAGGCTGCAGCGCGGCGCCATGCCAAAGCCGCGCGGGCCGCTGCCCACGGCCACGCCGGCGCAGCAGCTGCCGTGGATGTCGTTGCCATTCATCTGGTCGAAGGGCATGCGAAAGCGCTTGGGCCGCGGATCGAAATGGTCGGCCGCGCTGTCGGGCACGTAGAAGTCGCGCCCCAGCAGGTCGCGTGGCTCCTGCGGGTCGGGCTTGCGCTTGAGGCGCGCCTTCAACTCGGGATGGTCCACATCCACGCCATCGTCCAGCACCGCCACCGTGATGCTCTTCCTGCCCTGGCTGAGCGCCCAGGCCTGCCTGGCATGCACCATCGCCAGATGCCATTGCGCCTTGGCGGGGCTCGGTGGCGCACTGCTGGCGCAGCGCGTGTATTGCGAGATGAAATTGGGCGTGGCGAATTCCACCAGCGCCTGCTCGCCCAGCTGCAGCGCCAGCTCGATCAGCGCCTCGACGCTGTAGCGCCGCGCGGCGTCGACGACGACGAACTGCTGCGCGTGGAAGGCGTTGCCGCTGCGCTTGGAGAGGCCTAACTTCTTCAGTAGCTGGGCCTGCTGGACGCGCGTCGAATCGGCGCGAAAGCGCAGCACCAGCTCGCGGTAGGCCAGGCGCAGCAGGCCGCTCTCGCCATCCTCGAAGACCGCGAAGCGTTTGCGCGCCATCAGCGCGCCGAGTTCGTCGGCCGCGACGGTCTTGGCGCCCGCGCGCACCGCGCCGTCGCCGTCCGGCGCCGGGTAGTCGAAATGCGCTTGCGCGGCGCGCAGCACGCGGCCGGTGCTCATGGCCGCGTACTCGCGCCCCGAGAGCTTGAGCGCGGGGGCGTCACCCAGGGGCGTGCTCTGCGCCGCAATCGGCTTGAGCGTGACGATGCTGCCGTCGGTGGTCCTGTAGCCCAGTGTCATGGCAAGCTCCTGCGCGGGCGCGCTGATGTTCAGGGGGAACGCTGGTAGGCGCTTTCGGTGTCGAGCCAGGCCGCCGCCACGCCGCTGGCGCCGGCCAGCCTGGCCAGCAGCGCCGGCAGGTCGGCTTCGGCCGCATCGAGCGGGGCGAACAGGGCCTGATTCTGGGTGAAGCTGCTGCGGCGCTGCATCCGCAAGCCGAATGAGCGGGCGAACTCGGCCAGCTGAGCGTCGCTCTGCGCGCCATCAAAGCGCAGCACCAGATCGCCGCTCGGATAGCTGCACAGGCCGGCCTCGTCCAGCAGCACCGGCAGCAGCTGGTAGGCCTGGCCGGCCGCGGCGCGCAGGCCCGCCGGCGCTTGTGCGCCGCGCATGGGCTCGTGCAGATGCAGCAGCCAGCCGCCCCTGGCGCTGGCGAGGCGCTCGGCCCGCCCGAACGCCGCCACGGCCGCCGGCAATTCGGGCGATGCGGCCGATGCGGCCGATGCGGCCGATGCGGCGAGCGGGCGCAGCAGCAGGCACTGCGTATCGATCTTGGGTGGTTTGTTCACATGCTGACCATATGCTTGCTGGGGTCAGTCTAGGGCCTGCTGGCCGCCGGACCCCTAACTTCGCAGGGTCGCGACATTGCCATGCGGGGCCTGGCTGCCTATCCTGCCATCGACCCGCGCTGCCAGCGCGAGCGATGTCAACAGGGAGCGATGCATCATGGCGACCAAGAGATCAGCAAGGCGCGGTCAAACTCCGGCCACCACGCCGTCCACCAGCCCGGCCACCACGCAGGATGCCTGCGAGTGCCGTTCAGGCCCACTGGCCGGCAGCGCGCGGGTGCAGGGCTTCAGCTTCAAGAACCGTTGGCTGCACTATGCCGATGTCGATGGTGACGCGATGTTCGAGGGCGACATCGTGCTGGGCCGGGCGGCCGAGCTGGCCGCCGATGCCGCCAACCAGGATGTCACGGGCCGCTTCGGCGTCGGCATCACCGGCGCCAACGTGCGCTGGCCGAATGGCCGCCTGCCCTACGAAATCGATCCCGCGCTGCCCAACCAGGCGCGCGTCACCGACGCGATCGCGCATTGGGAGGCGAACACCGCGATCCGCTTTGTGCTGCGCACCGCCGGCAATGCCGCCTCCTTCCCGGACTTCGTCCGCTTCGTGCCGGGCGGCGGCTGCTCGTCCATGGTGGGGCGACGCGGCGGCCAGCAGAACATCACGCTGGGCAGCGGCTGCACCACCGGCAATGCCATCCACGAGATCGGCCACACCGTGGGCCTGTGGCATGAGCAGAGCCGCGAGGACCGCGACGCGCGCGTGCAGATCGTCTGGGCCAATATCGACCCGGCGATGTCGCACAACTTCGACCAGCACATCGCCGATGGCGACGATATCGGCGCCTACGATTTCGGCTCGGTGATGCACTATCCGGCGAATGCCTTCTCGGTGAACGGGCAGAACACCATCGTGCCGCGCAGCGCGCTGCCGGCCGGCGTGGTGATGGGGCAGCGCAGCGGCCTGTCGGCCGGCGACATCGCGGCGGTGCAGGCCATGTACCCCGGCATCGGCAGCACCACCAAGGAGGTGCAGAAGGACCCGATCAGCGACGTCACCATCAAGGAAGTGCGCAAGGATGTGGCGGCCGATCCCACCATCAAGGAAGTGCGCAAGGACCCGACCTCGGACGTGACGCTCAAGGAGGTGCGCAAGGACCCGATCAGCGACCCGACCGTCAAGGAGGTGCGCAAGGATCCGGTGCGCGACCCCATCCCGACGCGCAAGGAGGTGGCGTTGGACAACCCGCGCATCCCCATCCCGATCCCGCGGCCCGGGCCGCTGCGCGGCCCCTTCGACCCCCCGGCCACGCCCTATGTGCTGGCCTCCGGCAGCCGCTATGCGGGCGACAGCGGCGATGCGCTGGCCGAGGCCGCGGCGCAGCTGGAGCAGCTCGCCGAAGCGCATACCCAGGCCCAGCAGGAGGCCGATGCGCTGGCCGAGGCCTACGAGCAGGCGCTGCAGCATTGGCTCAGCCTGCAGGGCGGAGACGGCGCTTGAGGGCGCGCATGAGGGCGGCGCGCGCATGATCGTCGTCGTCTCCTACGAGGGCGAGGATCACAGCGACGCGGTCTGTGCCTGCCTGCAGCGCGCCGGCCGGGAGCTGCTGCGCATCGACCTGGCCGACTTCCCGGTGCGCAACCGCATCGCGCTGCGCTGGCGCGATGGCGCGGCGCCGCAGTACCTGCTGGAGGTCGCCGGGCGCGAAGTGGATCTGGCCGCTGCCCGCGTGGTGTGGTGGCGGCGCGTGCGCGGCTTCGATGTCGATCCCGCCATCCTGCGCGGCCAGCACCGCGCCTTTGCCAGCAGCGAGACCGGCCAGGCCGTGCACGGCATGCTCGACGCCTTGGGCTGCGCCTGGATGAACCCGCGCCTGGCCGACGAGGCCGCCCACCACAAGCCGCTGCAATGGACGCTGGCCCAGCAGGTCGGGCTGCAGGTGCCGGCCACCCTGGTCACCACGCGGGCCGAGGAGGCGCAGCGCTTCGTCGCCGAGCAGGGCTTGGGTCAGGTGGTGTTCAAGGCCTTTCTGGCCTCCATCGAGGAATGGCGCGAGACCCGGCTGGTGACGGCCGAGGACCTCGGCCGGCTCGAGCTGCTGCGGCTGGCGCCGGTGATCTTCCAGCGCTACATCCCAGGCGTGGACCTGCGCATCACCATCGTCGGCCGGCGCCTGTTCACCACCGAGATCGACGCGCGCCACACCTCCTACCCGGTGGACATGCGCATGGTGGTGGGCGAGGGGCGGGCGGCCGCGGCCCAGCTGCCGGCCGACATCGAGGCCAAGCTGCTGGCCCTGCAGGATCGCCTGGGTCTGCGCTACGGCGCCGTCGACATGCGCCGCACCGACGACGGGCAATACCTGTTCCTGGAGGTCAATCCGGCCGGACAGTGGCTGTTTGCCGAGCGCCTCAGCGGCCTGCCCATCACCCAGGCGGTGGCCGACCATCTGTGCGAGCTGGACGGGCCGGCCGCGGGGCCATGACCACCAGGCGCATCAGCGGGCAGCTGTTGCTACCGGCCCTGACCCCGGCCGCGCAAGGCCTGCGCGTGCGCGTCGAGGTGCGCGATGTGTCGCTGCAGGACGTCGCCTCGGTGCTGGTGGCCGCCCAGGTGATGGAGGGCGTCGCGATCGCGCCGGGCCAAGGCCTGGCGTTCGAATTGATGGCCCCCGAGGTGCCGCCGGGCCGCAGCCATGCGCTGCAGGTGCGGGTGGAGCAGGGCGGCGCGCCGGCCCGCCTGCTGCTGCTCAGCACGGTGGCGCAGCCGCTGCCGGCCAAGGGCGAGCTCAGCGGCCTCGAGCTGACGCTGACGCCGGCCTCATGACAGGGCTTGCGCCGCCTGCGGCATCAGCCGCTCATGCAGCGCCGCCACCCCGCCGATCAGCAGCAGCGCCGGCGATTGCACGCCCTCGGCGCGCGCCAGCGCCGGCAGCTCGCTGAGGCTGGCGCGCAGGCAGCGCTGGCCGGGCCGGCTGGCATGGGCGATCAGGGCGGCCGGCGTGTCGGCCGGCAGGCCATGCGCGATCAAGCGCGCGCTGATGATCTCCAGACCCGCCAGCCCCATATAGATCACGACGGTCTGGTGCGGCCGCGCCAGCATCGGCCAGTCGAGCTCGACATCGTGCTCGGCGCCGGCTTGCGTGTTGGCAGACGTGTTGGCACGCAGATGGCCGGTGGCGAACACCACCGCATCGGCATGATCGCGGTGCGTCAGCGGGATGCCGGTGCAGGCCGCGGCGGCCTGCGCGGCGCTGATGCCGGGGATGGTCTGGAAGGGGATGCCGGCCGCGGCCAGGGCCTCGGCCTCCTCGCCGCCGCGGCCGAAGATGTAAGGGTCGCCGCCCTTCAGGCGCAGCAGCGCGCGGCCCTCGTCGCGCACCAGGCGGATCATCAGCGCGATGATGGCCTCCTGGCTGAGATGGTGGTGGCCGCTCTGCTTGCCGACATAGACCAGCTCGGCCTCGGGATGCGCCAGCGCCAGCACCGCGGGCGAGACCAGCGCGTCATACAGCACCAGCCTGGCCTCGGCCAGCGCGCGCGCGGCCTTCAGCGTCAGCAGCTCGGGGTCGCCGGGGCCGGCGCCCACCAGGGTCACGCTGGGGCTGTTGGCGAAGAAGCGGGGCTCGTCCAGTCGACTCATGATGTCTTGCTCCAAGGGCATGGGCCGATTGTGAAAACAGCGGGCCTGCCCCGTCCTTGAACTGGTTCAAGGACAGCTGAGCTACATCAAGCAAGCATTGGCACATCGAATCGAGAGGTGCTGAGTGATGCGTTGCAATCGGAGCTGGTGCTGGGCCTTGGCATACTTGCCGGCGCTGCTGTGCCTGCTGCCGGGACTGGCCCTGGCGCAGGCGCCGGCCCCCACCCCCACGCCTCAGCGCCAGCAGCAGCTGCTGCGCATGCTGCAGCAGGACTGCGGCTCCTGCCATGGCATGCGCCTCACCGGCGGCCTGGGGCCACCGATCCATGCGCAGGCCATGCGCGAACTGCCGCGCGACAGCATCGCCGCGGTGATCTACCACGGCCGCCCCGGCACGCCCATGCCACCCTGGAAATCCATGCTCAGCGCTGCGGAGGCCGAGTGGCTGGCCGGCGTGCTGCAGGGAGAGGAAGTCAAACCATGATCAACACACCCAAGTTCTGGGCCGGCCTCGCCACGCTCCTGCTGGCGGCCTGCGCGCAAGCGCCCATCCAGGGCACCGGCGATCTGGGCCTGGTGGTGGAGCGCGCCAGCGGCAGCCTGCAGCTGCTCAACACCAGCACGCGCAGCGCGCTGGGCCGCGTGCAGGGCCTGGGCGATCTCTCGCATGCCTCGCTGGTGTATTCGCGCGATGGCGCCTACGCCTATGTGTTCGGGCGCGATGGCGCGCTCAGCAAGCTGCATCTGCCCAGCCAGCGCGTGGTGGCGCGGGTGCAGCAGAGCGGCAACTCGATCGGCGGCGCGATCTCGCAGGACGGCCGCTGGGTGGTGGCGCAGAACTACCAGCCCGGCGGCATCAAGGTCTTCGATGCGCAGGACCTCAGCCTGGTGGCCGACATCCCGGCAGAGTACGCGCCCGGCAAGCTCTCGCGCGTGGTGGGCCTGGCCGATCTGCCCGGCCAGCGTTTCATCTTCTCGCTCTTCGATGCCGACGAGATCTGGCTGGCCGACCTGAGCCAGCCGCGCGCGCCGCGCATCAGCAAGTTCAGCCACGTGGGCCACCAGCCCTATGACGCGCTCGTCACCCCGGATGGCCGCCACTACATCGCCGGCCTGTTCGGCGAGGACGGCCTGGCCATGATCGACCTCTGGGCCGCCGAGCCCAAGGTGCAGCGCATCCTCCCGGGCTATGGGCGCGGCCAGCAGCCGCTGCCGGTGTTCAAGATGCCGCATCTGCGCGGCTGGGCGGTGGCCGGGCGTCTGGCCTATCTGCCTGCCATCGGCCGCCACGAGGTGCTGGTGGTGGACACGCAGAGCTGGGCCGAAGTGGCGCGCATCCCGGTGGCCGGCCAGCCGGTGTTCGTGATGGCGCAGCCCGACGGGCGCCAGGTCTGGGTCAACTTCGCGGTGCCCGATTACGACCAGGTGCAGGTCATCGATACCCAGAGCCAGCGCGTCGTGCATGCCTTCAAGCCCGGCAAGGCGGTGCTGCACATGGAGTTCACGCCGCGCGGCGAGGCGGTGTGGATCTCGGCGCGCGACAGCGACCAGATCAGCGTCATCGACACGCGCAGCTTCGCCACCCTGGCCACGCTGCCCGCGCAGGCGCCCAGCGGCATCTTCTTCACCAGCCGCGCGCAGCGCATCGGACTATGAGCAGCCTGGACGACACCGCGCTGGACAGCCGCCTGCTGAACGACTGGCAGCAGCGCTTCCCGCTCGAGCCCAGGCCCTACCAGGCCCTGGCCCAGAGCCTGGGCTGCAGCGGCGAGGACGAGGTGCTGGCCAGGCTGCGGCGGCTGCAGGCGGGCGGCAGCATCTCGCGCATCGGCGGCATCTGGAACCCCGGTGCCGGCGGCGCCGCGCTGCTGTGCGCGATGGCGGTGCCGCCGCAGCGCCTGGACGCGGTGGCGGCGCTGGTGAGCGCGCATCCGGGCGTGAACCACAACTACGAGCGCGAGCATGCCTACAACCTCTGGTTCGTGCTCACCGGCCACGACGGCGAGGCGCTGGAGCAGGCCCTGCAGGACCTGGAGCGCCGCAGCGGCCTGCATGTGCTGCGCCTGCCCATGCAGCGCGCCTACCGCATCAATCTGGGCTTCGACCTGCAGCGGTCGGACAGGGGCGCTTGTGCCGGGCGCGCCGAAGGCGCTTGCCCTGTGGAGCGTGCCGCCGAGGGCGTCACGCGCAGCCGCGCCGTGCCGGTGGCGCGTGCCGACATGGGCCTGGCCGCCCTGGTGGAAGACGGCCTGCCGCTGCTGCAGCGCCCCTATGCGGCCTGGGCCGAGGCGCTGGGCTGGCGCGAGGACGAGGTGCTGGCGCGCCTGGCGCAATGGCTGGCGCAGGGCAGCTTGCGCCGCTTCGGCGTGGTGGTGCGCCATCACGAGCTGGGCTTTGCCGCCAACGCCATGTGCGTGTTCGACGTTGCCGACGAGGCGGTGGACGAGCGCGCCGCCCTGCTGGCCCGCCAGCCCGGCGTGACGCTGTGCTACCGCCGCGCGCGCGGCCCCGGCTGGCCCTACAACCTGTATTGCATGCTGCATGGCCGCGAGCGTGACGAGGTGCTGCACTGGCTGGCCAGCGCGCGCGCCAACGCGGGCCTGGAGAACTGCAGCCAGGCCGTGCTGTTCAGCCGCCGGCGCTTCAAGCAATGCGGCGCGCGCTATTTCCGCTCCGCCGCCGCCGGGCAGGGCAGCGGCACCTTGGAGGCGAATTTTTCTCATGCATGAACCCGACGACACCCCGCCGCTGCCGACGCACCTGGATGCGCTGGACGCGGCCCTGATCAACCGCCTGCAGATCGATCTGCCGCTGCTGCCGCGGCCCTTTGCCGCGCTGGCCGAGGAGCTGGGCTGCGGCGAGACGCAGCTGATCGCGCGCCTGCAGCGCCTGCTGGCGCAGGGCACGCTGAGCCGCTTCGGCCCGATGTTCCAGATCGAGCGCGCCGGCGGCCGCTTCGTGCTGGCCGCCATCGCCGTGCCCGAGGCGCGCTATGCGGAGGTGGCCGCGCTGGTGAATGCCATGCCCGAGGTGGCGCACAACTACCGGCGCGAGCATGCGCTGAACATGTGGTTCGTGCTGGCCACCGAGAACCCCGCCGAGATCGCCGCGGTGTGCGCGCGCATCGAGGCCGCCACCGGCCTGCCGGTGCTGGCCTTTCCCAAGGAGCGCGAGTACCACGTGGGCCTTTATCTGGAAGCCCGCGCCGAGGAGGGCTCGCATGTCTGAACAGCCGCTGAGCCGCATCGAGCGCCAGCTCATCGCCGCCACCCAGCATGGCCTGCCCCTGCTGGAACGCCCCTTCGAGGCGGTGGGCGCGGTGGTGGGCCTGAGCGAGGACGAGGTGATCGCGCAGCTGGCGCAGATGCGCGCGCGCGGCCTGATACGCCGCATCGCTGCCGTGCCCAACCATTACCGCCTGGGCTATGTGGCCAATGGCATGACGGTGTGGGATGTCGACGATGCCCAGGTGGACGAGCTGGGGGCGCGCATCGCCGCCCAGCCCGGCGTGAGCCATTGCTACCGCCGCCCGCGCCATCTGCCGGCCTGGCCCTACAACCTCTTTGCCATGCTGCACGGCCGCAGCCGCGCCGAGGTGGCGCAGCAGGCCGAGGCGCTACGCGCCCTGCTGGGCCCGGCCTGCCGCGGCAGCGACATCCTCTACAGCACGGCGATCCTGAAGAAGACCGGCCTGCGCATCAAGGAATAGCCTCATGCTAAGAATCAGCCAATACCTGCGTGAAGTGGCCCAGGCCGAGCGCGACGGCGTGTATCCAGTGGTCGCAAGGAAAGGAACTTCGACCGGGCCCCTCGGCCCGGTCGTGATCTGGAACCTGACGCGCCGCTGTAACCTCACCTGCAAGCATTGCTATGCACTCTCGGCCGACCACGACTACCCCGGCGAGCTCAGCTTTGCCGAGGTCGAGACGGTGATGCAGGACCTGCGCGCCCATGGCGTGCCGGTGCTCATCCTCTCCGGCGGCGAGCCGCTGTTGCGCCCCGATCTGTTCGAGATCGCCGCGCGCGCGCAGGCGCTGGGCTTCTACACCGCGCTCTCCACCAACGGCACCTTGATCGATGCGCCGATGGCGGCGCGCATTGCCGCGCGACGGTTCGACTATGTGGGCATCAGCATCGACGGCACGCGTGCCACGCACGACAAGTTCCGCCGCCTCGAGGGCGCTTACGACGCCTCGCTGAACGCGATCCGGCTGCTGCGCGAAGAGGGCGTCAAGACCGGCCTGCGCTACACCTTCACCGACCTCAACGGCCAGGACTTCCCGGCCCTGCTGCAGCTGATGCGCGACGAGCAGATCGACAAGTTCTACTTCTCACACCTCAACTACGCCGGCCGCGGCAATATCCACCGCGGCCGCGACGCGCATTTCCAGGCCACGCGCGATGCGCTGGACCTGCTCTTCGAGACCGCCTGGCGCGACGCCCAGGCCGGCGTGGCGCGGGACTATGTGACCGGCAACAACGATGCCGACGGCGCCTACCTGCTGCGCTGGGTGGGCGCACGTTTTCCGCAATGGGCGGCGCCGCTGCGCCAGCGCCTGGTGGCCTGGGGCGGCAATGCCTCGGGCGTGGGCGTGGCCAATATCGACAACCTCGGCGAGGTCCATCCCGACACCATGTGGTGGCATTACCCGCTGGGCAATGTGCGCCAGCGCCCCTTCTCGCAGATCTGGAGCGACCGCAGCGACCCGCTGATGGATGGCCTCAAGACCCGACCCCGCCCGGTGCAGGGTCGCTGCGCCGAATGCGAGCATTTCGCCCTGTGCGGCGGCAACACGCGCGTGCGCGCCCAGCAGATCACCGGCGATCTCTGGGCCGAGGACCCCGGCTGCTACCTGGATGACGCCGAGATCGGCCTCTCGGCCGAGGCGGCGGCGCGCCTCAGCGCGCGCGTGCAGCTGGAGCCTTTCAAGTACCGCGCCAAGACGGTTGCGCTTCACCCGGCGGCCTGACCATGAGCACCCTGCTGAAGATCCTCATCAAGCTGGGCCTGGCGCTGGCGCTGGTCAGCCTGGGCCTGGAGTACGGCCGCGCCCAGCCACTGCCGTCGCCATCAACGTCGTCACCGCCCGACGCACCCGCTCTCTACCAGCAGCATTGCGCGGCCTGCCATGGCGCGCAGCGCCTGGGCGGCATGGGCCCGGCGCTGTTGCCCGAGAGCCTGGAACGCCTGCGCAAGCCCGAGGCCTTGAAGGTGATGGGGGCGGGGCGGCCAGCCACCCAGATGCAGGGCTTTGCCGGCAAGCTGAGCGAGGCCGAGCTGCAGGCCCTGGCCGCCTACATCTACCAACCGGTGCAACCCGCACCGCAGTGGCGCGATGCCGACATCCAGGCCTCGCGCAGCTTTGATGCCGCCAGCCGCGACTGGCCGGCGCGCCCGCAATGGCGCGCCGATCCGATGAATCTCTTCGTGGTGGTGGAGGGCGGCGACCACCATGTCAGCCTGGTCGATGGCGACAGCTTCGAGCCCATCCACCGCTTTGCCAGCCGCTTTGCCCTGCATGGCGGGCCCAAGTTCAGCCCGGACGGGCGCTATGTGTACTTCGGTTCGCGCGACGGCTGGATCAGCAAGTACGACCTCTGGAACCTCAAGCTGGTGGCCGAGGTGCGCGCCGGCATCAATATGCGCAATGTCGCGGTCAGCGGCGATGGCCGCTGGGTGATGGCCGCCAACTACCTGCCGCACACGGTGGTGCTGTTCGACGCCGACCTGCAACTGGTGAAGCGCTTCGATGCCAGGAGCCTGGACGGCCAGCAGAGCTCGCGCGTCTCGGCCGTCTACGATGCCGCGCCGCGGCGCAGCTTTGTGGTGGCGCTGAAGGACGTTGCCGAGCTCTGGGAGATCTCCTACGACCCCAAGGCCCCACCCATCTACGACGGCCTGGTGCACGACTACCGCATGGCCGAGGCGATCGCCAAGCCCGGCTACCAGAACGCCCGCCGCACGCCGCTGGACGAACCGCTGGACGACTTCTTCTTCGACGATGCCTACACCCATGTGCTGGGTGCCGCGCGGCCGCGCGCCGAAGGCAGCGCGATGCTGGGCCAGGTGGTCAACCTCGATGTGCGCCGCAAGATCAGCAACCTGCCGATCGCCGGCATGCCGCATCTGGGCTCGGGCATCAGCTTCGACTGGCAGGGCCGGCGCGTCATGGCCAGCCCGAATCTGAAGGATGGCCGCATCAGCGTGATCGACCTGAAGAACTGGAGCGCGCTGCGCGAGATCACCACCCCCGGCCCCGGCTTCTTCATGCGCAGCCACGCCAAGAGCCGCTATGCCTGGACCGACTCGATGATGAGCCCCGCGGCCAAGGACACGCTGAGCATCATCGACAAGCAGACCCTGGAGCTGGTGGCCCAGGTCAGGGAGCCCGGCAAGACCCTGGCCCATGTCGAGTTCACCAAGGACGGCCGCTATGTGCTGGCCAGCCTCTGGGAAATGGACGGCGCCCTGATCGTCTACGACGCCGTCAGCTTCAAGGAAGTGAAGCGCATCCCCATGAGCAAGCCGGTGGGCAAGTACAACGTCTGGAACAAGATCAGCCGGGAGGAAGGGACCTCGCATTGAGGGGGGCGGTGAAGCAACGCTTCAACGTTTGAGTTGTACTGAGAACTGGGGCTCAGGTGCGAACAGCTGCTGCAGTCATTTACACGTTAGACAGTGGCAACAGCGCCTCGAGTCGCTTTGCCTCAACGTACATTAGGTCCAGCGATCCTTCGACAAGGCTGATGACGTCATCCAATCTTGAGAGCAGCTTTGTTGGATCAATGCGATTTCGGACTACCAATGCGTATCGCTGTTCTTCGAACGTATGGACAGATACAACGGCGTCCATCACGGTGAGATCTGAGTGCGCGTGTAGGTGATCTCGTTCTGCGAGCACTTTGTCATGTAGATCCAGATGCTCGGGGGGAACAAAAGCGCTGTCTAGTTGAAGCCGCCAGGTGTTCGGCCCATGCGATTGTCTGTATGGCTTCGCGTAGAGAATGAGCGCGAAGCGGAATGCTGCGCCAACCAGCGGGTTGTGCCGGTCGTCTCTTAGCTTGCAAAGCAAGCTCCAGGATTCGTTCAGCCACTCCAAGCAGCAAGAGAAATGGATGTAGCGTTCCTCAACGTTATTCATGGTCGTTCTAGCTTGGAACTTGGGGCAAGTTCTGGTTCGGAAGCGTAGCGCGGGAATGCCTCATATGGAGTGTGCCAGCAGGGATGGCGGTAAGTGCCGCAGCCCAGGCCGGCAGGCACTCGGCCCCAGCTGCGGCGGCCTTCGCGCATGCGCTCAGGCTGCCCTCGGTGCTCACCTCACCGGGACTCGCGCGCAACTCGCCCTCGCACCCCTGCGGGCCGTTGTCCGCCGGTGGCGGCCAACTGTGCTCGGTGCTCAAACAGGGCGTGCTCGACGCATCGCTTGTCGCGATGCGCAACCCGGCTCGGCTGCGCGCCTCGGCGCCGCAAATGGGGCCTCGCACCCGCCGGCCTGGGCTGCTCGGGCAGTGCACTGCGCAGATATCGTGATGTGCGCCCTGCGCTTTGCAGGCAAGACCTTCCGCCGAACTCGCTACCTCTCCCAGTACTCGCCCAGGCTCTGCTCCTGTGTGGTCAGGCGTTCGCAGGCGCGATCCAGGGCCTCGTAGTCGGCGGCGAAGCGGGTGCGGAAGGCGGCATGTGCGGCGGCGCTGCGCCAGCGGTCGATGGTGAGGTAGCGATTCGGATCGGCCTGGTCCTGCAGCAGCAGGGTGCCGACAAAGCCGTCGGCGCGTTGGAACAGGGCCTCCCAGGCGCCGCCCGGCCCGTAGGCGCGCAGGAACTCGGCGCGGTGCTCCGGCGCGATCAGAAACGCCCATACATAGACGTAGCGGGCGTTCGGTTCGTCTTCTTCACTCGACATGGTGACCCTCGTCCCGATGCAATGGCGGCAAGCTAGGGCCGGTAGAAGTACGGGATCGCGCAGAGCACGATGCCCAGCGCCACCAGGCCCAGCAGATTGCTGACGAAGTAGGGGAATACCGCCAGCGCGATGCCGCACAGCAGCGGCACCGGCTTGCCCTGCTTCTTGCCATACATGAAGAAGCCGGCGCCGATGGAGCCGAACAGCAGGCCCCAGAAGATGCTTGCGGTGTCCATGCGGCATTTTCACCTGTCGATGGCGTGCCGCGTCGTTCGTCGTGCGGATGTGACGACAATGCCGGCGCGAGCCGCCAACAGGAGAAGGCAATGAAATTCATGGTGATGGTCAAGGCCGACCACAACAGCGAGGCCGGCGTGATGCCCAGCCAGGAGTTGCTGGCCGCGATGGGCCAGTTCAACGAGGAGTTGGTGAAGGCCGGCGTGATGCTGGCCGGCGAGGGCCTGCACCCCAGCAGCAAGGGCGCGCGCGTGCGCTTCTCGGGCACGGGGCGCAGCGTCATCGACGGGCCGTTTGCCGAGACCAAGGAGCTGGTGGCCGGCTTCTGGATCTGGCGATGCGCCTCGCTGCAGGAGGCGATCGAATGGGTCAAGCGCTGCCCCAATCCGATGCTGGGCGATTCGGAGATCGAGATCCGCCAGGTCTTCGAGGCCGACGACTTCGGCGAGGCCTTCACGCCCGAGCTGCGCGAGCAGGAGGAGCGCCTGCGCGCGCAGGTAGCGGGGCAGGGCTGAGGCCGGCGGCGGCGCTTCAGGGCTGCCGCCGCACCTCGACGATGGCCTTGAGCGTCAGCGGCAGGCCCTTGCGCAGCGAGGCCACGCCGATCACCGAGCGCGCATGCATGCCCGCGGGGCCGAACACCTGGGCCAGCAGGTCCGAGGCGCCGTCCAGTACCTGGGCATGGTCCTCGAACTCGGGCGTGGTGTTGAGCGAACCCTGCAGGTCCACCACCCGCGCCACGCGGTCCAGCGAACCCAGCTCGGCGCGTATCGCCGCGAGCAGCTCGATGCAGGCCGAGCGCGCCAGGGCATAGCCCTGGGCGGTGTCGTACTCGCGGCCCAGCCGGCCCTTGGGCACCTGGCCGTCCAGCGCCTGCGGCGCCTTGCCCGAGAGAAACAGCAGGTCGCCGGTCTGCACCGCGGCGGCGTAGTTGCCGGCCGGCGCGCTGCCCGCGCCCAGCGCAATGCCAAGCTCGAGGATGCGTTGATCTGCACTCATGGGGGCTTCCTTCCTGGGTTCATGGGTGGCGAACCATCCTGCCTTGGTTCAGAAACTCGAGCCCGGCTGCTGCAGGAACTCGAGCTCCTCGGCGCTCGATGTCCGCCCGAGGATGGCATTGCGATGCGGGTAGCGACCGAAGCGGTCGATGATGGCCTTGTGGCGCAGCTCGAACTGGAGGTTGTCGGGCAGGGCATGGGCGCGGTAGAGCTGCTCGGCGCGTTCATGCACCAGGCGCGACTCGCTGTGCATGAAGGGCAGCAGCAGGAAGCCGCGCTCCACGGCCTCGAGCCCGGCCAGCTCGCCGCGGGCCACCGCTTCCTGCGCCAGCACCAGGGCCATGCCGTCCTGGGCAAAGGCCTGGGGGCTGCCGCGGTAGGCATTGCGTGAGAACTGGTCCAGCACCACGATCTCCGCCAGCCGGCCCTTGGGCTGGCCGCGCCAGGCCTCGCACTCGCCCTGGGCCGCGCGCCGCAAGACATCGCCGAAGCGCTGGCGTATCAGCGCGTCAAACAGCGGGTCCACCGCCCACCAGGCCTTGGGGGCGGTCTCTTCGAACCAGAAGTGCAGGATGTCTTGGGCTGTCATGAGCCCGCAGCATAGTGGCTTTGGCCGGCGTCTGCCGCCGGTGGCCCTGCACCATGAAAAAGGCGCCCGAAGGCGCCTTGCTGGAGGGTGATGACACGCTGCCTCAACCGCCTTGCTTGAGGATCCAGCCGACCGAATCCTTCAGCTCGGCGTCGCCGATCTTGTCGGGCGGGTTGGGCGGCATCGGGATGGGCCCGTACACACCCTTGCCGCCGGCGCGCACCTTGGCCATCAGCGTGGCCGTGACGTCCTGGCCCTTGTACTTGTTGGCCACCTCCTTGAACGAGGGCCCCACCAGCTTCTTGTCCTTGGCATGGCAGGCCATGCACCCGGCCTTGGTGAGGGCGGCCTCGTCGGCCTGGGCGGCGGGGGCGATCAAGAGGCCGAAACCGGCCAGCAAAGTCATTGCAATACGCATAAGTCCAATCTCCGTTCGTATTCCAGAAGCCAAGGGGCGCAGCCCCAGGCCCGTCCAGCGGACGCCGTGGAACCGGCTTCGCCGGGCCACTGGCGGCGCCCCCTTGAGGGGGAGGCGCGTCAGCGCCTCGGGGGTGGTCAATAGACGTCGTGCTGCGTGTTGTAGACGTTGAACTTGCCGGTCGGCGTGATCAGGCGCGGGTCCTTGATGACGGTCTTGAGCTTGAGCGTCTTGTCGTCCACCACCACGATGGCGCTTTCCTTGTTCTTGGCCGACCAGACCGAGAACCAGACCTCGTCGCCCGCCTTGTTGTACTCGGGCTGCACCACGCGCTTGGCGCCGTCGTCCTTCAGGCCGGCCCATTCGGCGATCGGCAGCACCTTGAAGCCCTTGTCCAGCGCGTTGATGTCGAACACCGCCACCGATTGCGAGATCGCGGCATCCGGGTTCAGCGGCGTGTCGGAGTACAGGTGCTTGGACTTCGGGTGCGTCTTGATGAACAGCGCGCCGCCGCCCTGGCCCTTGAGCTGCGCCACTTCCTTGAAGGCGTACTGCTTGTGCTTGACCGGGTCGGTGGCCACCAGCGAGATGGCCTCGTCACCCAGGTGGCCGGTACTCCAGACCGGGCCGAACTTCGGGTGCACGAAGTTGGCGCCGCGGCCCGGGTGCGGGATCTTGCTCACCTCGACCAGCTGCACCAGCTTGTCTTCCTTGGCGTCCACCACGGCGATCTTGTTGCTCTGGTTGGCCGCCACCATGAAGTAGCGCTTGGTGCTGTCCCAGCCGCCGTCATGCAGGAAGCGGGCGGTGCCGATCTCGGTGGTCTTGAGCGCGTTCAGGTCGGTGTAGTCGACCATCAGCGTCTTGCCGGTCTCCTTCACGTTGACGATGAACTCGGGGCGGAAGTGGCTGGCGACGATGGAGGCGACGCGCGGCTCGGGGTGGTATTCCTGCTTGTCGACGGTGTTGCCGCGGGTCGAGACGATCTTCAGCGGCTCCAGCGTGTCGCCCTTCATGATCACGTACTGCGGCGGCCAGTAGGAGCCGGCGATCACCAGCTTGTCTTCATAACCCTTGTACTTGCTGGCTTCCACCGAGCGGGCTTCCAGGCCGACGCGGATCTCGGCCACGTTGTCGGGCTTCTCCATCCACAGGTCGATCATGTTGATCTTGGCATCGCGGCCGATCACGAACAGGTAGCGGCCGGAGGCCGAGGTGCGCGAGATGTGCACCGCATAGCCGGTCTTGACGATGTTGATGATCTGCTTGGTGTCGCCGTCGATCAGGGCCACCTCGCCGGTGTCGCGCAGCGTGGTCGAGAAGATGTTCTCGATGTTGTACTTGTTCATCTTCTTGGTGGGGCGCTTCTCGGGCGGCACGATCACCTTCCAGGTGCCCTTCATGTCGGCCATGCCGAACTCGGGCGGCGTGGGCGCCTCATGCTGGATGTAGCGCGCCATCAGGTCCACCTGCTGCTCGGTCATCTCGCCCGAGGTCTGCCAGTTGGGCATGCCGGCCGGCGAGCCGTAGGCGATGAAGACCTTCAGGTAGTCGGTGCCCTTGCCCAGCGTGATGTCGGGGGTCAGCGGCTTGCCGGTGGCGCCCTTGCGCAGCACGCCGTGGCAGCCGGCGCAGCGCTCGAAATAGATCTTGCGCGCAACGTCGAACTCGGCCATCGTCATCTGCGGGGCCTTTGGGTTGGTGCTTTGCACCATAGGCACGTCGGTCAGGGCCGAGGGTGCGGCGTGGTACTTCACATCGCCGGGGCTCACGTCCTTCTTCTCCTGTGCCTGGGCCGACAGGGGCAGTACGGCAAATGCCGCTGCGAGCATCAGCAGCTTGGCGGTGGGCAGCTTCTTCATGGTGACTCCTATGGGTTTGGGATCCAGCTTGTGACGGCATCGTCCTGCGCGCTGACCCCAGCGTCCTTGAACTGGTTCAAGTCCCGGCCCGCTTGTTGCGCGTTTGCACGGGGAAACCCGAACTGGGTCAAGGTGCGTCTTGATATTTGTCGGCATGCTGGCGCTCATCATGTTCAACAAGAGCCCTATGAGACCCCTGCGCTACAGCCTGCCGACCCTCGCCGCCCTGGCCTGTCTGGGCACGGCCCGTGCCGAGCCCGAGCAGTTGCCGACCGTGCTGGTCTCGGCCACGCGCCACGCGATGAGCCTGGTGGACGCGCCCGCCGCGGTGAGCGTCATCAGCGCCGAGCAGATCGAGGCGCGCGGGGCCGACAACCTGCTGGAGGCGCTGCGCGGTGAGACCGGCATCAGCGTGTTCGGCCGCACCATCAGTGGCCGCAAGACGCTGAGCCTGCGCGGCATGGATGCGCGCCACACCCTGATCCTGGTGAACGGCAAGCGCGTCGGCGCCAGCGATGGCGTGATCGGGCATTCCGACTTCCAGCTCGACTGGGTGGCCGCCGACGACATCGAGCGCGTGGAAGTGGTGCGCGGCCCCTTGTCGGTGCTCTACGGCGCCGAGGCGCTGGGCGGCGTGGTCAACATCATCACGCGCCAGCCCGGCGAGCAATGGCAGGGCAGCGCGCGCCTGGAGGGTAGCCGGGCCGATGGCGGGCGTGGCGGCGATGGCCATCGCGCCTCGGCGCGCCTGGCCGGCCCGCTGGTCGCCGGCCCGGATGGCGTGCGGGCGGCGCTGAGCCTGGCCGACACGCGCCGCGAGGCGGTGGCCTCCGGCCCGGACCCGCGCATCTCCGACATCGAGGGCCGCCACAAGCAGGACGCCGGCCTCACCCTGCAGTGGCAGCCGCAGCCCCAGCACCAACTCGAGCTGGAGGGGCGCGTCGGGCGCGAGCAGCGCGACGCGCTGGCGGTGGAGCGCAGCGGCAAGAAGCGCGTCTACGCGAGCGACACCCTGCTGGAGCGCCAGCACCTGATGCTGGGCTGGGAGGCGGACTGGGATGCCGCGCGCCATTGGCACAGCGTGGCGCGCGCCTACGCCAGCCGCATCGCGATGAGCAACGAGCGCAGCAACGGCGTGGCGGCGCTGCGGCCCAACACCCTGAACGACCAGGTGCTGGAGGCGCAGCTGAACGGGCGCGTGAACGAGGCGCACTGGCTCACCACCGGCCTGGAATGGCGCGAAGAAGCGCTGCGCAACGAGGGCCTGCCCGGTGGCGAGGCCCAGGCCCGCCATGCCTCGCTGTTCCTGCAGGACGAGTGGCGGCTGCAGCCGGCCCTGACCCTCACCGCCGGCCTGCGCCGCGACGAGCACCAGCGCTTCGGCGGGGTCTGGAGCCCGCGCCTCTACGGCGTCTGGCACCTTGCCAGGCGCTGGACGCTCAAGGGCGGTTACAGCGAGGGCTTCAAGCCGCCCACGCTCAAGCAGATCACGCCCGGCTACCAGGAAGACGAGGGCCCCTACACCTACCAGAGCAATCCGACCCTGCGGCCCGAGAAGAACCGCGCGCTGGAGCTCGGCCTAGGCTATGACGAGCGCGATGCCGGTGCCCAGCTGATGCTGTTCGACAACCGGGTGCGCGACCTGATCGTGCCGCTGCTGATCAGCAGCAGCGGCCCGCGCAGCCTGTTTCGCTTCGACAACATCGAGCGTGCGCGGCTGCGCGGCGCCGAGGCCTCGCTGCGCTGGCGCCTCGCCGGCGGCTTCGCCCTGGCCGCCAACTACCAGTACCTGGAGGCCACCGACGCGGCCGGCCAGCGCCTCGAGAAGCGCCCGCGCCATACCCTGGGGGCAGGTCTTGACTGGGCCGAGGGCCCCTGGCGTGCCGGCCTGCGCCTGGAGCGCAGCAGCGGCCAGCTGCTGGCCGCGGCGCAGCCGGGCCAGCCTCTGCAGCCGGTGCCGGCGCTCAATATGCTGGGTGCCCATGTGGGTCGCAGCCTGGGCGCGCAGCTGGCGCTGGACCTGGGCGTCAGCAACCTCGGCAATACCCAGCTGAGCGAACGCTCGCCGCTGTTCACCTGGGCCGAGGCGCCGCGCACCTGGCGCCTGGCGCTGCGCGGGCAGTGGTAGTCGTGGTGTTCGCGGCGGCGGCAGATCGGCGATGATGCCGGCCCATGAGCTTTTTGCTGCAAGCCCTCCAGGCTAACTACCCCCTCATCAAGAACCTGCACATCGGCCTGGTGAGCTGTAGCGGCACGCTGTTCGCGCTGCGCGGCCTGGGTGTGCTGGCGGGGGCGGCCTGGCCCATGCAGGCCTGGGCGCGCCGGCTGAGCGTCTGGATCGATGTGCTGCTGCTCAGCGCCGGCGTCAGCCTCTGGACCCTGCTGGGGCTGAACCCGGCGCGCGAGCATTGGCTGGGCGTCAAGCTCATGCTGCTGCTGGTCTACATCGTGCTGGGCAGCATCGCCCTCAAGCGGGGCCGCACGCGCGGCCAGCGCGCGCTGGGCTATCTGGCCGCGCTGGCGGTGTTCGGCTTCATGGTGACGGTGGCGCGCGCCCACCATCCGCTGGGTTGGCTGGCCGGCTGAGCGCGGCCACCACGTCCGATTGGGTGATCATTCCCACCAGCTTCTTGCCGGGCCCGACGATGGGGATGTGGTGGTGGCCGGTGCTGCCGAACATCGGGATCAGCTCGGCCAGGTGACGGTCCACCTGGGCCACGCGCACCGAGCGCGTCATGATGTGGCCCACCAGCTCCTGCTTGCCGGTGCCCGAGCGCAGGGCCCAGTCGCGCAGCGCGCGCAAGCGGGTGTCGAAGCTGGCCTCGGGGCTGACCTCGGCGGCGCGCATGAAGTCCGCCGGCGTGACGATGCCCAGGATCTCGCCGTTCGCATCCACCACCGGCAGGGCCTTGATCTTGTGGGCGCGGAACAGCTGCCAGGCCTGTTGCAGCGGCGTGCTGTGCGTCACCGTGATGAGCTGGCGCGACATGATGTCGCCGCAGCGCAGGTCGGCCAGGCGGCGCTGGTAGCCCTGCAGCTGGGTGTCTTCGATGAGGGCGCGCAGCTCGTCGCGGCCGATGTCCAGCACCTGGTTGTAGCGCGCCAGCACCTCGTCCAGGTCGTGCTCGGCAGCCGGCGCGGCCGGGGCCGGGCGGTGCGGGTAGGGGCGGCGGGTGGCGTGGTTGTAGGCGATGCCGGCCAGCACCAGCAGCAGCGAGTTCAGCAGCACCGGGTGCAGCGCGAACATGGGGTCGCGCACGCCGCTCAGCGCCACCAGCAGGGCCGAGGCGCCGCCGGGCGGATGGAGGCTGCGGGTGGCGATCATCAGCGCGATCGCGCCGCCCACCGCCGCCGCCGCGGCCCATTCGGGCGCCGCCACCCAGTGCACACAGGCCACGCCCACCAGGGCCGAGAGGCTGTTGCCGGCCACCACCGCCCAGGGCTGGGCCAGCGGGCTGTTGGGCACGGCAAACACCAGCACCGCGCTGGCCCCCATCGGTGCCACCAGCCAGGGCAGGGGCCCGCTGCCGGCGAGGGCATGGCAGAGCCAGGCGGTGAGCAGGATGCCGAGGGTGGCGCCGGCCACCACGCGCAGGCGCTCGCGCCAGTCGATCGCCAGGGGCTGGGGCCGCAGGGCCTGCAGCCATTGCAGCGCCGGGTGGCGTTGGGGGTCGGACGAGGTGGGCAAGAGCTGAGACGAAAAAAAGCGGGCCGCAAGGGCCCGCATGGTAGCCCGTCGCGGCCTCGCGGCCGCGGCGGGTGTGTTCATCGGCTCAGTTGCCGCAGCCGGTCTGGGCCAGGCGGTCGTAGGCCGCCTTGGCCTGCACCAGGCCGAAGCCGAACTCGGCATCCTTGCCGGGCTTGCCCAGTTCCATCGCGCTGGCGTTCAGCACCTGGCGGATCTGCTTGGCGCTGCAGGTCGGGAAATGGCTCCACACCAGGGCGGCGACGCCGGAGACATGAGGCGTGGCCATCGAGGTGCCATTGAAGTAGGCGTACTCGGCCGGATCCGGCACCACGCTGACGGTGGCGGCCTGGCCGGTCAGACCCATCAGCACGGCGCCGGTGGTGTCGGTGGTGCCGATCGAGGGGATGGTGGTGGGCGCACCGCCCAGCGTGCCGAACAGCATGCCGGGGCGGTTGTTGTAGACCACCGCCGCCACGCCGCCGCTGAGCTGGCAACGCGTCACCTTCTCGGCAAAGCTGACCAGGCCGCGCTTGATCAGGCAGACCTTGCCCGCAGCGCCGGCGTCGTTGGCCGTGCCGAGACCGAAGTCATAGAGCGCCGCGGTGGCGCTGAGCCGGGGCGAGCCGGTCATGGCCGCCGCCGCGTAGCCCGTGCCGGCCACCGAGAGCTGGCCCAGCGATTCCAGATTGGGCGGGATGGTCGACAGCACGGCCACGCCCGGTGCGGCGATCTCGACGTCGTTGTTGACCTGCGAGAAGGCGGCGTGCGCCTTGTTGGCATCCAGCGCGGCCACCGACATCACTTCCTCGTAACCGGCCGGGTAGGAGGTGCTGGTATCGCCGTCATTGCCGGCGGCGGCGATCGTCAGCACGCCCTCGTTGAGCAGGGCGCGGAACACGCGGCGCTCGGCCTGGCTCGGGTCGCCACCACCCAGCGACATGCTGATGATGTTGGCGCCGGCGTCGGCACAGCGTGCCACGGCTTCCATCACCGTCGAAGAGGAGGCCGAGCCGGTGGCGTCGAACACCTTGGCGATGTGCAGCTTGAGCAGGGCGCTGCGGTTCACGCCCCACACGCCCAGGCCGTTGTTGCCCTCCGCCGCGATGGTGCCGGCCACATGGGTGCCGTGCGCGTTCTCGTCGCTGTCCCAGGTGCCTGAGCCGCTCAGGTTGTCGCCGCTGACATTGCCGTTGGTGAAGTTTCTCGCCAGGTCGGGGTGGTTGCGGTCAATGCCCGAATCCACGATGCAGAGCTTGCGGTTGCCGGTGAGGCCGTCGCTGACCCACATCGACTGCGTCATCTTGATGCCATAGGGCAGGACCTCGGTGCCGCTGGTCACTTCGTCGAGCACTGCCGACTGCGGCTGGACCATGCCTTCCATGGTGCGGGACGGCACGCCCAGCAGGCGGCGTTCCACATCGGGTTCGACGAAATCGACACTGGCGCTGGCCTGCAGGGCGGCCACGCCGGCCGCCGGCAGGCGCACCGCGAAGGCGCTGGCGCGACCGAGTTCACGCACGATCTTGCCGCCGGCGTTCAGCACCTCGGCGCGCACGGCGGCGGCCTTGCCGGCCTTGTAGGCCACGATCATGGCGTCGGGGGCGGGGGCGGCGGCCAGCGCCGCTGAGGTCGACAGGGCCAGTACCAGCAAGGTTGTTGCGCTCTGGATGGTCGACAGCTTGTTGAGCATGCTCATGATGGATCACTTCCTTGTTGGAAAGTTGAGGCCTCGACTGTCGCTGTGGGGCCAGCCGAGGTCCATCAGGGCAATCCGCACCCCCTGCTCAGGGTGGGGGGCTGCGCTTCAGCAGGGCCGCCATCAGCGCGTCCTTCTCGCTCCACTGCTTCTTGATCCACATGGAAATGCCGGCGCGCAGGCGCTTGTCTTCCATCGGGTTGCCCCCCACCAGTTCGGGGGGGATGGGGCGCTGCTGCACCCGCACCTGCACCTGGCCGCAGCGGCCGCACAGCAGATCCCAGAACTTGGGCGTGCCCTCGGGGTAGACCAGGGTCACGTCCAGCAGGGCCTCGAACTGCTCGCCCATGGTGGCCAGGGCCATGCCCAGCGCGCCGACCTTGGGCTTGAGCAGGTGCTGGTAGGGGCTTTTCTGCTCGGCATGCTTGGCGGCCGTGAAGCGCGTGCCCTCGACGAAGTTGATCACCGTGGTCGGGATGGTCTTGAACTTCTCGCAGGCCTTGCGGGTGGTGGCCAGGTCGGCCGCCTGCGAGCCGGCGCTGCGGCCGCGCTTCATGAAGGGGAAGTCCAGCGCCCACCAGGCCAGGCCGATCACCGGCACCCAGATCAGCTCGCGCTTGAGGAAGAACTTCAGAAAGGGGATGCGGCCATGGAAGACGCGCTGCAGCACCAGGATGTCGACCCAGGTCTGGTGGTTGGGCGAGACCAGGTACCAGCCGCGCTGGTGCAGGCCTTCCACGCCCTGCACGTCCCAGACCTGCGGGTTGAGCGCCCGTATCCAGGCGTTGTTGACGGCCACCCAGCCCGAGGCGATGCCGTTCAGCGCCAGGTCGCAGGGCTTGCGCACGAAGGGAAAGGGCAGCACCAGCTTGAGCAGGGCCGGCAGGATCATCAGCGTGACGCCGGTGACGGTGTTGATGGCCAGCAGGATGGCGGCCAAAGTGCCCAGCAAGGGGGCAGGCAGGAAACGTCGCATGGGCCGAACTGTAGCTTGAGCTTGGCCCGGCCCTGCTCAGCCCAGCGCGGTCTGCAGGGCGCGCGCCTCGTGCGCCAGCTGTTCGAACAGCGCGTCGGCCTGGGTCTTGTCGAAATCGGCGTGGTAATGCTTGCGCACGCCCATCTCGTGCAGGCGGATATGGCGGGTCGGTGCCAGCCCCTGCTGGGCCAGGCAGGCCTTGCAGCAGGCCAGCACGCAGCCGTCCAGGGCCAGCATGGGCCGGCCGGACTCGGCGGCCTCGCGCGCCTTGCGCACCAGATTGGGCACGCCGCCGCCCACGCCGGCGATGCAGGACATCTCGGCCAGGCCGGCGCGATCCAGGCGGACCGCCAGGTGATTGGCCAGCTGGGCGGCGTCGGAGCAGCCTGAGCAGCTGTAGACCAGGGGGAGGGCTGGGGCATCGGACATGGCCGCCATGCTGCCCATGGCGTGCAGGATTTGGCTTGAGGCAGATCAAAAGTCGCATTTTGAATATTGCTTTAGGCGCCGCGCTTGGCGACAATAGCTATATTGCAAATGCAACTTTAAGGACGACCATGACCGTTGCCGCCACCCCCGCCGCCGAAGTGATCGATGTGCGCCTGATCGCACCGCAAGAGCGCCATGCGCGCATCTTCGAGACCTTCCAGGCCCTGCCCGTGGGCAGCTGGTTCTATCTGCTGAGCGACCACGAGCCGCTGCCCCTGCGCCAGCAGTTCGAGGCCCAGTGGCCCGGGCAGTTCGACTGGGAGGCCTTGGAAACCGGCCCCGCACAATGGCGCCTGCGCATCAGCCGCAAGCCGGCCGGCAAGAGCTGCTGCGGCTGCTGCGGCGGCTGATCGATCATGAGCACCGTCTCCTTCATGCGCATTGAAGAGCCCCCGCAGCCCGCCGCGCAGCGCCTGGCGTTGTGGGACCTGGGCTTCCGGCCCTTCTACCTGCTGGCGGCGCTGCTGGCGGCACTCTCGGTGCCGCTGTGGGCGCTGCAGTTCTCGGGTCTGCTGACGCAGCCGGTGCTGCGCGGCTCGGCCTGGCATGCGCATGAGATGGTGTTCGGCTACGCGCTGGCGGTGGTGATCGGCTTCCTCTTCACCGCCGGGCGCAACTGGTCCGGCCAGCCCACGCCCACCGGCAAGCCCTTGATGGCGCTGGCGGCGCTGTGGCTGCTGGCGCGGCTGCTGGTGCTGAGCCCCTGGTTGTGGGCCTCGCTGCTGATGAACTTGGCCGTGCCCTGGGCGGCCGCCTGGGGGCTCTGGCGCGCGCTGCATGCCGCCGGCAACAAGCGCAATTACTTCTTCGTCGGCCTGCTCGTCGCCATGGGTCTGGCCAGCGCGGCCGTGCACCTGGGCCAGGCCGGCGTGTTACGGTTGCCCGGGCTGAACATCGGCCTGGACCTGCTGCTCTTCATGATCGCGGTGATGGCCGGCCGCGTTGTGCCGATGTTCTCCAACAACGGCGTGCCGGGCATGCGCGCCACGCGTCAGCCCCAAGTGGAGAAGGCGGCGCTGGGTTCGGTGCTGCTGCTGCTGGCGCTGGATCTGCTGGCCGTCGAGGGCGCGGTGCTGGCCGCCGCGCTGCTGGCCGCCGCGCTGGCGCAGGGCCTGCGCCTGGCGCTGTGGCAGCCCTGGAAGAGCTGGCGCAATCCGCTCGTCTGGGTGCTGCACCTGGCCTATGCCTGGCTGCCCGTGCATCTGCTGCTGCGCGCTGGCGCCACGCTGGGCTGGATCGCGCCGGGCCCGGCCACCCATGCCCTGACCCTGGGCGTGATCGGCCTCATCACCCTGGGCATGATCACGCGCACCGCGCTGGGTCACACTGGCCGGCCGCTGAAGGCCGGGCCCGTCGAGATCAGCGCCTATCTGAGCATGCTGCTGGCGGCGCTGCTGCGCGTGCTGTTCCCGCTGCTGGCGCCCGCCAGCCTGATGCTGGGCGTGCAGCTCTCGGCGGCGCTGTGGAGCCTGAGCTTTGTGCTTTACCTGCTTCGTTACACCCCGCTGCTGATGCGTCCGCGCCCCGACGGCCAAGCCGGTTGAGAATGCTGCCATGCGACTCACCACCATGACCGACTACGCGCTGCGCCTGCTGATCTATCTGGGCCAGCACCAGGACCGCCTCTGCACCACCGCCGAGATTGCCGCGGCCTACCAGATCTCGGAGGCCCATCTCACCAAGATCACCCACCAGCTGGGCCAGCAGGGCTTCATCGCCACGGTGCGCGGCAAGGGCGGTGGCATGAAGCTGGCGATGAATCCGGCCGAGCTGAGCCTGGGCGATCTGGTGCGGGCGGTGGAGTCCGACTTCCAGCTGGTCGAATGTCTGGGCAGCGGCAACAGCTGCTCGCTCACCGGCGCCTGCCGGCTCACCGGCATCTTCAACGACGCGCTGGCCGCCTTCCTGGCCGAGCTCGACGGTCACAACCTCGCCGACCTCCTGCAACCCGCCACCGCCAAGCGCCTGGCCAAGATCAGCCTGCCTCAGGCCCGCGATGCCCGCGCCTGAAGAAACCGTCTCCTCCGTGTCCACGCCTCCCAAAGTCATTCCCATCACGCCGGTCGCCACCTCGATGTATGTGGCCGAGGCCAAGGTCTATCCGCGCGCGGTCAGCGGCCGTTTCGCCAACTGGCGCTGGATCATGGTGGCGCTGACCCAGGCCTTCTTCTACGGCATGCCCTGGCTGCAATGGCAGGGCCGCCAGGCGCTGCTGTTCGATCTGGACGCCGGGCGCTTCTATGTGCTGGGCCTGGTGCTCTATCCGCAGGACTTCATCTACCTGGCCGCCTTGCTGGTGATCGCGGCGCTGGGCCTGTTCTTCTTCACCGCCCTGGCCGGGCGGCTGTGGTGCGGCTATGCCTGCCCGCAGACCGTCTACACCGAGATGTTCATGTGGCTGGAGCGCCATACCGAGGGCGATCGCCAGGCCCGCATGCGCCTGGACCGCGCGCCCTGGGGGGCCGAGAAGCTGGCGCGCAAGTCCGCCAAGCACGCCAGCTGGGTGGCGCTGGCCCTCGTCACCGGCTTCAGCTTCGTCGGCTACTTCACGCCCATCCGCGCGCTCGGCAGCAGCCTGCTGCAGCTGGGGCTCTCGCCCTGGGAATGGTTCTGGGTGCTGTTCTACGCCGGTGCCACCTATGGCAATGCCGGCTGGCTGCGCGAGCAGATGTGCAAGTACATCTGCCCCTATGCGCGCTTCCAGAGCGCCCTGATCGACGCCGATTCGCTCATCATCACCTACGACGAGAAGCGCGGCGAGCCGCGCGGCTCGCGCGCCCGCAAGGTCGCGGCGCTGGACCTGGGGCAGGGGGATTGTGTCGATTGCACCCTGTGCGTGCAGGTCTGCCCCACCGGCATCGACATCCGCAAGGGCCTGCAGAACGAATGCATAGGCTGCGCCGCCTGCATCGACGTCTGCGACCAGGTGATGGACAAGCTGGGCGCGCCGCGCGGCCTGATCCGCTACGCCACCGAGAACGGCGTCAAGCAGCAATGGACGCCGCGCCAGATGCTGGCGCGTGCGCTGCGGCCGCGCGTGCTGATCTATGGCTCGGTGCTGCTGGCCCTGTGCATCGGCTTTGCCACCAGCCTGTGGCGCCGGCCCGACTTCCAGGTCGATGTGCTGAAGGATCGCAACACGCTGGCGCGCCAGGTCGAGAACGGCGCGATCGAGAACGTCTACCGCCTGCAGCTGATGAACCGCACCGAGCGGCCGCTGACCCTGCACATCGAGGTCGACGGGCTGGACGGCCTGTACCGCGTGGGCCCGGCCGAGGTGGTGCTGCCGCCCGCCGCCATCCATGCCCAGGTGCTGCAGCTGCGCCTGCCGGCCGAGCAGGCCGCGCGCCTGGGCAGCGGCTCGCGCCCCATCCACTTCAGGCTTGAGGGCCAGGGCGGCCGGGGCTCGCGGGTGGACAGCAGTGCCAGCTTCTACCTGCCGCGCTGAGCGATGAACCCGAACCAGGCCCCGCACCGCGCCTGGTTCCTCGCCGGCGCCCTGGCCTGGGCCTGCCTGGGCCTTTGGTGGTGCGCGCGGGTCTGGCAGGGGCAGGGCGCGCCCCAGCATGGTCTGCTCTTCACGCTGGGCTTTCTGCCCTTCTTCATCGCCGGCTTTGCGCTCACCGCCCTGCCCAAATGGTTGGGCGTGGCGGCGCTGCCGGCCTCGGCCTGGCTGGGGCCGCTCGGGCTGCTGATGCTGGGCTGGTGCCTGCATGCCGCGCTGGGCTCGCCCGGCCTGGGCCTGGGCCTGGGCCTGGTGGCCGCCGGCTGGAGCTGGCTGCTGCTGCGCCTGGCGCCGCTGTTGCGCGTCAGCGCCAAGCCGGATCGCCGCCATGCCCAGGGCGTGCTGCTGGGCATGGCCGTGCTGGGCCTGGCGCTGTGGTGTGCGGCGCTGGGCTGGCCGGCCCTGGCCACCCGGCTCGGGCTGTGGGGCGGCCTGGGCAGCGTGTTTGCCTGCGCCTTGCAGCGCCTCACGCCCTTTCTGCATGCCGAGGGCCGGCGCGCCGATGGTCTGTTGCTGGCGTTGCTGCTGGGCCTGTGGCTGCGCGGCCTGGCACCGGCGCTCGGGCTGCCGGCTTGGCCGCCCGCCGTGGCCTATCTGGCCCTGGCCGCACTGCTGGCGCGTGCCGCCTTCAATCCCGCCCTGGCCGCGGCCCGGCGCACGCCCTTTGTGGGCCAGCTGCACCATGGCCTGCTGTGGCTGATGGCGAGCTTCGCGCTCGCCGCCCTGCAGTTCGAGCTGGCCGCACTGCATGCGCTGACGCTGGGCTTTATGTGCACCACCATGCTGGCGATGGTGAGCCGCGTCACCGCGGTGCAGCAGGGCATCAGCGTGGTGGTGGATCTGCCGCTGCGCCTCATGCACGGCCTGCTGCAGGGCTTAAGCGCGCTGCGTGTGGCCACGGCCTGCTGGCCGCAGGCGCCGCGCTGGTGGCTGCCGGCCGCGGCCGCCGGCTTCGCCCTGCTGGCCGCGGCCTGGCTGCTGCGCTATGGTCCATGGCTGCTGCGGCCATCACAGCGAAGAGAAAGAACAAGCACATGACAGAAGCAGAACTCGCCGGCTTGCGCGCCGCCATCATGCAGGCACTGCACAAGGTGGCCGACCCCGAGATCGGCGAAAACATCGTCGATCTGGGCCTGGTCGAGACCCTCGAGCTGCGCCAGGACTTCGCCTCCCTGGTGCTGCTGCCCACCAGCGCCACCTGCCCGATGGCCGACCAGATCATGAACGACGCCGGCTGCGCCATCGAGGCGCAATGCCCGCCGGGCTGGGTGATCGAGGTGGACATGGACTGGGACAAGGTCTGGACGCCCGAGCGCATGGCGCCCGGCCTGCGCGCCCGCTTCGGCTGGGGCGGCGGCTGATGGCGCGTGCCAAACCGCTTGCGGTCGGGCGGGGGCTGATCGCCGCCTGTGCCGGCCTGGCCGTGGCCAATCTGCTCGCCGCCTTGCTGGGCGGCCTGTTGCGCCTGGGTGCCCTGCAGTCCGGCGGCGCCGCGGCCGGCCAGGCCCTGGCCCTGCATGGCGCGCTGATGATGGCGGGCTTCTTTGCCAGCCTGGTCACGCTGGAGCGCGTGGTGGCGCTGCGGCGCGGCCGCTGGATTCCGCTGCTGTCGGGCGGGGCCGGCCTGCTGGCCCTGGCCGGCCAGGCGGACGCGGCCGCGCTGCTGTGGCTGCTGACGGCGGCCGGCCTGCTGGAACTCTATCTGTGGGCCGGCCGACACCGCGCCTGGTCGCTGCCGCTGGCGGTGGAGGCGAGCGCCGCGCTGGCCCTGCTGGCTGGCGCGGCCGCGCATGCCGCGGGGCAGGCCGAACTGGCGCGCTGGGGCTGGAGCCTGTTCCTGGTGCTGACGATTGCCGGCGAGCGCCGCGAGCTGATGCGCCTGCTGCCGCTGCCCCATTGGGGCCAACGCGCCTTCCTGGCCGGCTGGGCCGGCTTCGCCCTGGCGGCCGCGCTGCTGCTCTGGCGCCCGGAACTGGGCCGCCCGCTGGGCTTTGGGCTGCTGGGCCTGCTGGCGCTTTGGCTTTTGCGCTTCGACCTGGCGCGCCTGCAATGGCGCGCCCCGGGCTGGGCCGGCCACACCGCCATCTGCCTGCTGGTGGGCTATGGCTGGCTGCTGCTGGCCGCGGTGTCAGGTCTTGCCGGTCAGGGTCTGCCGGGCGGCATCGCCTGGCATCTGCTGTGGCTGGGCTTTGTGTTCGCGATGGTGTTCGGCCACGCCCCCATCATGCTGCCGGCGCTGGCCGGCCTGCGGCCCCGGCACAGCCGCTGGGCGCTGCTGCCGCTGGCCCTGCTGGGGCTGAGCCTGCTGCTGCGCAGCGCGGCCAGCTTGTGGGGCTGGCCCCTTGGCCTGGCGCTGGCAGGGGCCGGCCACGGGCTGGCGCTGCTGTGGTTCGGGCTGACAATGGCCTGGTTGGTGGTCGGGCGTGGGGTGACGTAAGTATCAAGGGTGGCAAGGCGGCAGGCCTGTTCCTGGCTGGCTCAGACAATGGCGCGGCGTTAGCCCACCAGCAGCGCGTTTTCCGCCAGCAACTGCAGGCGTCGGCCCAATGACTCCGGGCTCAGGCTTTCTCGCTCGGCGGGCGGCGTCGCGGCGGCCAATGCGTCGAGCAGCTCGTCGACATGGCGCGTGCCGTCAAGCAGCATGAGCAGCCGGCGCAGCGAAGGCGATGGGAGCACAAAGGTGCCGTGCATCGCGTTCACCACGGGCGCGCCGCGCTCCGCCAGCAGACGCGCATGCAGACTCGCACAAGGGCGGGCGCTGACCGTGGTGCAGAAATCCCAGCGCGCAGCGTGAATCTCGACGAAGTCACGGGCATATAGCGACAGTAGCGCCGGCAGGAGCGCGCTGCGGAGGGCCTCGCCAATTCGCCCGGCCTGCTGCAAGGCCTCGGCCACGCCAGCCTCCAGCGCGCTGAGTTCTGTGCCGCGCGGGTCGCCGCTGGCCAACACCAAGGCCAGCGCCTTGGCTGTCGGCTCGTCGGCCCGGAACCTGCCCTGGTAGGGATGCTGGAAGTCCAGCGTGCCGGCGTCGCGAGCGTCGGCGCCGGAGCGGAGCGGCCGCAGGCGGGTCGAGAACTGCAGCCCGGCAAGGCGTTGTGCCGTCACGTCCAGGTCTACCGCTCGTCCGCTGCGGCACAACAGGGTCTGGCGGAAGCGGCGCAGATGCAGAAAGTCGATGTACTGCTCGCGCTCGAGTCTGGGCATCGCATCGAGCTGGCGCCGCACCGATGGCGGGTAGGCCTCCGTCGACATTGCGCCGAACTCCGCCTCGGCCAAAAACTGCAGGCCGTGCTCCGCAGCGGCGGCGATGAAATCAAGAAAGTACAGCGGATCGTTTTCGTCGGCCAGCAGATCGTGCAGCAGGAAATAGTCCTTGCCCTCGAAGCCAGCCATCTCGCGCTCGATCAACTCTCGGGTGAAGCTGTTGCCCTGTGCCCCTGCCAGCATGAATTCCACCGCCGCGCGCGCCGCAGGTGGGCGCAGCTGAGGGTCTGCGATGGCGCGTGTGTGGAAGCGCATCAGGTCGCGTGGGACGTTCCGGAGGTGACCGCCTGGCAGCGCGCTGTAGCTGACATAGGCCACGCCGCAGGGTGCGAGGCAGCGGCCGCACAGCGAGATCAGCGCCTCCCGCACCAGCGGCGGCACCCAGGACAGCACGCCGTGGCTCACGATGTAATCGAAGGGTTCCGGGCCAGGATCGAAGGTGGCGATGTCGGCCACCTGGAGTTCGATGTTCCGGATCCCCAGGGCGGTGATCATGCGTCTGCCGTCCTCGATCGCCGAAGCGGCGAGGTCGATGCCAAGGAAACGTGCTTGCGGGAAGGCCAGCGCTTGCGGGATCAGGTTGCCGGCATCGCCGCATCCGAGTTCCAACAGCCTGCAGTGCGCGGGCAAGGTGGTTGGCAGACCGCAGAGCCGTCCCAATGTGGCCAGCCGATCGGCAGACGACTGGGGATAGAACTTCCCTGGATAGCGGACCTGGTCGTAGGGCGTCGCTGTCACGCTCGGGTGTGCAGGCTTACCAGGCGCGCCGACGGCGGTTCAGCGCGGCACCAAGCAGGCCGGTGCCCAGCAGCGCCAGCGTCGCGGGCTCGCCAACCACGTGGGGGCTGCTGGTGAAACTCAACGCACCAGCGCCTTGCTGCAGCTCGGCAGAAAACGTCAGCATCCTGTTGTCATAGTCGTACTTGAGAGCCGAGAGGCCATCGAACTTTTGCGTGGTTCTCAGTTTGATTCCCAGGAAGTTTGACGACGGGATGTAGCCGCCGTCGAAGTTGCTGAGCAGGTAGTCGCCCGTGATATCCCAGTAGGCATCGTAGGTCTGGACGCCATTCAAAAGCTCACCCAGCACCTGGGTGAAGCCCAGCTTGATGTGGTTGTCGTTGGCCGGCGCGAAGCCGGACACCAAGACCTCGGTGAGCGTGACCTTGAGGAAATCCTTCTGGCCCTCGCCGGACTTGCGGCCGACGACCGTTTCCGAGAATATGCCGCCGCTGCAGTCGAGCTTCGATGTGATGTCGGGATCAACGCTGTTGTCGTAGAAGTCGAAGCTCAGCAAGGGCGCCGTCGCTGTCGCGTAGGGCCAGTTGATGTTGCCGCCTGCTGACGGGTCCGCGCCGTCGACGCAGCTGAAACTTGGACTGACCGGCGCCGCTTCCGCGCAACCGATGGAACCGGCGGCAAGTGATGCCAGGGCGACGGATTGCAGTACGGGCTTCTTCATGGCGGGGCAATTCGAAGTGTGGCTGAGTTGTAGCACCCGATTCGGGTCGCAGCAAGGCTTCAGCTTTGGGGGAGGATGCCCGCATGAACTCGCAAACGTCTCCTGTGGGCCTCTGAACTCTCGGTGGCGCTGCGCTCGTGCCCGCAACGCTGCGCGATAGCGTCTCGGGCGTGACGCCCAGTTGCGAGGCCAGGTCCTTTTTCTGCAACTGCAGCTCTACGGTATCGCCGGCCCGGCGCGATTGCGCCAGCTGCCAGGTGGCCTGGCGGGCGTGGATGCCGTTGGTGGTCAGGGCCCCGCGGTGCGGGCGTCCACCGGCCGTGCAGCGAGCTTCAGGGTTTTGCAATAGGGTAGATCCGGCCCCTGACTAAGGGGGATAAAGAAGGGAGGCTGCCATAGCCACGGCGGGATTCCGCGATCAATATAAGGGCCACCGACGAGGACAAGCGCTCCTCGTGCCGCACCGGTCAGCCCATGCTGCGGGCCGGTGACTGCTCCTGATGCACAGTTCATTTCTTGCAACCTTGGAGATCGCCCTATGAAGAGCCGAATTTCAACTCTGGCTGCGGGCAGCCTGTTCGCGGCGGCCATGTTTGTGGGTACCGCGGCGCGCGCCGACCTCGTCCTCAACGGCGGGTTCGAGACAGGTGATTTCACTGGATGGACGACCTTCGGGGACTCATCGTTCAGCGGGGTCGACAGCTTTGTACCTCTGTCCGGCACCTATGCGGCCTATTTTGGTAGTCCGGTGGGCGGGGGGATTTCCCAATCACTGGCGACCACGGCAGGCGGCAGCTATATGGTCGAGTTTTGGCTGCAAAACGAGGCCGACGTGACGGGTGTTTCCTCATCGAACAGCTTCGAGTTTGACTGGGACGGTGCTGCCGTCTTGAGCGTGGCCGACGCGGCGCCCTTTGGTTACACGCACTACTCGTTCTTGTTGACGGCTTCGTCCGGATCGACCGACTTGCGTTTTGCATTCAGCCAAACGCCGGCGTTCTGGGACATGGATGATGTCTCGGTCACCGCTCACGTTCCCGAGCCCAGTTCTCTGGCTTTGTTGGGCCTGAGCGGTGGCCTGCTTGTGCTGCAGGCACGGCGTCGGCGCAAGGCGGCCGTTGGCGCCTAAGGACCGCGTGGAATTTGGAAACTGCCTTTCTGACGATGACGATTCCTTGCATAGGCTACCAGGTGGGCGCACTTCCTGGCTAGGCGTGGTAATCGGGTTCTGGCGCCGGCTGGCGCCATAGCTCTGGTACGCCGAAAGGTTGTGACGCATTTCATTGACCCTTGACAAAGGCTGAGTGGATCATGAGCTTGCAACTTCGAAGCACTCCAGTTGTCGCCGCCATTCTGGCGCTCGGCATGATGTACGGCCGGCAGGCCGCGGCGCAGGTGGATATCCAGGCCGTGCCAGGCAATCCAACGGCCACCTCCTCGGGGCCGCGTGCAACGGATACGGCGCCGGTCAAGGTGGTCGTTATCCTGCGAGGCGATCCGGTGGCGTTGGTGCGCAAGGGCCTCGGGCGCGATCTGACCCGCAGTGAGCGTGAATCGATCATCGCGCAGCGGCACGCCGAACACGCCGGGCCGCGCCAGCATATCGAGCACCTGGGCGGCAAGGTGCTGGCGCACTTCCACAGCGCGCTCAATGGCATGAAGGTTGAAATCGCGCGCAACCGGCTTGCAAGCCTGCGTGCCATACCGGGCGTGGCCAGCATCCAGGCCGTGGGCACCTATCAGCGCAACAACACCATCGGCGTGCCGCTGATTGGCGCCCCCCTGGCTTGGCAGATGCCTGGGCAGTATCAAGGCCAGGGCGTCAAGATCGCGGTCATCGACACGGGCATCGATTACACGCACGCCGACTTCGGCGGCCCGGGAACGGTCGCCGCCTACAGTGCCGCCCAAGCCACCAACACCTTGCCTGCCAATCCGGCGCTGTTCGGCCCTGCTGCTCTCAAAGTCAAGGGCGGCACGGACCTGGTTGGCGACGCCTATACCGGTGCCAACGCGCCGGTACCGGATCCGAATCCCCTGGACTGCCCGAGCACCAGCGGCAGTGTCGGGCACGGTACCCATGTGGCAGGGACGGCGACCGGCCTGGGCGTGAGGGCTGACGGCAGCACCTACACCGGTCCGTACAACAGCGCTGCCTATGTGCCAGGCGCCTTCAGCATCGGCCCGGGCGTGGCGCCCAAGGCAGACCTGTACGCGGTGCGGGTTTTCGGTTGCAGCGGCTCTACCAATGTCGTGGCCGAGGCCATCGACTGGGCGGTGGCCAACGGCATGAACGTGATCAGCATGTCGCTGGGGTCGAACTGGGGTGTTATTGCCAACGCTGACGCAGGCTCCCTTGCCGAAGAGAGCGCCGTTGCGAATGCGGTAGCAGCCGGCATCGTGGTCGTGGCTGCTTCCGGCAACGCCGGACCTACGCCTTACATCACCAGCGCACCGGCGGTGTTTCCCGGCGCCGTGTCGGTGGCCGCCACCGATGCAATGGCCGGCATACCCATGGACACGCTGAAGCTCAGCACCGGTCCTTCGATCACGGTCCAGAACTCCAACAACGCCGCTGTCGTCAATGGCAGCAACTGGCCTGTCGTGGTGCTGCGCAACCCTGACGGCACCGTCTCGCTGGGCTGCAACCCCGCGGAGTACGACAAGACCCAAAACGGTGGCATCGACATCAGCGGCAAGCTGGTCGTCACGATGCGGGGAACCTGCGCCCGCGTGTTCCGTGCCGGCGCGGCACAGCATTTCGGCGCCGCCGCAGCGGCAATGATCAACAGCTCGGCGGGCTTCCCAGCCTACGAAGGCCCGATCCCGGGTGGTGCGCCGGATCCCAATTCGGGCAATATCTACGAGCCCGTGACCATTCCCTTCCTTGGCGTCGCGCAGGCAGATGCCGCCACGCTGAGCGGTCCGCAAGGCGGCCCGGCTCCCGCAAGTGCCCTGGCCAACAGCGCCGGCATTGTCGCCAACGCCAATTTTGAAAAGATCGCGAGCTTCTCATCGGCCGGGCCGCGCATCGGCGACAGCGTCCTGAGGCCGGGAATCACCGCGCCTGGGGTGGCCACCGTGTCTGCGGCATCCGGGACGGGTAATGGCTTCTCCGTGCTGTCGGGTACTTCGATGGCCACGCCGCATGTGGCTGGGGTTGCGGCACTGCTCAAACAGGCCAATCCAACTTGGTCCGTGGCTGATTTGCGCGCGGCACTGGTGCAAACCTCTGCACCGAACCTGCTGGGTGATTATTCACCGCGCAACGAGGGTGCCGGCTTGGTGCAGGCACAGGCCGCGGTGAGCACCCAGGCGGTGGTGCGCTTGCCGGATGAAAGCCTGTCCTTCGGCTTCGCCGATCTGCTGAACGATTTCAATGCGACCAAGCAGGTCACCGTTCACAACAGCGGCCCGAAGGCGGTGCAGTTCAATATCTCGGTCACCAAGAGCGTCGGCCCGGCCGGCGTCAATGTGACGACACCGGCCTCGGTCATCGTCAACGCCAACAGCGATGCCGTGTTCCCGGTGACCCTCAGTGTGCCGGCCAGCGCCGGCACCGGAGGCACAACGTTCCAGGACATCGGCGGCTATGTTCAGCTGACGCCTTCCAGCTCACGCTTGAATGGCAACGTCAAGCTGTCGGTACCGTACTACCTGGTGACGCATGGCCGCTCCAACGTGGCCGGCTCCATCGACGGCTCGACGCTGAACCTCAGCAACGCGGGCAGCGCGCTGGCAAGCACCACGCCGGGGCTGTTTACCTGGGGGCTGCACCAACCGACGCCGCAGGGCATTACGCAGGCTGACGTGCGTGCAATCGGCGCCGCCTTGTCCGGGACGAACGTCATCTTCGGCATCAACACCCACAATCGCACCTCCACGTCGCTGGCGTTCCAGGAGTTTGACATCTGCATAGATACTAGTGGCGGTGCTGGCTTCACGCCCAACAAGATCCTGATCGGCATCAACGGCACGGCGCTGACCACCAACGCCAGCGTGGCCAACAAATTCACGACGGCCCTGTTCCCAACCGATGCCAATTGCAACATCAACGGTGGCGGTACGCTCTTGTTCACCGTGACGCAGCCCACCGACGGTTCTGTCCTGCAAGTGCCGGTCCCGCGTGCCGGAGCCGGCGGTCTGGGCCTGACGGCGGGCCAGCCGCGCTTCAAGTACCGGGTGTTCTACTACGGCACCGATGGCTTTGGCGCACTGGTGCCTGGCGTTGGTTCGTTCAACGCGTTCACGCCGGCGCTGAGCTTTGCTGGCGCCGGTGGGGTGCCGGCAAATGGAACGCGGGCAATCACGATCACGCGTGATGCTGGCGAAGCTGCCCTGACACCGTTCTTGGGGGTGATGGTGACGGCACCGGACAATGTCGCTGGTGCAAGCCAGGGACTGCTGTTCCCGGTTCCCTGAGCTCGATTCGAGGTCTCACGGGTTTTTGATCCTGGTGCGGCCCGGTGGCTTCCTGGTCGGGCACGACGTTTGCCCTTTACCGTGAATACCTCGACGGCTGCCGATCCGCCAGCGCCTGCAGGGCGGGGCGGTCGGTGATGGAGAGCTGGTAGCGATCGACGCGGGCGATGCCCTGGTCGTGCAGGGCGCGCAGGCTGCGCGAGAGGGTCTCGGGCGTGACGCCCAGTTGCGAGGCCAGGTCCTTTTTCTGCAGCTGCAGCTGCAGCTCGTCGGTATCGCCGGCCAGGCGCGATTGCTCCAGCAGCCAGGCGGCCAGGCGGGCGTGGATGTCCTTGGTGAGCAGGGCCTGGCGGTCCAGGGTGACGCCGCGTGCGCGTGCCGCCACGCAGCGCAGCAGCGCGCGCGCCAGGCCGGGCTGGGTGTCGCACAGCTGGGCCACCGCCTCCACCGGCAGGGCATGGGCCTGCACCTCGGTCAGCGCGATGGCGGTCTCGGCATGGGGTTCGCCCACCCAGGCGCTCAGCAGGTCGATCCAGTCGCCCGGGCCGAACTCGCGCGATTGCCACCAGCGGCCCTGGGCATCATGCTTGCCCAGCGCCACCTTGCCACTCACCAGCAGCCACAGCTGGGCATCGCGTTCGCCGGCCTGGAACACCGGCTTGCGCGCGCGCACCTGCTGGGGCTGGCCCAGCTGCATCAGCTCGTCGGCCAGGTAGTCGAGGTCGTCGGCGGGCGCGAGGGCCTTCTTCAGGGCCAGGCCCAGCGCACGCTGGTAGGCGCTGGGATAGCTGGCGCGGCGCTGTGCGGCGCTGAGGCGGCTGCTTGGGCTGGCGTGGGCGATGGAATTCATGTGGCGGTCCTCCAGGTCAGGGGCCCTCTGCAATACCTCCTTGGGGCGCGGCGGGATCTTTGCGGGATGCCGGCCAAGGCGCGAACCGCCGCCCAGACCGATGTCTGGGCAAGGTTCGTAACGCCGGCCAGCGCCCGCAAAGGCCCGCCCCGAAGGGTTTGCGAGATAACGGGCCTGCCCGGGCGTTGCAGCGCTCGGCTTCGGGCATCAAGCCCGACCTTCACGCTGCGCCTACGCGCCGGCCCGTTCTCTCGCAAACGCGCCCCAAGGGGGTATTGCAGAGGGCCCCTAAGTTGACCGTTTCACTGGGGTATGCGGATTTGATCTGGTGCAAAGCCGACCGCAATTCCGAAGGGAGTAGTTCTTCAGAACGATGGCGTGCTGTGGGCGCCTCCTCCCTCTGCCGCGCTCGAGCCCTGCTAGCGGAGGATGTGCGCGCGGCCGCGCATGCGGGAAAGTGCTGAGCATGGAAAAAGCGAGGAGCAATCCCATGTCTGCAAGTCCCAAGCCCAACGGCAAGGCGCTTTCGGTGCTGATCGTCAGCACCCTGGCCTTCACCGTGTGCTTCATGGTCTGGATGATGTTTGGCGTGATCGGCATTCCGATCAAGAAGCAGCTCGGCCTGAATGCCACCGAGTTCGGTCTGTTGACCGCCATGCCGGTGCTGACCGGTTCGCTGATCCGCGTGCCCCTGGGCATCTGGACCGACAAGTTCGGCGGCCGCATCGTGTTCTTCGCGCTGATGCTCTCCTGCGTGATCCCGATCTGGCTGATGAGCTATGCCACCGCCTACTGGCATTTCCTCACCATCGGCCTGTTCGTCGGCATGGCCGGCGGCTCCTTCTCGGTGGGCACGCCCTATGTGGCGCGCTGGTTCCCGAAGAACCGCCAGGGCTTCGCGATGGGCGTGTTCGGCGCCGGCAACTCGGGCGCGGCGGTCAACAAGTTCGTCGCTCCCGCCCTGGTGGTGGGTTTCGGCTGGACCATGGTGCCGCAGGTCTATGCCGCCGTGCTGCTGGGCACGGCCATCCTGTTCTGGCTCTTCAGCGCCACCGACGATGATCACCAGGTCTCCAGCCAGTCCAGCTTCGTCAGCCAGCTCAAGGCGCTGAAGGATCCCAAGGTGCTGAAGTACTGCCAGTACTACAGCATCGTGTTCGGCGGCTATGTGGCGATGAGCTTGTGGATGGTGCAGTACTACGTCGGCGAGTACGGCCTGGACATCCGCGTGGCGGCGCTGCTGGCGGCCTGCTTCTCGCTGCCCGGCGGCGTGCTGCGCGCCATCGGCGGCTGGCTGTCCGACAAGCATGGCGCCCACAACGTCACCTGGTGGGTGCTGTGGGTGAGCTGGATCGTGCTGTTCCTGCTCAGCTACCCGCAGACCGACTTCAGCATCCAGACCGTCAACGGCCTGAAGACCTTCCACGTCGGCCTGAACGTCTATGTCTTCACCGCGCTGATGTTCGCCCTGGGCATTGCCTGGGCCTTCGGCAAGGCCAGCGTGTTCAAGTACATCAGCGACGACTACCACGCCAATATCGGCACCATCAGCGGCATCGTCGGCCTGGCCGGTGGCATGGGCGGCTTCGTCCTGCCCATCATGTTCGGCGCCCTGATGGACCTCACCGGCATCCGCTCCAGCTGCTTCATGCTGATGTATGGCGTGGTCTGGGTGTCGCTGATCTGGATGTACTGGACCGAGGTGCGCAAGACCGAAATGATGGGCAAGAACGCCCCGGTCTCGCCGATCTCCCAGTCCTTCGCCCGCTGAGCCGGGTGCACAACAAGGAACAAGCACCATGAATACCACCACGCAGACCGGCGCCACCGCTTCCGGCGGCAGCACGGCTGACATCCAGGATTGGCGTCCCGAAGACGATGCCTTCTGGGCCAAGACCGGCAGCAAGATCGCCTACCGCAACCTCTGGATCTCGATCCCCGCGCTCTTGTGCGGCTTCGCGGTCTGGGGCATGTGGGGCATCATCACCGTGCAGATGCTGAACCTGGGGTTCCCCTTCAGCCAGGCCGAGCTGTTCACGCTCACCGCCATTGCCGGCATCTCGGGCGCCACCATGCGCATCCCGGCCAGCTTCCTGATCCGCATGGCGGGTGGCCGCAACACCATCTTCCTCACCACCGCGATGCTGCTGGCTCCCGCCATCGGCACCGGCGTGGCCCTGCAGCATCCCGAGTGGCCGCTGTGGGTGTTCCAGCTGATGGCGCTGTGGTCGGGCGTGGGCGGCGGCAACTTTGCCTCGTCGATGTCCAACATCAGCACCTTCTTCCCCAAGCGCCTGCAGGGCACGGCCCTGGGCCTGAATGCCGGCCTGGGCAACTTCGGCGTCACCACCATGCAGGTGGTGATCCCGCTGGTGATGACGATGAGCCTGTTCGGCGCCTTCGGCGGCGAGGCCAAGGCCCTCATCAAGGACAGCGGCTGGATCCTCGGCAAGATCAAGGCGGGCACGCCCACCTATATCCAGAACGCCGGCTTCGCCTGGGTGCTCTCGCTGGTGCCGCTGTCCATCCTGTGCTGGTTCGGCATGAACAACCTGAAGACGGTGACGCCGGCGGCCGGCTCGCCCATCACCGCCTTCTTCAAGATCATCTATCTGTACTCGCTGGCCTTCGTCCCCTCGATCGCCATGCTCTACCTCTACCTGCCGGCACCGACCGGGCTGGGCCTGCTGAACATGTGGGTGGCGATCCCGCTGGACATCGTCGCCGCGCTGCTGGTGATGAAGCTGGCCGCCTTCGGCACCATGAAGGAGAACGTCGCCAAGCAGTTCGAGATCTTCAAGAACAAGCACACCTGGGCCATGACGGCGCTCTACGTCGTCACCTTCGGCAGCTTCATCGGCTTCTCGATGGCCCTGCCGCTGGCGATCACCGTGATCTTCGGCTTCCAGCATGTGCCCGATGCCGCCGGCGTGCTGCAGCACACCCTGAAGAACCCCAACGCCCCGTCAGCGCTGACCTATGCCTGGATCGGCCCCTTCGTCGGCGCCGCGGTGCGCCCGGTGGGCGGCTGGATCTCCGACAAGGTGGGCGGCTCCATCGTCACCCAGATCATCTCGGCCATCATGGTGGTGGCCTCGGCGGCGGTGGGCTATGTGATGCTGCAGGCCTACCAGTCGGCCACGCCAGAGCAGTACTTCGGCACCTTCATGGGCCTGTTCATCCTGTTGTTCGCCGCCAGCGGCATCGGCAACGGCTCGACCTTCCGCAGCGTCGGCTTCATCTTCGACCGCCAGCAGGCCGGCCCGGTGCTGGGCTGGACCTCGGCGGTGGCCGCCTACGGCGCCTTCATCGCCCCGGTGCTGATCGGCCAGCAGATCAAGGCCGGCACGCCGCAATACGCCTTCTACGGCTTTGCCGTCTTCTACGCCGTGTGCCTGGTGCTGAACTGGTGGTTCTACCTGCGCGCCAACGCCTACGTCAAGAATCCTTGAGCGGAACCCTTTAAGGAAGCACAACATGAGTCATTTCCTCGACCGCCTGAGCTATTTCGCTCAACCGAAAGAAGACTTCGCCGACGGCCATGGCCGCACCACCGGTGAAGACCGCACCTGGGAAGACGCCTACCGGGCGCGCTGGCAGCACGACAAGATCGTGCGCTCCACCCACGGCACCAACTGCACGGGCTCCTGCTCGTGGAAGATCTATGTGAAGGGCGGCATCGTCACCTGGGAAACCCAGCAGACCGACTACCCGCGCACCCGCCCGGACCTGCCCAACCACGAGCCGCGCGGCTGCGCCCGCGGCGCCTCCTACAGCTGGTATCTCTACAGCGCGAACCGCGTCAAGTACCCGATGGTGCGCGGCTCCCTGCTCAAGCACTGGCGCGCCGCGCGCGCGGTGGCCAAGAGCCCGGTGGATGCCTGGACCAATATCGTCGAGAACACCGACCAGCGCCGTGAATGGCAGCAGGACCGCGGCCTGGGCGGCTTTGTGCGCTCCACCTGGGACGAGGTCAACGAGATCATCGCCTCGGCGAATATCTACACCATCAAGAAGCATGGCCCGGATCGCGTGATCGGCTTCTCGCCGATCCCGGCCATGTCGATGATCAGTTATGCCGCCGGCAGCCGCTACCTGAGCCTCTTGGGCGGCGTGTGCATGAGCTTCTACGACTGGTACTGCGACCTGCCGCCCGCCAGCCCGCAGATCTGGGGCGAGCAGACCGACGTGCCCGAGAGCGCCGACTGGTACAACTCGAACTACATCATCGCCTGGGGCTCCAACGTGCCGCAGACGCGCACCCCCGACGCCCACTTCTTCACCGAGGTGCGCTACAAGGGCGCCAAGACGGTGGCGATCACGCCCGACTACGCCGAGATCTCCAAGCTGGCCGACATCTGGATGCACCCCAAGCAGGGCACCGATGCGGCCATCGCGATGGCGATGGGCCATGTGATCCTGAAGGAGTTCTACTTCGACAAGCGCAGCGCCTACTTCGACGACTACGCGCGCCGCTACACCGACCTGCCGCTGCTGGTGAAGATGAAGAAGCAGGTCACGGCCGATGGCCGCGAGCTGCTGGTGCCGGACCGCTACCTGCGCGCCAGCGATTTCGGCGGCAAGCTGGGCCAGGACAACAACCCCGAGTGGAAGACCGTGGCCTTCGACACCGCCGGCAAGGTGGTGCTGCCGAACGGCTCGATCGGCTTCCGCTGGGGCGCCGGCGAGCGCCCCGACCTGGGCAAGTGGAACCTGGAATCCAAGGAAGCCATCCACGACGGCGACGTCAAGCTCAAGCTCTCCATCATCGAGGATGGCGCGCAGGCGCATGAGGTGGCCGAGGTCGGCTTCCCGTATTTCGGCGGCATCGAGTCGCCGCAGTTCACCGCCAACAAGCAGCAGGACGTGCTCTCGCGCAATGTGCCGGTGGTGCGCCTCAAGCTGGGCAAGCACGAAGACGCCGAGGAGGCCCTGGTGGCCACGGTGTTCGACCTGCAGGTGGCGCAGTACGGCATCAACCGCGGCCTGGGCGACGACACCCCCACCAGCTACGACGACAACAAGGCCTACACCCCGGCCTGGGCCGAGTCCATCACCGGCGTGAAGCGCGAGCAGATCATCACGGTGGGCCGCCAGTTCGCCGACAACGCCGACAAGACCCGAGGCAAGTCCATGGTCATCATCGGCGCGGCGATGAACCACTGGTACCACTGCGACATGAACTACCGCGGCATCATCAATATGCTGATGATGTGCGGTTGCATCGGCCAATCGGGCGGTGGCTGGGCGCATTACGTGGGCCAGGAAAAGCTGCGCCCGCAGACCGGCTGGACCGCGCTGGCCTTCGCGCTGGACTGGATCCGCCCGCCGCGCCAGATGAACAGCACCAGCTTCTTCTACGCCCACACCGACCAGTGGCGCTACGAGAAGCTTGATGTCACCGAGGTGCTCTCGCCGCTGGCCGACAAGAAGGCCTATGGCGGCAGCCTGATCGACTACAACGTGCGCGCCGAGCGCATGGGCTGGCTGCCGAGCGCGCCGCAGCTGCAGACCAACCCCATCCAGGCGGTGAAGGACGCACAGGCCGCCGGCATGGACGCCAAGGACTACGCGGTCAAGGCGCTCAAGGACGGCTCGCTGCGCATGAGCTGCGAGGACCCCGACCATCCCGCCAACTGGCCGCGCAATATGTTTGTGTGGCGCTCCAACATCCTCGGCTCATCGGGCAAGGGCCACGAGTACTTCCTCAAGCATCTGCTGGGCACCACCAACGGCGTGCAGGGCAAGGACCTGGGCCAGGACGATGCCAAGCCCGAGGAAGTGGAATGGCATGCCAAGGCGCCGGAAGGCAAGCTGGACCTGCTGGTGACGCTGGACTTCCGCATGAGCACCACCTGTCTGTACTCGGACATCGTGCTGCCCACCGCCACCTGGTATGAGAAGAACGACCTCAACACCAGCGACATGCACCCCTTCATCCACCCGCTCTCCACCGCGGTGGACCCGGCCTGGCAGGCGCGCAGCGACTGGGAGATCTACAAGGGCTTTGCCAAGAAGCTGAGCGAGCTCTGCGTCGGCCATCTGGGCGTCGAGAAGGAGCTGGTGCTGACCCCGCTGATGCACGACAGCCCGGCCGAACTGGCCCAGCCCTTCGGCGTGGCGGAATGGAAGAAGGGCGAGTGCGAGCTGATCCCTGGCAAGACCGCGCCCTCGATCGCGGTGGTCGAGCGCGACTACCCGAATCTCTACAAGCGCTTCACCGCGCTGGGCCCCTTGATGAACAAGGCCGGCAACGGCGGCAAGGGCATCGGTTGGGATACCAAGACCGAGGTCGAGCAGCTGGGCGATCTGAACGGCCGGGTGCGCGAGGAGGGCGTGACCCAGGGCATGCCCAGGATCGAGACCGACATCGACGCCACCGAGGTGGTGCTGTCGCTGGCGCCCGAGACCAACGGCCATGTGGCCGTGAAGGCCTGGGAGGCGCTGGGCAAGCAGACCGGCCTGGACCATACCCATCTGGCCCTGCACCGCGAGGACGAGAAGATCCGCTTCCGCGACATCCAGGCGCAGCCGCGCAAGATCATCTCCAGCCCGACCTGGTCGGGTCTCGAGAGCGAGAAGGTTTCCTACAACGCCGGCTACACCAATGTGCATGAACTGATCCCATGGCGCACGCTGACGGGCCGCCAGCAGTTCTACCAGGACCACCCCTGGATGCAGGCCTTCGGCGAGGGCTTCTCGAGCTATCGCCCGCCGGTCGATCTGAAGACGCTGGTGGATGTGCACAACGTCAAACCGAACGGCAACAAGGAGATCGCGCTCAACTTCATCACCCCGCACCAGAAATGGGGCATCCACTCGACCTACAGCGACAACCTGATGATGTTGACGCTGAACCGCGGTGGTTCGGTGATCTGGCTCAGCGAGGACGACGCCGGCAAGGCCGGCATCGTTGACAACGACTGGGTCGAGCTCTTCAACAGCAACGGCGCGATCGCGGCGCGCGCGGTGGTGAGCCAGCGCGTCAACCCCGGCATGGTGCTGATGTACCACTCGCAGGAGAAGATCATCAACACCCCGGGTTCGGAGATCACCGGCACGCGCGGCGGCATCCACAACTCGGTGACCCGCATCGTCACCAAGCCCACCCACATGATCGGTGGCTACGCGCAGCTGGCCTACGGTTTCAACTATTACGGAACCATTGGCACCAACCGCGATGAGTTCGTGCTGGTGCGCAAGATGGCCAAGGTGGATTGGATGGACGACGAGGCAGCCGTGGAAGGAGCACACGCATGAAAGTCAGAGCACAAATCGGCATGGTGCTGAACCTGGACAAGTGCATTGGTTGCCACACCTGTTCGGTCACCTGCAAGAACGTCTGGACGAACCGCCCGGGCATGGAATACGCCTGGTTCAACAACGTCGAGTCCAAGCCCGGCATCGGCTATCCCAAGGAATGGGAGAACCAGGACAAGTGGCATGGCGGCTGGATCCGCAAGGCCAATGGCGAGATCGAACCGCGCCAGGGCGGCAAGTGGAAGCTGCTGATGCGCATCTTCGCGAACCCGAACCTGCCGCAGATCGACGACTACTACGAGCCCTTCACCTTCGACTACGACCATCTGCAGTCGGCGCCCAAGAGCAAGGCACCGCCGACGGCGCGGCCGCGCAGCCTGATCACCGGCAAGCGCATGGAGAAGATCGAGTGGGGCCCGAACTGGGAGGAAATCCTGGGCGGCGAATTTGCCAAGCGCTCGAAGGACAAGAACTTCGACGATGTCCAGAAGGACATCTACGGCCAGTTCGAGAACACCTTCATGATGTACCTGCCGCGCCTGTGCGAGCACTGCCTGAATCCGGCCTGCGTGGCGAGTTGCCCCTCGGGCTCGATCTACAAGCGCGAGGAAGACGGCATCGTGCTGATCGACCAGGACAAGTGCCGCGGCTGGCGCATGTGCGTGTCGGGCTGCCCCTACAAGAAGATCTATTACAACTGGCAGTCGGGCAAGGCCGAGAAGTGCATCTTCTGCTACCCGCGCATCGAAGCGGGCCAGCCGACCGTGTGCTCCGAGACCTGCGTGGGCCGCATCCGCTATCTGGGCGTGCTGCTGTACGACGCCGACCGCATCCAGGAAGCCGCCAGCGTCAAGGACGACAAGGACCTCTACCAGGCCCAGCTGGACATCTTCCTCGACCCGCATGACCCGCGCGTGATCGAGCAGGCGCGCAAGGACGGCATCCCCGAGGCCTGGCTGGAGTCCGCGCGCAAGAGCCCGGTCTACAAGATGGCGGTGGACTGGAAGGTCGCGCTGCCCCTGCACCCCGAGTACCGCACCCTGCCGATGGTCTGGTATGTGCCGCCGCTGTCGCCCATCAGCTCGGCCGCCAACGCCGGCCAGATCGGCGTGAACGGCCAGATCCCCGACGTCAAGCAGCTGCGCATCCCGGTGCAATACCTGGCCAACATGCTCACCGCCGGTGACGTGAAGCCGGTGGAGCGGGCGCTGGAGCGCATGCTGGCGATGCGCGCCTACCAGCGCGGCAAGCATGTGGACGGCGTGGAGGACAAGACCGTGCTGGACCAGGTGGGCCTGATCAAGCACGAGGTCGAGGACATGTACCAGACCATGGCGATCGCCAACTACGAGGACCGCTTCGTCATCCCGACCACGCACCGCGAGTACGCCGAAAACGCCTACGACCTGCGCGGTGGCTGCGGCTTCAGCTTCGGCAACGGCTGCTCGGAGGGCGAGACCAATGTGAGCCTGTTCGGCGGCCAGAAGAAGCGCACCATCCCGATCAAGACCACGGTCTGAGGAGACGCACGATGACAAGCAAACAGAATCAAGCGATCTCCCTGAGCTGCCGCGTGCTGGCCAAGCTGCTGGACTATCCCAGCGACGAAACCCGCGCGCTGCTGCCCGAGCTGCTGCAGGCCCTGCAGCAGGAGCGCGCGCTGAGCCCGGCGCGGCTGGCCGAGATGCAGGCCCTGGTGGCGCGCCTGGCGCGCCCTGGCCAGGATGGTGCCTTCGCGGTGCAGGCCCTGTATGTCGAGAGCTTCGACCGCGGCCGCGCCACCAGCCTGCACATGTTCGAGCATGTGCATGGCGACTCGCGCGAACGCGGCCCGGCCCTGGTAGACCTGGCCAAGACCTACGAGCAGGCCGGCATGTTCTTCGATGCCAGCGAGCTGCCCGACTATCTGCCGGTGGTGCTGGAGTTCGCCTCCACCCAGCCGCCGGCGGTGGCGCGCGAGTTCCTGGGCGAGATGGCGCATATCCTGAACGCCATCCACACGGCCTTGATCAAACGCGAGAACCCCTACGCCGCCGCCATCGGCGCGGTGCTGGAGCTGGCCGGCGAGAAGCCGCAGGCGGTGCAGATCACGCCCGATGAGCCGATGGACGAGGCCTGGGCGGAGCCCCCGGCCTTCGATGGCTGCTCGTCCAAGGGCCAGAGCCGGCCCGGTGCGCCCCAGCCCATCCATATCGTCAAGAAGAACCCTAGCCAAGAAGGAGCCCGCATATGAGCTCTCTAGACTTCGCCCTGTTCGGCATCTACCCCTATATCTGCCTGGCCGTGTTCCTGATCGGCAGCCTGCTGCGCTTCGATCGTGACCAGTACAGCTGGAAGAGCGATTCCTCGCAGCTGCTGCGCGCCGGCAGCCTGCGCTGGGGCAGCAATCTGTTCCACGTCGGCGTGCTGTTCCTGTTCTTCGGCCACAGCGTGGGCATGCTGACCCCGCACTTTCTGTACGAGCACTTCATCAGCGCCGGCAACAAGCAGCTGATGGCCATGGTGAGCGGCGGCCTGGCCGGCCTGGCGGGCTTCGCGGGCGTCAGCATCCTGCTGCACCGCCGCCTGTCCGACGAGCGCATCCGCCTCAACAGCAAGTTCAGCGACATCATGCTGCTGGTGCTGCTGTGGATTCAGCTCGCCCTGGGCCTGGCCACCATCCCGCTGTCGGCCCAGCATCTGGACGGCGGCATGATGATGCAGCTGGCCGGTTGGGCGCAGCGCATCGTCACCTTCCAGGGCGGCGCGGTGGAAATGCTGGCCCATGCCAGCTGGGTCTTCAAGCTGCACATGTTCCTGGGCATGAGCATCTTCCTGGTCTTCCCCTTCACCCGCTTGGTGCATGTGTGGAGCGGCTTCGGCACGCTGGCCTATATCGCGCGGCCCTACCAGATGGTGCGCAGCCGCCGTATTTCGCTGCCGCCCGGCCACACCACGCCGCAACGGCGCTGAGAGGAGACAAAAAAATGTCTGGATCAACTGGATGTGGTGGCGGCTCCTGCGGCTGCGGTGGTGGTGGTGGCGGCGCCAAGGACGCGCTGGAGCTGAAGGCCGACCCGCGCGCGCCGCTGCCCATGGTCAACGGCGTGCCGCTGCAGGGCGAGGGCGAGAGCCCCGACCTGGAGCAGCTGCGCCAGCGCGCCTATAGCGAGTTGCTGCGCCAAGCGGCGCAGCGCCAGGGCCTGCTGGCGGTGGGCGATCTGCCCAGCCTGGACGGGGTGCTGAGCGAAACCGCCTCGGCCGCCATCGAGGCCTTGCTGGAGCGCGAGATCCGCATTCCCGAGCCCGACGAGGCCGCCTGCCAGCGCTACTTCGATGCCCATGCCTCGCGCTTCGCCCAGGGCGAGCGCGTGCAGGCCAGCCACATCCTGTTTGCCGTCACCCCCGGCGTGGATGTGGACGCCCTGCGCAAGCGCGCCGAGGGCCTGCTGGTGGGGCTGCGCTGCGGCGATGCCGCGGCCTTCGCGGCGGCGGCCACCGAGCAGTCCAACTGCCCCAGCGGCGCCGATGGTGGCGAGCTGGGCTGGCTCGCGCGCGGCGACTGCGTGCCCGAGTTCAGCGCGGCCCTGTTCGGCCAGGACGAGGCCAGCGCCCATGTGGGCGTGCTGCCGCGCCTGGTCAGCACCCGCTTCGGCTTCCACATCGTGCGTGTGGAGGCCCGTGAGCCCGGCGTGGCCCAACCCTTCGAGGCGGTGGCCGCGGCGATCGCGCAGACGCTCAGGCAGCAGGCCTATGTGACGGCCCTGCGCCAGTACCTGAATCTGCTGGCCGGCGAGGCGGTGCTGGAAGGCATAGAGTTGGAAGCTGCCGACTCACCGCTGTTGCAGTAACACCATGCCCGACGAACTGCTGTCCCGACTGCGTCGTTTCAACACCGACTATTTCCCGCAATACCAGGCCCAGTTCAAGGATCTGGTGGAGCAGGGGCAGCATCCCACCACGCTCTTCATTGGCTGCTCCGATTCGCGCCTGGTGCCCTATATGCTCACCGGCGCCGGGCCGGGCGAGCTGTTCCTGGTGCGCAATGTGGGCGCCTTCGTGCCGCCCTACGACGGCTCGGCCGGCCACCATGGCACGGCCGCGGCGATCGAGTACGCGGTGCTGGCGCTGGAGGTGCAGCATATCGTCGTGTGCGGCCACAGCCATTGCGGCGGCATCCGCGCGCTTTATGGCGAGGTGCCGAACGAGGCCACCAACCTGAAGGCCTGGCTGGATCTGGGCCGCGAGGCCACGCTGCCGGTGCAGCTCAGCGACGAGGCCTTGCGCCGCACCGAGGAGCGCTCGGTGGTGCTGCAGCTCGAGCGGCTGATGGACTACCCGATGGTGCGCGCCCGCGTCGAGCAGGGCCGCATCGCCCTGCATGGCTGGCACTATGTGATCGAGGCCGGCGAGGTGCATGTGTTCGACGTCAACAAGGGCGCCTTCGTGCCGGCGTCGAGCTCCGAGCACAGCGGCACCGGACCCTATCGCGCGGCCGAGCCGGGCGCGCTGTTCAACGAGATCGACGACGCCTGGGCGCCACGGCGCTAAGAACCGATGTCTTGCGGCTAAGCTCCCGCTTCAGGAGGTCCGCCATGTACAAGCATCTTCTGGTCCCCGTCGACGGCAGCGAGCTGTCGCAGCATGCGGTGCAGGCCGCGCTGGCCCTGGCCAAGCCGCTGGGCGCGCAAGTCAGCGGCCTGGTGTGCGAATCGCTGCCGGTGCTGCCAGCAGTGGGCATGCATCCCAGCAATTACCAGCTCGCGGCCGACCAGCACCGCGCCTACACCGATGCCCATGCGGAGAAGGTGCTGGGCGAGTTCGAGGCCGCGGCGCGCGTGGCCGGCGTGGCCTTCAAGGGCCTGCAGCTGCGCTCCGACGACGTCGATCAGGCCATCGTCGACGCCGCGCGCGAGCAGGGCTGCGACCTCATCGTGATGGCCACCCATGGCCGCAGCCGCCTGGGCGAATGGCTGTTCGGCTCGCACACCAAGGCGGTGCTGGCGAAGTCACGCCTGCCGGTGCTGGTGATCCACTAGCGCCTCGATCCGGTCCAGCAGGCCCGCGCGCCCCAGGCCCTGGGCCAGCCGCGCGGCGGCAGCCTGGCATTGCTGCCGGCGCCCCGGCTCGTCCAGCAGGCGTTGCAAGCGGCGTTGCAGACGCCGCGCGTTCACGCGCTTGGCCGGCAGCACCTCGGCCACGCCCAGGCGCCTGGCGCGTTCGCCGTTGTCGAACTGGTCGAAGCCGCTGGGCACGATGAGCTGCGGCACGCCGGCGCGCAGGCCCTCGGCCATGGTGCCGATGCCACCGTGATGGACGATCGCCGCCACCTGCGGCAGCAGGGTCTCGAATGGCGCCTGCGCCTGCCACAGGACCTCGGGCGGCAGGGGTTGCGGAATCTGCTCGGCATGCGGGCTGATGAAGAGCCCGCGGCGCCCCAGGCCGCGCAGCGCCCGCAGGGCAGCGGCGAAGAACTCGGCCGCATGGCGGTGGCCGGTGCCCGGCGTGAAGGCGATCGGCGCTGCGCCCGCCGCCAGAAACTGCTGCAGCGCGGGCGCCAGCGGCGCGCTGCCGGCCGCCTCGGCAAACAGGAAGTCGCCCGCCTGCAGGCTGGCCGGCCAGTCGGGATGCGCGGGCGCGAACCAGTCCGGGAACAGCGCGATCGAGGCGTCGCAGGCCTCCTGCATATGGGCCAGGAAATGCGGCACGGCCGGCAGCCCCAGCCCGGCGCGCGCCGCGTTCAGCGCGGGCAGGATGGCTGGATCGATCCAGCAGCGGTCCACCAGCCGCCACATCGCCTGCCGCCAGGACCGCGGCACCCAGGGCGCGATGCTTTGCGCGCCCATCATCAGCGGGTCGTGCACGGTGCGCAGATTGGACGGTGCCAACTGCACGCCGATCACGCGCAGGCCGGGGCGGCGCGCGCGCGCCAGCGCCGCGCCGGGCAGCAGGATGGGGTGGCACAGCAGGGTGCAGGGCGCGTCGCCGGACTGCGCCAACAGCAGCTCGCGCAAGGCCTGCAGGCGCGGCAGCAGGCTGCGCAGGATCACGCCCATGCCTTCGCGCTCATGCCATAGCAACGGGTTGTCCAGCAGCGCCTGATCCTGCTCGGGCGTGCCGAACAGGCGGTAATCGACGCCGGCCTCGCGCAGCGTGGCCTCGTACAGGCTGGGCGCGAACAGGCAGACGCGGCGGCCACGCGCCTGCAGCGCCTGGGCGATGCGCAGGAACGGCAGCAGGTCGCCACCGGTGCCCGAGGTGGCCAGCAGCACGGCTGGGGCCGGGGGGAGGGAATCAGGCGTCATGAAAGGGCAGGGAGCAGGGGTGACGGCGGCGGGTGGGCATCGCTGCGCATGCTAGGCCAGGCGCGGGCGGCCTGTCTTGAAGCTTTGCGACACGCGACGGCCGACTTCTATACTGCCGCCCATGCATGCGCTTGCCCAGCCTACCAGCCGTCGCGAGTACGCGCAGCTGCTGCTGCCACGCCTGTCGCTGAGCCATTGCGTGCAGGCGGTGTTGCTGCGCGATACGCGCGGCCTGCAGCTGGACGATCAGCAGCGCCGCAGCTACTTTCCCTGCACGCCCATGTGCAGCATCACCTGGATCTTTGACGGCCAGGTCGAGCTGTTCGAGCTGCCGCCGGGCGGCCCGCAGGAGGGGCCGCGCCGGCCCATGCCGGCGGAGCTTGTCTTTGCCGGCCCCTGGACGCGGCCGGTGGCGAGCTGGAGCGCGGGCTCGGTGCATCTGATGAAGCTGATGCTGCGCCCCGACGCGCTGCAGGCGCTCACGGGCGTTGCGCCGTCCGACTGGGTGAATCGCGTGGCGCCGGCGCGCGAGGTGCTGGGCGAGCGCTGGTGGCAGCTCTGCCGCGAGGTGCGCGAGGCCGCCGACGACGCCGCGCGGATCGCCCTGCTGCAGGCGCGGCTGGATGCCTGGTGGCAGGCGGCGCGGCCCGAGGGATCGGTCGGCGTGCATCGCATCGAGGATTGGAGCCAGGGCCTGGCGCTGCGCGCCGCCACGTCGGCGCTGGGTCGCAGCGTGCGCCAGATCGAGCGGCGCATCAAACAGTGGACCGGACAGCCGCTGCGTGAGTTGCGCGGCATGGGCAGGTCGGAGCGCGCCTTCTTCGAGGCGGTGCTGGCCGTGCAGCAGGCGGACTGGAGCTGGGCCGACGTGGCCGAACGTGCCGGCTATGCGGACCAGTCCCATCTATGCCGCCAGACGCGGCGCGTGACCGGCTTCGCGCCCGAGGAGCTGCGCCGCCGCATGGACGACGAAAGCTTCTGGGCCTATCGCATCTGGGGTATGGCTGCGCTGCAGCCGCCCTGGCGCCAGCCCTAGAGAATGGCGTTGTCGGTATCGCCGCTACGCTCGGGGGCTACCAGGGGCATGCGCATCAGCATGGTGGCACCCTGGCCGAGGTTGGAGATCACCTCGATGGAGCCGCCCAGCACGTTCGTGACGATGTTGTGCACGATGTGCATGCCCAGGCCGGAGCCGCCCTTGCCGAGCTTGGTGGTGAAGAAGGGGTCGAAGATGCGGCGCGCCACCGAGGCATCCATGCCGCGGCCGTTGTCGCTCACGATCAGCTCGACCTGGTTGCCGCCTTCGACACGCTGGCAGCGCACCCGCACCTGGCCGGCATCGCGGCCCTCGAAGCCGTGCACCAGCGCATTCATCAGCAGATTGGTCAGGACCTGGCCCAGCGCGCCCGGGTAGCTGCTCATCGCGATGCCGCTTTCCAGGTCGGTGACGATCTGGAAGGGCGTGTGCTTGAAGCTGGGCTCCACCATCACGATCACGTCTTCCACCACCTGGGCGAGGTCGAACTCGCGGCGCGAGTCGGTGGTCTGGTCGATCGCCACCTGCTTGAAGTCGCGCACCAGGTCGGCGGCCTTCTGTACATTGCGCTGCAGGATGTCCTGGCCACGCCGCGTGTCCTTCACCAGGTCTTCCAACAGGCTGCGGCGCATCGGCGTGTTGTCGCTGAGCATCTGGTCCAGCTTGGCCCAGCGGTCTTCCAGCGCCGAGACCACCGTCATCGCATTGCCCAGCGGCGTGTTCAGCTCATGCGCCACGCCCGCCACCAGCCGGCCCAGCGAGGCCAGCTTCTCGGACTCCACCAGCTCGCGCTGCGCGGTCTTGAGGTTGCCCAGGGCCTGGGTGAGCTCGTTGTTGGCCTGGGTCAGCTCGGTGGTGCGCTGCGCCACCTGGTCTTCCAGGGTGTTGGCATGGCCGCGCAATTCCTCGAAGGCCTTCAAGAGCGCCTGGCGCATGCGCTCCATGGCCTTGCCGACGCGCGCGATCTCGTCCTCGCCGCCCAGCTCCAGCGGCTTCTCGAGATGGCCGGCGGCCAGCTCGTCGGCGGCGCGGCTGAGTCGGTCCATCGGGTGCAGCACGCGGCGCTGGATCAGGATGATGATGAGCCCGAGCGAGAGCGTCAGCGTCAGTCCGCTGCGCAAGAGCGTGCGCAGCATGTCCTCGCGCTTGCGCTCCAGCAGCGGTTCGGCACTCATCACCACGGTCAGCTTGGCGATCTCGCGGCCGTCGCGCACCACGGCGCGGGTGTCGGAGAGCGTCAGCGCGGGGTCACTGACCTCGCGCTTTTCCTTGGGCAGCTCCAGAAAGGCCTGCTGGGCCGAGCTCTCCGTCACCAGCACCGAGACGAAGCGCGGGTCGTCGAGCTGGGCGTTCACCATCGGTTCGGCCAGATCGGGCGAGACCTGCCAGATCGGCTCGGCCAGCGAGAGCGCCAGCACTTCGGAGGCGCGCGCGAGGTCGCGCTTGAGGTCCTCCATGGCGGTGTCGCGCGTGAGCTGCTGCTCGTAGACCAGCACCACCGCGGTGGGCAGCAACAGGCCCACCAGCAGGGCCATCACCACCGCAATGCGCAGCGATTGATTGATCAGCGGCAGATTCACGGGCACTTGCAGGCCTTTGCTTGAATGTCGTCTCCCAGGCTCCGGCCGCTTGGCAGCCGGCGGGATGTGGCGCGATTATCCACACAAAACCAGGGCTCAAAGCCCGTCGGTGCCGGGTCTTGCCCTGGATGCAACGCGCGCCCTCAGGCGGACAGCGATTCCTGTGCCGACAGCACCGTGACGCGGTTGCGGCCGCCGCGTTTGGAGGCCTGCAGCGCCAGGTCGGCGCGCGCCAGAAAGGCGCTCGGCGCCTCGCCCTGGCCCAGCTGGGTCACGCCCAGCGAGAGCGTCACGCGCGCCGGGCCCTGGGTATCGGAGGCGATGCCGGTGCTGGCCATGCCCTCGCGCAGCTGCTCGGCCAGCATCAGCGCCTCGTGCAGGCCGGCCTCGGGCATCAGCAGGGCGAACTCCTCGCCGCCCACGCGCGCCACCACATGATGGCTTTGCGCGCAGCGCTGCAGCACGCGCGCCACGCTGCGCAGCACCTGATCGCCGAAGTCCAGGCCATAGCGCTCGTTGAGCTGGCGGAAGCCGTCGATGTCGCTGAGCAGCAGGCAGGGCGCCACCGGGCTGCCGGCATGCTCGCTCTGCGCGCATTCATTCAGGCGCTGCTCGAAGGCGCGGCGATTGGCCAGGCCGGTGAGGGCGTCCAGCAGCACCTCGCCGCGCGTGCGCTCGACCTCGTGGCGCAGGTGCTCGATCTCCGACTGGCTGGCATGCAGGCGCGCGCGCAGCGCCTTCATGGTGGATTGCATGTCCTGGGTGCCGGCCATCAGCTCGGCCAGCACCTGGGTGTGCTGGCCCGGTGCGGCGCTGCGCAGCTGCTCGTTCCAGCGCCCCAGCGAGCGGCCGAAGGTCTGGGTCTGGTCTTCCGCGAGCTCGGCGCTGTGGGCGATCTGGCCCAGCACATTGCCCAGACCCTCGCCCAGGCGGGTGGCGCTCTCGGTGTCGAGCTCGGCGATATGGCTGCGGTAGAGCTCCCAGGTCTGGGTCTCGTCGAGCGGGCGATTGCCCTGGGTCAATTCCTGCAGGGCCTGGGCCAGCGCCGGGTTGCTGCCACTGACGAATTCGTACCACACGGCGTAGCTGACCGGATGCAGCGCGGCGCGCTGGCGCGACATCATGGGCAAGGCGGTGCGCAGGTACTCGGCGCTGCGTGCGATGCTGTCTTGATACCTCATGCTCTGATTCCCTGGTTCCCCGACTATGCAGACGCGCCATGGCGCTGCATAGAGGCAGCTGGCTGGCTGCCGTGGCGGCTCCCTTGTGCGCATCATTCAAGCCGCCTCGCGCGGGCGGTGCTGGGGCCTGTATCGGAGGGCTTGGGCGGCACTTGAGGCGGGCGAGGTGCAAAAGATGAAACCGTGCCTGATATGCGTCAATACGTCACGGACCACGGCCCCTCAGCATCGCGTTCCTGCCCTTATTCGCCGATGCGAGCGCGCCATGAATCTTCCCTTCGTCGCCCCCGAGCTGGGCCCCTTGTTTGAACGCAGCGGGCTCAAGCCCCTGATGCTGCGCGGCCGCGCCTTGCTGCCCATCGTGCAGGGCGGCATGGGGGTGGGTGTGAGCGCGCAGCGCCTGGCCGGCGCGGTGGCGGCCGAGGGCGGCATGGGCACGCTGAGCTCGGTGGACCTGCGCCGCCACCATCCCGACCTGATGGCCCGCACCGAGGGCCACCATGCCGGCGAGGAGGCCAAGCGCGTCATCAATGCCGCCAATCTGGAGGCGCTGGGCCGCGAGATCGCCGGTGCGCGCGAGCGCTCGGCCGGCCGCGGCCTGGTGGCACTGAACGTGATGCGGGCGGTGAGCGAGTACGCCGCCTCGGTGCGCAAGGCGCTGGAGGCCGGCATCGACGCGGTGGTGGTGGGCGCCGGCCTGCCGCTGGACCTGCCCGAACTGGCCCAGGACCATCCCGACACCTTGCTGATGCCCATCCTCAGCGATGCGCGCGGCGTGCAGCTGATCGTGAAGAAATGGGAGCGCAAGAAGCGCCTGCCCGATGCCATTGTGATCGAACACCCGCGCCTGGCCGGCGGCCATCTGGGCGCGGCGCGCATCAGCGATCTGCAGGACGGGCGCTTCGACTTCGAACGCGCCATCCCCGAATGCCTGGAGTTCTTCGAGCGTGCCGGCCTGGCCGGGCGGATTCCGCTCATCGCCGCCGGTGGCGTGCGCAGCTTCGAGGACATCGCGCGCCTGCAGGCGCTGGGCGCGGCCGGCGTGCAGCTGGGCACGCCCTTTGCCGTCACCGAGGAGGCCGATGCCCACCCCGAGTTCAAGCGCGTGCTGGCCGAGGCGCGCGACGAGGACATGCTGGAGTTCACCAGCGTCGCGGGCCTGCCGGCGCGCGCGGTGGGCACGCCCTGGCTGAAGGCCTATCTGAAGATCGAGCAGAAGCTGCAGGCGGTGGCGCATGTGAAGAGCCGCTGTACCAAGGCGTTCGACTGCCTGGCCCAATGCGGCCTGCGCGACGGCCTGAAGGACTGGGGCCAGTTCTGCATCGACAACCAGCTCGCCGCCGCGCTGCGCGGCGACATCAAGAAGGGCCTGTTCTTCCGCGGCGCCGGCAGCCTGCCGTTTGGCGAGCAGATCCGCAGCGTGCGCGAGCTGATGGAAAAGCTGCTCACCGCGACCACACCGATGGCCCCCCTGCGAACCTGAGCTTGCCGGCTCGCGAAGCGGCTGCTGCCGCGGCCTTCCTAGAATGGGGCCATGAGTTCCAAACCGGCCCTGGGGCCCGGCCTGGCCCTGGCCTCCATGGGCGCGGTGGCCTTTTCGGGCAAGGCCATCATCGTCAAGCTGGCCTACCGCCATGGGGTGGATGCGGTCACCTTGATCATGCTGCGCATGCTGTTCGCGCTGCCGCTGTTCCTGGCGCTGGCCTGGTGGGCCGGCCGCGGCAAGCCGGCGCTGACGGGGCGCGACTGGCGCGTCATCCTGGGCCTGGGCTTCACCGGCTACTACCTGGCCAGCTTTCTGGACTTTGCCGGCCTGGCCTATGTGAGCGCGAGTTTCGAGCGCCTCATCCTCTATCTCAACCCGACCCTGGTGCTGGCGCTGGGCTGGCTGATCTTCAAGCGCCGCGTCAGCGGCCGGCAGTTGCTGGCCCTGGGCCTGAGCTACGCGGGCGTGCTGCTGGTGTTCGGCCAGGAGCTGCATCTGCAGGGCGGCAATGTCTGGCTGGGCGCGGCGCTGGTGTTCGGCAGTGCGCTCAGCTATGCGGTCTACCTGCTCTTCAGCGGCGAGGAGGTGCAGCGCCTGGGTTCGCTGCGCCTCACCGGCCTGGCCACCACGGTGGCCTGCCTGCTGTGCATTGCACAGTTCCTGCTGCTGCGCCCGCTGCAGGGGCTGCTGGAGGTGGCGCCGGCGGTGATCTGGCTGTCGGTGCTGAATGCCACCGCCTGCACCTTCGCACCGGTGCTGATGGTGATGATGGCGATCGAGCGCCTGGGCGCCTCGATGGCGGCGCAGACCGGCATGATCGGCCCGATGTCCACGATACTGATGGGCGTCGTGCTGCTGGGCGAGCCCTTCACGCCCTGGGTGGCGCTGGGCACCCTGCTGGTGCTGGCGGGCGTGTGGCTGTTGGCGCGTTGGCGCTAGAGGAGTTGTGATGGATCTGGGACTGCAGGGACGCTGGGCGCTGGTATGTGCCTCCAGCAAGGGCCTGGGCCGCGCCTGCGCGCAAAGCCTGGTGGGCGAGGGCGTGAACGTGGTGATCACCGCGCGCGGCGCCGAGGCGCTGGAACGCACCGCCGCCGAGCTGCGCGCGCTCAACCCGGCGGTGCAGGTGCGTGCGGTGGCCGGCGACATCGCCACCGAGGCCGGCCGCGCCGCGGCGCTGGCGGCCTGCCCGCAGGTGGACATCCTGGTCAACAACGCTGGCGGCCCGCCGCCCGGCGACTTCCGCGACTGGGACCGCGCCGCCTGGCTGGCCGCGCTGGAAGCGAACATGCTCACGCCGATCGAGCTCATCAAGGCGACGGTGGATGCGATGGCCGAGCGCGGCTTCGGCCGCATCGTCAACATCACCTCGGGCGCGGTGAAGGCGCCGATCGATACCCTGGGCCTGTCCAACGGCGCGCGCTCGGGCCTCACCGGCTTCGTGGCCGGGCTGGCGCGCCAACCGCGGCTGGCGGGGCGCAACGTCACCATCAACAACCTGCTGCCCGGCGCCTTCGATACCGAGCGCCTGGGCAAGACCATGGCCGCGGCCGCCGCCAAGACTGGCCAGACCCTGGAGCAGGTGATGGCCAAGCGCGCCGCCGCGATTCCGGCGCAGCGCCTCGGCCAGGCGGCCGAGTTCGGCGCACTCTGCGCGATGCTCTGCAGCGCCCATGCCGGCTACCTGACCGGCCAGAACATCCTGCTCGACGGCGGCGCCTACCCCGGTACCTTTTAAGCGCGCATCAGCGCCGCGCCGATACCAGAATCCCGGCGGCGATCAGCACGAATGCCAGGCCGTGGTACCACTGCGGCCATTCGCCCAGCAGCGCGGCCGACATCAGCGCGGCGAACACCGGCGTGAGGTTGTTGAAGAAGGCGGCCAGCGCCGGCCCGCCCTGCGCCACGCCCAGGCCCCAGCAGCGGTAGGCGATCAGCGAGGGCCCCACCGCCACGTAGACCAGGGTCAGGGCAAGACCTGGCCCCCAGGCGATGGGCTGGCTGCCGACGGCCTGTTCCACGCCCGCCATGCTGCCCGCGAACAGCAGGCCGAACAGCAACTGCGCCATCAGCATCTCGGCCCAGTTCCAGTCCGGTCGGGCGGCGCCCTGCATGTGCGCGGGCGGGCGCGCCAGCAGCCAGCTGTAGATCGCCCAGCTGAAGATCGCCAGCAGCATCAGCAGGTCGCCGGCGACGAAATGGATAGAGGCCAGGCTGGCGAGCTGGCCGCGCGCGATCACCAGGGCCACGCCGGCCAGCGAGAGCACGGCGCCCAGCAGCTGCTTGCGCGTTGGATGTACCTTGAAGACCAGGGCGCCCACCGCCAGCATCCAGACCGGCAGGCTGGCCGCGATCAGGGTCACGTTCAGCGCGCTGGAACTGTGCAGGGCCTGGTACTGCAGGGCGTTGTAGCAACCCATGCCCAGCAGGCCGGTGAGGGCCAGATAGGGCCAGCGCGCGCGCACCTGCCCGAGCTTGCGAAAAAACAGGCCGCGCGCCAGCGGCAGCAGCAGCGCGAAGGCGAGTGCCCAGCGCATGGCATTCAGCGTCAGCGGCGGCACGCTGGCGGCCATCAGGCGCCCGACCACGGCATTGCCGGCCCACATCAGCGGCGGCAGGGTGAGCAGAAGTGCGAGGCGCGGCGTGAGCTGCATGGCGACGGCAAGCGCTGAATGGCAAAGGCTGGCACGATAGCGGAATTCCCTCAGCCCTTATTCATCAGCAGGAGTTTTTGATGAGCGATCTCGCGGTGCGCATACAACAGCCGGGTGGCCCGGAACAGATGCAGCTGGTACCGGTGGAGGTGGGCGAGCCCGGGCCGGGCGAGCTGCGGATCCGGCATGTGGCGGTGGGGCTCAACTACATCGACGTCTACCACCGCAACGGCGTCTACCCCCTGCCCATGCCCGCCGGCATCGGCATGGAGGCGGCGGGCTTTGTGGAGGCGGTGGGCGAGGGCGTCACCCACCTCAAGCCGGGCGACCGCGCCGCCTATGCCAGCCAGCCGCCCGGCGCCTATTGCACGGCGCGCGTGATGCCGGCGCGCTGCGTGGTGCGATTGCCGGACGAGATCTCCTTCGAGACCGGCGCCGGCATGATGCTCAAGGGCCTGACGGCCCAGTATCTGCTGCGCCGCACGCTGCCGCAGGGCGGCCTGCATGCGGGCGACTTCGTGCTCTTCCACGCCGCCGCCGGCGGGGTCGGCCTGATCGCCTGCCAATGGGCACGCCTGCTGGGCCTGCGCCTGATCGGCACCGCCGGCAGCGACGAGAAATGCCAGCTGGCGCTGGACGCCGGCGCCACCCATGTCATCAACTACCGGCGCGAGGATTTCGCCGCGCGCGTGCGCGAGATCACCGAGGGACGCGGCGTCAAGGTGGTGTATGACTCGGTGGGTGCCGACACCTGGGCCGGCTCGCTCGACAGCCTGGCGCCCTTCGGCCTGATGGCCAGCTTCGGCAATGCCTCGGGCGTGGTGCCGCCGGTGGCCCTGGGCACGCTGGCGGCCAAGGGCTCGCTCTACCTGACGCGGCCCACGCTGTTCACCCACCTGGCCACGCGCGAGAGCACCCAGGCGATGGCGGACGAGTTGATCGAGGTGGTGAAGAGCGGCGCGGTGCGCATCCATGTGGACCAGCGCTACCCGCTGGCCGAGGTGGCGCGGGCGCACCGCGACCTGGAGGCGCGCAGCACCACCGGCTCAGGCGTGCTGCTGGTCTGAGTCGGCCGGCTGCGCCACGGCTTCGGGCTGCGCCGCTGCCGGCGCCGATGTGTGAGCTTTTGGCAGGCGCAGCTCGAAGCTGAAGCAGGAGCCGGTGCCGGGCTGGCTTTCCACGCTGACCGATCCGCCCATCAGGTTCACCAGGCGCTGCACGATGGTCAGGCCCAGGCCGGTGCCGCCGTAGCGGCGCGTGATGCTGCCATCCGCCTGCGTGAAGGGCGCGAACACATGGGCGATCTGGTCGCGCGTCATGCCGATGCCGGTGTCGTGCACCGAGAAGCGCAGCAGCGCCGGCGCGCCGGCGGGCGCCTCATCCTCGGCGATCAGCTGCACCTCGACGCGCACCTCGCCCTTCTCGGTGAACTTGAGCGCATTGCCCACCAGGTTCACCAGCACCTGGCGCAGCCGCAAGGCATCGCCATGCAGATGCTGGGGCACGCCGGGCTGCACGCGCGCATGCAGCTGGATGCCCTTGTCGTGCGCCTGCAGCAGCAGCGGGTGCAGGGACTCGCGCAGGCAGTCGTGCAGCGAGAACGCGGCATCGTCGATGTGCACGCGCCCGGCCTCGATCTTGGCCACGTCCAGCAGGTCGTTGATGATCACCATCAGGCCCTTGGCCGAGCCATGGGCCAGCTCGATGAATTTGCGCTGGCGCTCGCTCAGCTCGGTCTGCAGCACCAGCTCGGTGAGGCCCAGCACGCCGTTCATGGGGGTGCGGATCTCGTGGCTCATATTGGCCAGGAAGCTGCTCTTGGCCTGGCTGGCGGCCTCGGCCGCCTCGCGCGCGGCTTCCAGCGCGGCCTGGCTGGCCTTGAGGTCGGCGATGTCGCGCGCATTCAGCTGCATCACCAGGTCGCCGGTCACCGGGTCGCGCATCGGGCGCGCATCCACGCCATGCCAGCGCCGGCCCGAGCTGGTGTTGAGTTCCAGATCGGCGGCAAAGGTCTGGCCGCGCTGCACCTGGGCGTAGATGCGCCTGGCCAGTTCGGGGTCCGGGAAGATGGCGGCAAAGTCGCTCATGCCGGCGGCCTTGGGCAGGGCGGCGAAGCAGATCGCCGCGGCCGGGTTGCGCATCAGGGCGCTGCCGTCGCGCAGCGAGAAAACGGCAATGCGCACCGAGGTGTGCTGCAGTGCCTCGACGCCGCGCAGCATCGACTTGTCGCTGCCGGCGGGCAGCGAGTCGGCGGCGAACAGCATCACCTGGCGGCGGTCGGGGGTGCGGATGCCGCGCGAGGTCAGCATCACGGTGGTGGGCTGGCCCTTGGGATAGAGGGTCCATTGCTCGCGCACGATCTTGCCCTGGCCATGGTCGGCGGCGGTCACGGCGAGGCGCTCGCGCACCGCGGCGCTGGTGTCGGCATGATCGCGCGAGAGGAATTCCTCGGCGCTTTCGGCGCGCCAGAAGCTCAGGGCGGCGGCGTTGGCCCACAGATTGCGCTGGCGCTCAAGGTCGTACACCCACATGGGGACGTCGAGCCAGTCGTAATGCGTCAGGCTGGAGAAATCGAGCATGGCGGGCAGAAAAATGGGCGGGCAGATCTCATCAACGCGCATTGTGGCCTGCGTCGGTGCGCCGCGGCTCAGTCAATCGCGAACAACTGGTGATGAAGTTGCTGTTGCAGCTCGTCCAGACAGTCCAGCATGTCCGCGCTGGCCGAGCCCTCGGCCGAGAACTTCTGCAGCAGGGCGGCCGCGCGCCACAGGCCCAGCGGCGCGCAACCGGTCTGCAGCACCGCCATCTTCTCGCGTATCGGGGGCAGGGCGTCGTTGTTGGGGATGGTGGCGAGCTCGCCGATCAGCTGGGTCACCTGTCTTTGCATGGTGGTGAGGTAGGCGCGGTAGCGGTCGGGTTCGAACTTCAGCCGGGCCATGGTTTCGGCGGGTTTTTCCATCACCTTGCTGCCGGACAGCGCCAGCGCCTTGCTGAGGCGGTCGCGCGCGTCCTTCTGGCTGAAGGGCTTGACGATGTAGCCGCTCACGCCGAACTGGATCGCTTCCTTGATGGTGTCGGCATCGTTGGCCATCGAGATCAGCACGAAGGGCATGTCCTGGGTGGCCGGGGTCGCGCGCACCTTCTTGAGCAGCTCGATGCCCGACATGCCCGGCATGCGGATGTCGCAGCACACCAGCATCGGCGGCACGCCGGGGCCGCTGATCTGCTGCCAGGCCTCGTCGCCGCTGGCCACCTCGACGATGCGGTAGTTGCCGCAGCCGTTGATGACGTCGACCAGGGCCATGCGCGAAATCATGTCGTCATCGATCACCAGAACCTTCATGCCCCGCTCCCCGCGTCCTGCTTCAATGTGTTGGCGAGTGCCTGCCCCAGCGCCTGCAGGCGCGCGTCGAACTCGGCCACCTCGCCCTGGTCGGCCATGCGCTCGAGCTGGTCGCTCAGCAGATAGGCGCTGCCGTTGGGCTCAATATAGGCCAGACAGCCCTTGATGCCATGCGCCACGATGGCGGCGGTGTTCCAGTCGGCCGCCGCGGCGGCGGCCGCGATCTCCTGCAGGCGCAGCGGCGCCTGCTCGCGGAAGGCCCGCAGCATCTGCGCCTGCACGCTGCGCGCGCGCTGCTGCATCGCGTCCTGGCTGGCACGTAGCGGTGCGGGCGGCGGCGGCGCTGGCGCATCCTGGCCGTCCAGACCAGTCAGACCGGCGTTTGCGGCCCAGCTGTCCAGCGCGCCCAGGGCGTCGTCGGCGCGCGGCTTCATCGGCAGGCCGGCGCGCAGCCGCTGTTCGATGACGCGGCCGAGCACCTGGTGCAGGGCCAGCTCGTCGACGGGCTTGCTGAGGAAGTCGTTCATGCCGCCGGCGAGGAACTTGGCGCGGTCCTGCTCGGAGGCATTGGCGGTGAGGGCGATGATGGGGATGTGGCGGTCCGCGAAGATCAGCTCGCGCCAGTGGCCGGCGCGGATATGGGCGGTGGCCTCCAGCCCATCCATCACCGGCATGCGGCCGTCCATCAGGATCAGGTCGAAGCTCTGGCGGGTCAGCGCTTCCAGGGCCTGCTCGCCGTTCTCGACCACGCTGACCTGGTGGCCCATGTCCTGCAGCAGCGCCTTGATGATGAGCTGGTTGGTGCTGGCATCCTCGGCCACCAGCGCATGCAGCCGGTAGGCATGGCGGCCCAGCGCCTCGACGCTTGTTTCGGCCGGGCGCTGCCCGGGTGGCAGCGGCAGCTCGAAGAAGAAGATGCTGCCCTGGTCGAGCACGCTGTGCAGGCCGATCTGGCCGCCCATCAGCTCGACCAGCTGCTTGCAGATCGACAGGCCCAGGCCGGTGCCGCCGAACTTGCGGGTGGTCGACATGTCGGCCTGCTCGAATTTCTGGAACATGCGGCGCTGGGCGGCATCGCTGATGCCGATGCCGGTGTCCTGCACCGCGAAGTAGATCGGCGGCGGCGCCTCCGGCCGGCGCTCGTCGGGCGGCAGATTGCGCACCGTGACGTTGACGCCGCCGCGCTCGGTGAACTTGATGGCATTGCCCACCAGGTTGATGAGCACCTGGCGCAGGCGCGTCGGATCGCCTCGCAGATAGGCCGGCACGGCGGCGTCGATCTGCCAGCTGAGCGCGATGCCCTTCTCGACGGCGCGCTCGTGCAGCAGGCGCATGGCATCGCCGAGCAGGGTCTGCAGCTCGAAGTCCACGCATTCGAGCGAGAGCTTGCCGGCCTCGATCTTGGAGACGTCCAGCAGGTCGTTCACCAGCTGCAGCAGCACGGCGGCGTTCTGGCTGGCCAGCTCGATGCGCTCGCGCACCGTCGCGTCCATCTGGCCGCGCAGGCTCAGCTTGAGCATGCCCAGCACGCCTGCCATCGGGGTGCGCAGCTCATGGCTCATCAGCGCCAGGAACTCGCTCTTCATATTGGAGGCCTGCTCGGCGGCGTCCTTGAGCGCGCGCAGGCGCGCATTGTTCTCGGCCAGCAGGCTGTCGCTCTTGATGATCTGGTCGAGCATGTTGTTGAACACCGTGCTGAGCGCGCCGACCTCGTCGTCGGCCACCACCTCGGCCCGCACGGTGAAGCGCTGGCCCTGCGAGACGTCGTCCATCACCTGCTTGAGGCCCTTGATGGGGGCGAGCGCGCGGTGCAGGAACTTGCGCGCCGCCAGCGCTGCCGCCGCCCCCGATGCGCCGAGCGCAACGATCAGCGAGATGGCGAACTGCAGGATCGAGCGCCACATGCGCGTGAGGTCGATTTTCGCCACCACGCTGCCCAGCATGTCCTCCGACAGCCGCACCGGCGTGGCAATCAGCAGCGCGCCGGCGAAGAAGGGCGTGGTGTTGGCGCGCGCCAGCTCGGCGGCCGACAGCTCCGGCTGCGACGCGGCCAGATGGCTGGCGAGCGTGGAGCCGTCGGCGCGCAGGATGTAGGCGGCCTGCAGGCCCGGGTAGATGCTGGCGGCCTGCAGGAATTCCTGCGCGGCCTTGGCGTCGTCGAAGGCCAGCGGCGAGGTGGCCTGCACGGCCAGGGTATTGAGCCAGGCCTGCCCGCCTTCGCTGAGCGCGGCACGCTGGGTGAGCAGTTCCTTGGAGGTGATCAACACCAGCGCGATCAGCAGGGCGGCGCCCATGGTCGCGGCCAGGATGCTTTCCAGCCGGGTGACCAGGGAGCCCTGCTCACGGCCCGGGCGCTTCCACAGGGAGCTGATGCTGACCATGGCCCTAGCTGGCGGAGCGCGCCAGTTGCAACACCTTGGAGGACAGCGTGATGCCGGCCTTCTTGATGCGCTGCACGTTCACGTCGAACACCAGGCGCCGGCCGTCGAGCGCGAGCAGGATGGCGGCGCCGCTGGCGAGCGGCGAGTCCGCCACGGTCAGTACCGGGGCCTCGCCCAGCACGTTCTGGATCGCGGCCATATTGGGCGCCTCGCGTTCGGTGACGAACAGCAGATGGCAGCGCCGCAGGCTGGCCAGGCTGCTGGCGCGCTGCACCACCAGCTTGCGGCCATTGACGTTCTTGCCCTCCAGGCTGTTCAGGGCGGTGCCGAAATTGTCCGGCCCGAACACGCAGAGCTGCAGGGATTCCGGCGCGCCATGGGCGTCCTGGTTGGGCCACTCGGCGAACACCATGAAGTTGTAAAGATAGGTGGCCTTCATCGCGTACTCGGGCACGGCCTGGGCGTGGGCCTGCTGGCCAGCGGCCAAGTTCAGGGCCAGGGCCAGCGAGCCGGCCAGCAGCAGACGCGCGCGGGCCGCTCTCATCGCCAGGCGTCCCAGCTGAGTTGCACGAAGAAGTGGCGGCCGTCCATGGCCATGGTGTCGAGCACGGCGCCGTTGCCATCGCTGCGCACGGTGGACGCCGGCACCTCGTAGCGCTGATTCAAGGCGTTCTTGATGCCGATGGACCAGTTCAGCCCATGCCAGCCTTGCGCCGAGCTAAGCGTCAGGTTGAGCAGGCTGGCGCCGGCCAGGGGGCGTCCCTCGCGCGTCACGATGCCATCGTCATCGCGCAGCTCCTGGGTGATGCGCCGACCCAGGTATTGCGCCTCCAGGCCCAGCCGGCAGCTGCGCTCCCACAGCGGCGCGCTCAGGTTCAGCTTGGCCATGCTGCGCGGCGAATTCACCAGCTGCTTGCCCTCAGGGTCGCGGGCGGCCTGCCAGGCCGCGCTGGCGCGCAGCTTGATGCCGCCCTCCCAGAGCTGGTCGAGCTGGATCTCCAGCCCGCGCGTGCGGCTGCGGCCATCGTGCAGCTCGGCGCCGGTGGCGGAGGCCTGGTAGCGCTGGTTGCCCAGGCGGTAGTCGTAGATCGAGCCGGTGAAGCGCAGCGTCGGCGACCAGTCCTGCTCCAGCACCAGTTCGGCCGCACCCACGCGCTCCGGCCGGTACAGATCGGATTGCGTGGAGGCGCTGATCTCGTTGGGGTTGGGCAGGCGGAACGCGCGGCTGTAGGAGGCCTTCAGCGTGGTGTCGGGGCCGGCGGCCAGGGTGAAGGCCAGCCGCGGGCTGAAGGCGGGCTTGCTGGCGTAGGTGATGCAGGGCGCCACCGAGCAGTCCACCGCATGGGGCTTGTCGTAGCGCACGCCGAGATTGGCGGTGAGGGCCTTGCTGACGACGAACTCGTCGGTGGCGTAGAGGCTGTAGGTCTTGTTGGTATAGGGCAGGCGGTCGTACTCGATGCGCTCGACGTAGTGATCGTCCAGGCCGACGCTGGAAATGCGCTGGCGGAAATCGTCGCGGTACTCGGCACCGAACACCAGGGTGTGACCCTCGTAGCGGGTGAGCGCAAATTTCTGGTCCAGACCCCACCATTGGCCCAGGGTCTGGTTGCGGCGGAACTGTTCGTCCGGATCTATGGCGACGTACTGGCGGAAGGTTCTGTCCTCGTAGCGGCCGAGGTACAGGCGCGATACCGATTTCAGATCGCGGCCGATATTGAAGTCGACTTTGGCGCTGACGCTGGTGGATTCGTCCACCAGGTAGTAGGGCAGGTTGAAGGCGTTCTGGCGCCTCGGCGTGGGCGAGGCCTTGGTGCGGCTCACATGGGCGGCCTGCAGGCTGAAGCCCTCGAATTCCAGCTTGGCGAACAGGCGCCGGTTCGATTCGAAATCCTGCCCGACGGCGCGGCCACCATGCAGGCCGATGGCGTCGAAGTAGGGGAAGTAGTGCGTCTGGCCATCGCTGTGCAGGCCGGATGCCGAGAGCAGCAGGTCCACGCCATTCTCGAACCGGTGCCCGAGCGTCAGCCGGCTCTTGCGGCCGCCGTAGCTGGACAGCTCGCCCGCGAGCTGGGCGGCGTCGAAGTCGGCACCGCGCTTGGTGATGATGTTGATGATGCCCAGCAGGGCGTTGTTGCCATAGCTCACCGAGCCGGTGCCGGGCACGTACTCGACGCGCTCGATCAGCTCCAGGTCGAGCAGGCCGGAGTTGTCGATATAGGCCTGGTTGTAGATATTGTCCTGGGTGGCCGTGCCGTCGATCAGCACCATGATGCGGCCGGTGTAGTCGCCCGGCGCGCCGAAGCCGCGGCCGCCCAGGTATTCGTAGCGGCGGTCGTAGGTGGTGTAGAGCCCGCGCATGCCGTTGACGACGTCCGCCAGCGTGCGGTAGCCGTAGGCGCGGATGTCGTCCGCCGTGACGATGGAGACCGCCGAGGGCGAGTCGCTCACCTGCTTGGCCAGCTTGGAGGCGGTGATGACCTCGGTCTGGGTCAGCTTCTCGAAGGGGATGCTGGTCAGGTCGAGAGGGGGCCCCTCGGCCCGGGCTTGGGCAAGGCAGCACAGGGCCAGCAGGCAGGTGATAGGCAGTCTCATGGCAAGGCGCATTGTGGCCGAGCCCAGGGCTGCCGAAACGCTCGTGCGTGGCTCAGTGCGCGGCTCAGTTCGCGACGGCCGCGCGGTAGGCGTGCCAGCTGGCGTGCCCCAGCACCGGCCCCACCACCAACAGGCCGGCAAACCAGGGCAGCATGGCCAGCACCACCAGCACCGTGATGAGGGCGCCCCAGAGCAGCATCACGCCGGTCTGCGTCAGCACCAGGCGCATGCTGACCAGGCCCGCGGTGACCGCGTCCACCTGCTTGTCGAGAATCATCGGCACCGAAATCACGCTGACCGCATAGATCAGCCCCGCGAACAGGGCGCCCACGCAGAGATAGGTGACGATGAAGCCGAGGTTCTCCGGATCGATCAGCTTGGTGAGCGAGCCCGAGAGGTCGGGCATGCCATCAAAGCTCACCGCAAAGATCACCAGCGAGGCGCGTGCCCAGATCATCTCGAGGATCAGCAGCACCCCGCCAAAGATGGCCATCTGGCCGGTGCGCGTGTGCCAGGCGGCGAGCGAATCGATGAAGCCTGGCGGCTCGCCGCGCTCCAGCCGCATGCTGACCTGGTACAGCCCCATGCACAGGAACGGGCCCATCAGCAGAAAACCGGCCGACAGGGCTAGCGTGTAGGCGGGCGCATGCTCGTAGACCTTGAACAGCCCCCAGCCCATCGCCATGAAGCACAGCCCATAGAACAGACCGATGGCGGGCTGACGGCTGAAGTCGCGCCAGCCCAGACGCAACCACTGCAGGGGGGCGCTCCAGCCCAGGGTGTTCAGGCCGATGCTGAGCGTGGACGCTTCTTCGGCGGATGGGTCGGGGTGGTCGTCGCTGGCCATTGGCTCTCCTGGACCGCAAGGCTATGCGCTGGCCCGGTTCCGGTGTAGCGGCATTTGCCCTAGTTGAGCCGGCCAGCGGGGCGGCGGGGTCAGGGGG
>NZ_JBYTBE010000017.1:0-90310 GCF_058788955.1 Roseateles sp. FW301-B2
TTGGCCAGGCGACGAGCCTGGCCTGCGGCGCGCGCCTAGATTGCGCCCCTGGGCTGCCTTGCGGGCACCATGACGGGGTCGCAAACACGCTCTTAGGGGCTGCCGGCGGCCGCCTGGCTGGCGAAGGTCAGGCGCGGCAGGCCGGCGCGGCGCGCGGCGTCCATCACATTGATCACCGCCTGGTGCGGCGTGGCGGCGTCGGCCGAGACGATCACCACCGCATCGCTGCGGCCCTCGGCGGCGGCGCGCAGCGCGCTGGCCAGCGCATCGACCGTGCGCCCATCCACCGCCTGGCGGTTGATGGCGTAGCGGCCCTCGGCCGACACGGCCACGATGACCTCGCCCGGCCGCTCCTTCAACTTCTCGGCGTCGGCCGTGGGCAGGGTGATCTGCAGCTCGGTGAAGCGCGAGTAGGTGGTGGACAGCATCAGAAAGATCAGGATCACCAACAGCACGTCGATGAAGGGGATCAGGTTGATCTCCGGCTCCTCCGAGCCACGGCGGCGGAACTTCATTTGCTGGCGGGCTGCAGCGGCGGCAGGCAGTAGCGGCTCAGGTGCGAGAGAAAGCGCTCGCTGGCCTGTTCCATCTCCACCACATAGGCTTCCACCCGGCCACGGAAGTAGCGGTAGAACATCAGCGAGGGGATGGCGATGATGAGGCCGAAGGCGGTGTTGTAGAGCGCGATCGAGATGCCGTGCGCCAGCATCGTCGGGTTGTTGCCGGTGGGGCTCTGGCTGCCAAAGATCTCGATCATGCCCACCACCGTGCCCAGCAGGCCCAGCAGCGGCGCCGCGGTGGCGATGGTGCCCAGGGTGTTCAGGTAGCGCTCCATCTGGTGGATGGCATGGCGGCCGGACAGCTCGAAGCTCTGGCGCAGGCGTGTCTCGGGGATGCGCGGCTCCAGGATCACGGCGCGCAGGCCGCTGGCCAGCACCTGGCCCAAGAGCGAGTTCTCGCTCAGCTTGCTGACCACGTCCAGGCTAGGCAGTTGCTGGCTGGTGACGCCCAGCACTTCGTCCAGCAGCTGGCCGGGTGCGACGCGCGAGGCGCGCAGGCTGGAGAAGCGTTCAATCACCAGGGCCAGGGCCACGACGGAGCACAGAAGCAGGGGCCAGATCGGCCAACCGGCGGCTTGTATGATCGAAAACAAAGGCTACCCCTCTCAGGACTTGGTCGGCTTGTTCATGGTGCTCGGCGCCGCGCAACAGGCTGCGCCGCACTGCGGGGGCGATTATGGCCCCAAGCCCGGCGCTCCAAGACAAGCGGCCGGGCGGATTTTGGTCAGGGTTTGTGCCTCCGAAGTCATCCACTTTTGCTGTGGATAACTTTGTGCGTAACTGGGCTGGCATCGGCCCCGGAGCACGCAGAATCGGGCCCAAAGACAAATTGCCTCATTTTTAAGCAGGAAAAAGCTCTTGAAATTCAAGCGTTTATGGCTCTGTGACGGTCGCATGACGGCCCGCATGGGCCGCCAGGCCAGTATTGGCGCGGCTGTGGAGTTCTGGACCCGCGCCAGCATTGGGTTTGCGCATGGTTGAGCCCTTCAAACCCGCTCCAACACGGCTGGTCTGGGGCGTGCAGGCGCTGCTGACGGCGGTCTCCGACAGCCTCGCCAGCCGCTATGCCAACTGCACCGTCGAGGGCGAGTTGTCGGGTTTCACCCGTGCCGCCAGCGGGCATTGCTATTTCAGCCTGAAGGACGCCGATGGCGCCACGGCGCTGCTGCGCTGCGCCATGTTCCGGCGCGCCGCCAGCCTGGTGGACTTCGCGCCGGGCGATGGCCACCGGGTCGAGGTGCGCGGCCGGCTGGCGCTCTATGAGCCGCGCGGCGAGCTGCAATTCGTCGTCGAGGCGATGCGCCGCGCCGGTGCCGGTGCGCTCTATGAGCAGTTCCTGCGCCTGAAGGCCAAGCTGGAGGCGCAGGGCCTGTTCGATGCCGAGCGCAAGAGGCCCCTGCCGGCCTATGCGCGCCGCATCGGCGTCATCACCTCCACCGCCGGTGCGGCCCTGCATGACGTGCTGACGGCGCTGCAACGGCGCGCACCGCATGCCGAGGTGTTCGTCTATCCCAGCCTGGTGCAGGGGCCGGAGGCGCCTGACAGCCTGGTGCGCGCCCTCCAGCTTGCCAACGAGCGCGGCGATGCCGAGTTGCTGCTGCTGTGCCGCGGCGGCGGTTCGCTGGAGGACCTGTGGGCCTTCAACGACGAGCGCGTGGTGCGCGCGGTGGCGGCCTCGGCCCTGCCGGTGATCTGCGGGGTCGGCCACGAGACCGACTTCAGCCTGGCCGATCTGGCCGCCGACCTGCGCGCGCCCACCCCCACCGCGGCGGCGGAACTGGCGACGCCGTCGCGCGCGTCCTGTCTGGACGCGCTGGACGCCCTGGCGCGCACGCTGCGGCGCCGGCTCGAGCAGCGCCTGGACGCCGCCGCCCAGCGCCTGGACCGCGTCGCCCTGCGGCTGGCGCGGCCAAGCGACAGCCTGACGCGCCAGCGCCGGCGCCTGGCCCTGCTGGCGCAGCGCTGGGGTCAGGTCTTGCCGCGGCTGCAAGGCCTGCAGGCGCAGACCCTCCGGCATCAGCAGCAAAGGCTCGTGCGCGTGCTGCCGCAGCAGCTCGAACGGCAGGCGCGCCGGCTCGATACGCTGGCGCAGCGCCTCGCCGCGCTGGACCCGCACCGGGTGCTGGCACGCGGCTATGCCTGGCTGGACGACGGGCAGGGCCGGGCGCTGAGTTCGGTGCGGCAGCTGCGGCTCGGCGCGGCCGTGCATGCGGTGCTGGCGGACGGCCAGGCCGAACTGCAGGTGCTGGCGCTTAAACCCGATGCCGCGCCCTGAATCCCCGCGCCCGAAAAGGTTGGCCCAAGCTGCCTACAATCGCGCCGATCTTTAGCCCCACTTGCGAATCAGAGGAGTCTCCATGGAACATACCTTGCCCGCCTTGCCCTATGCCAAGGACGCACTGGCCCCCCACTACAGCGCCGAGACGCTGGAGTTCCACCACGGCAAGCATCACAACGCCTATGTGGTGAACCTGAACAACCTGCAAAAGGGCACCGAGTTCGAGGCCATGGCGCTGGAAGAGATCGTCAAGAAGTCCAGCGGTCCGATCTACAACAACGCGGCCCAGATCTGGAACCACACCTTCTTCTGGAACTGCATGAAGCCCAATGGCGGCGGTGCGCCGAGCGGCGCGCTGGCGGACGCCATCAACGCCAAGTGGGGCAGCTTCGACGCCTTCAAGGAAGCCTTCACCAAGAGCGCGGTGGGCAACTTCGGCTCGGGCTGGACCTGGCTGGTGAAGAAGGCCGACGGCTCGGTGGACATCGTCAACACCGGCGCCGCCGGCACGCCGCTGACCACGGCCGACAAGGCGCTGCTGACCGTCGACGTGTGGGAGCATGCCTACTACATCGACTACCGCAATCTGCGCCCGAAGTTCGTCGAGGCCTTCCTGAACCATCTGGTGAACTGGGAGTTCGCGCAGGCCAACTTCGCCTGAGCCAGGCGGCGTCCTTGCCGAGGCCGGTCGCTGACCGGCCTTTTTCATGGCCGACAATGCCGGCCACCTTGGAGGGACCCCGATGCGAGTGTTGCTGGTCGAGGATGATGCGGCGCTGAGCCTGGGCGTGGCGCGCGCCCTGGAGCGCGAGGGCTGGCAGGTGGACGTGCTGGCCGACGGGCGCCAGGCGGCCGCGGCCGGCCTGGTGGCGCAGTTCGAGTTGGCGGTGCTGGACCTGGGCCTGCCCGGGCTGGACGGCATGGGCGTGCTGCGCGCCTGGCGTGCCCAGGGCGCCAAGCTGCCGGTGCTGCTGCTGACCGCCCGCGACGAGCTGGCCGATCGCGTCGGTGGCCTCAATGCCGGTGCCGACGACTATCTCGTCAAACCCTTCGATCTGCCCGAGCTGATTGCGCGCCTGCGCGCCCTGCAGCGGCGTGCCCAGGGCCGCGTCAGCGACACCTTGCAGCTCGGCGAGCTGCTGCTGGACGGCGCGCATCGCGAGCTGCTGTTCCGCGGCGAGCCGGTGCGCCTGAGCCAGCGCGAATTCGCGCTCACCGAGATGCTGATGCAGCGCGCCGGCCGCGTGGTGGGCAAGGACGCCATCGTGGCGCGCCTGTCCAGCTGGGAGGCCGATTTCAGCGAGAACTCGGTCGAGGTCTATGTGCATCGCCTGCGCAAGCGCTTCGCCGAGCTGGGGGTGGAGATACGCACCGTGCGCGGCTTCGGTTATGTGCTCGAGCCCGGCGCGCAGCTGCTCGGCGCGGACGCGCAACATGCCGGCTAGGCCGCCGAGCCTGCGCCGGCAATTGCTGGCACCGCTGGTGTGGATCTGGGCGCTGGGCATCGTGCTGGCGGCGGCCGGGGCCTATGGGCTGGCCAGCAGCAGCGCGAATGCCGCCTTCGACCGCGGGCTGCAGGACGAGACCAGCGCGCTGGCCGCCAAGATGGCGTGGACCGATCGCGGCCCCTTGCTCGACATGAGCCCGCAGACCCTGGAGCTGCTGACCTGGGACAGCACCGAGCGCAACAACTTCGTGGTGCTGGACGAGTCCGGGCGCGTGCTGGCGGGCGATGGCGAGGTGCCGCGGCCCGAGCTGCGCCACCACAGCTTCGCCAAGCCGCTGCTGTTCGACGGCCAGTTCCAGGGCCAGGCGGTGCGTGGCGCGATGTTCTCGCTGACCTCGCCGATGCTGGATCGTTCGGTGTCCATCATCGTGATCGAGACGCGTGGCAAGCGCCAGCGCTTGGTGCGCGATGTGCTGGTGGCGATGGCGCTGCCGACCCTGGCGCTGGGCGGCCTGAGCATGGTGCTGCTGGCATGGGGCATCCGGCGCGGCCTGCAGCCGCTGCGCGAGGTGGCACGCGAGGTGGCGCAGCGCGCCTCCAGCGATCTGCGCCCGCTGCCGATCGAGGGCGTGCCGGCCGAGGCCGTGCCGCTGATCGAGCGCATCAACACCTTGCTCAGCGACGTGCAGCATTCGGTGGCCCTGCAGCGGCGCTTTGTGGCCGATGCCGCGCACCAGATGCGCACCCCGGTGGCGGGCCTGCGCGTGTTGACCCAGGAGCTGGAGCAGGAACTCAAGGCCTTGCCCGCGGCGGCCGGTGCCGAGCCGGCCTGGGAGCCGGTGCTGCGGGCGATGCTGCAGTCCAGCGAGCGCCTGGCTCGCCTGATAGGCCAGTTGCTGAGCCTGGCGCGTTCGGAAGCGGCGCTCGCCTTCGATGGCGAGCAGGGCCGCATGGACCTGCGCCCCATCCTGCGCGAGGCCGCCGAGCCCCTGGCCCTGCGCGCGGCACGCGAGGGCAAGAGCCTGAGCCTGGAAATGCCCATGGAGCCGGTGCTGGCCCAGGCCCACCCGCTGTGGCTGGGCGAGGCGCTGGTGAACGTGCTGGACAACGCCCTGCGCTATGGCGGCGCCCACATCGTGCTGCGCCTGGGCGTGGTGGAGGGGCAGGCGCAGATCGACATCGAGGACGATGGCGAGGGCGTCGCGCCGCAGGATCTGCCGCGCCTCAGCGAAGCCTTCTGGCGCGGCGCGCGCGCCGACACGCGCAACGATGGCGGCACCGGCCTGGGCCTGGCGATCGCCTTTGAAATCATCAGCCGGCTGGGCGGCAGCTGGGCCGCCTTCACCCGGCCCGAGTTGCAGGGCTTTCGCATCCGCTGGCGTCTGCCCTAGGGTTTACTGGGGTGCGCTTGACATAAGTCATGACATCCGCCGTGCTTCTGCGTAGATTACGGCCTGCCGCCCGCTCCGCGGCGCCAGCCCTTGCTCATGTCCACAACCGCCGCCAGCGCCGCTCGCCCCGTCCCGGGGCTGGACGCGCTCGATGACCCCGATCTGCTTGCCAGCTATACGCAGTGGCAGACCCCGGCCGGTGGTGAGCGCATCGCCGTCTCGCAACTGCAGCTCACCGGCATGCATTGCGCGGCCTGCGCCAGCATCATCGAGTCCACCCTGACGGCCCAGGCCGGCGTGCTTTCCGCCCAGGTGAATGCGGCGGCCGAGCGCCTGCAGCTGCGCTGGGACCCGGCGCGTACCCGCATCAGCACCCTGGTGCAGGCGATTGCCGGTGCCGGCTATGGCGCCGCGCCGGATGCCGCCGCGCCGGCGCGCGAGCAGCGCGAGCGCGAGCGTCGCCAGGCGCTGTGGCGCTTGTTCGTCGCGGCCTTTCTGATGATGCAGGTGATGATGCTGGCCACGCCCATCTATGTGGCCGATCCCGGCGATATGAGCGCCGACCTGCGCCAGCTGCTGCTGTGGGGCTCCTGGGTGCTGAGCCTGCCGGTGATGCTGTTCTCGGCCGGGCCCTTCTTCAGCTCCGCCTGGCGCCAGCTGCGTGCCGGCCACCTGGGCATGGACGTGCCGGTGAGCCTGGGCCTGCTGGTGACCTTCGTCGCCAGCACCGGCGCCACCTTCGATCCGGGGGGGCTGTTCGGCCACGAGGTCTATTTCGATTCACTCACCATGTTCGTCAGCTTTCTGCTGGCCGGGCGTTTCCTGGAGCTGCGCGCGCGCCACCGCGTGGCGCAAAGCCTGGAGCAGGCGATGTCGCGCCTGCCGGATCGCGTCGAGCGCCTGGAGCCGGATGGCAGCAGCAGCCAGGTGAGCCCGCAGCGCCTGCGCGCCGGGGATCTGGTGCGCGTGTTCGCCGGCCAGGCCTTCCCGGCCGACGGGCGGCTGGAGCAGGGCGCCACCGAGGCCGACGAGGCGCTGCTGAGCGGCGAGTCGCTGCCGGTGCCCAAGCGCGTCGGTGACGAGCTGGTGGCGGGCAGCATGAACCTGCATGCACCGGTGCTGCTGCGGGTGCTGCGCGTGGGCGCGGACACGCGCTACGAGGGCATCGTGCAGCTGATGCGCAGCGCGCTGACGCAGCGCCCGCGCGAGCTGCGCATGGCCGACCGCATCGCCGGGCCGTTTCTGTGGGGTGTGCTGCTGCTGGCCGGGCTGGCGGCGCTGGCCTGGCACTTCGTGGCGCCCGAGCGCGCCATCTGGGTGGCGGTGTCGGTGCTGATCGTCACCTGCCCCTGCGCACTCTCGCTGGCCGGGCCCTCGGCCTGGCTGGCCGCCGCGGGCGCGCTGGCGCGGCGCGGCATCCTGCTGGGCCGCCTGGAAGCGCTGGAAACACTGGCGCGCGTGGACATGGTGGTGCTGGACAAGACCGGCACGCTCACCGAAGACCGGCTGGTGCTGGCGGGCAGCTGGCCGGCGCGGCCCGATGCCGCGCTGCTGGCCCAGGCGGCCGCGCTGGCGCACCATTCGCGCCACCCGATGGCGCTGGCGCTGGCGGCCGCACACCCGGTGGACGAGGCCGCCAAGGCGCAGTGGCTGGACGTGCGGGAGCTGCCCGGGCGCGGCCTGCAGGCGCGCGATGCCCAGGGCCGGCAATGGCGGCTGGGCAGCCTGGACTGGCTGGGCGCGGACCGTGCGCTGCTGCCTGAGGCGCAGCTGGCGTTCGGGAGTGAGGATGCCAAGGGCGGCGTGAGCCTGATGCTGGCCTTTGACGAGCAATTGCGCCCCGATGCCGCGGCCGCGATGCAGGCGCTGCGCGCTCAGGGCCTGCAGACCCTGCTGCTGTCCGGCGATCTGCCGGCGCGCGCCGAGCGGGTGGCGCGGCAGGCCGGCGTGCAGGCGGCGCGCGGTGGCGTCAGCCCCGAGGGCAAGCTGGCCGCGGTGGCCGAGCTGCAGGCCCAGGGGCGCTGCGTGCTGATGGTGGGCGATGGCATCAACGACGCGCCGGTGCTGGCGCGCGCCGACGCCAGCCTGGCGATGGGGCAGGGCGCCCTGGTCGCCAAGGCGCAGGCGGATGGCATCGTGCTGTCGACTCGGCTGAGCGATGTCGTGCTGGCGCGCGAGCTGGCGCTGCGCACGCGCCGCGTGATACGCCAGAACCTGGGCTGGGCCGCGGCCTACAACGCCGCCTGCATCCCCTTGGCCCTGCTGGGCTATCTGCCGCCCTGGGCCGCCGGCATCGGCATGGCGGCGAGTTCGCTGTTCGTGATCCTCAACGCGCTACGGCTCTCCCAAGAGCTGGGCAAGACCTGACACCATGGAAATCCTGTATTTGCTGATCCCGCTGTCGGTGGTGCTGGTGCTGCTGATCGTGGGCGTGTTCGGCTGGGCCATCAACAACGGCCAATTGGACGATCTGGAGCGCGAGGGCGGACGCATTCTGGAGGATGAAACCGCGGTGGTTGATGGCGATCAAGCTCGGTCGCCGCAACAACCCTAAGAATCGCCGGGTCAATTTAGAAACGTGTAAGGAGCAGCTCAATGGCTAGTGTCTCGCAACCGGCTGGGCCGGTGTATGAGGACGGCGTCGTACGCGCATTTGCGCTTGCGGCCGTCCTGTGGGGCGTGGTCGGCATGCTGGTCGGCGTCATCTGCGCCGCCCAGCTCGCCTGGCCCGAACTCAATCTGGGAATCCCTTTCCTGAGCTATGGCCGCTTGCGTCCATTGCACACGAACGCGGTGATCTTCGCCTTCGGCGGTTGCACGCTGTTCGCGACCGCCTACCACGTGGTGCAGCGCACCGGCCAGACGCGCCTGTTCGCGCCCGGCCTGGCCTGGTTCACCTTCTGGGGCTGGCAACTGGTGATCCTGCTGGCAGCGATCAGCCTGCCGATGGGCTTCACCTCCGGCAAGGAATACGCCGAGCTGGAATGGCCGATCGACATCCTCATCACCCTGGTGTGGGTCTCCTACGCGGTGGTGTTCTTCGGCACCGTCGGCACCCGCAAGATCCGCCACATCTATGTGGCGAACTGGTTCTTCGGCGCCTTCATCATCGCCGTGGCCCTGCTGCACCTGGTCAACAGCGCCGCCATCCCCGTCAGCCTGACCAAGAGCTACTCCGCCTATGCCGGCGTGCAGGACGCCATGGTGCAGTGGTGGTACGGCCATAACGCCGTGGGCTTCTTCCTGACCGCGGGCTTCCTCGGGATGATGTACTACTACATCCCCAAGCAGGCCGGTCGCCCGGTGTATAGCTACCGCCTCTCGATCGTGCACTTCTGGGCGCTGATCTTCACCTATATGTGGGCGGGCCCCCACCATCTGCACTACACCGCGCTGCCCGACTGGGCGCAATCGGTGGGCATGGTGTTCTCGCTGGTGCTGCTTGCGCCCAGCTGGGGCGGCATGATCAACGGCATCATGACGCTCTCGGGTGCCTGGCACAAGCTGCGTGACGACCCGATCCTGAAGTTCCTGATCGTCTCGCTGTCCTTCTACGGCATGTCGACCTTCGAAGGCCCGATGATGTCCATCAAGACGGTGAACGCGCTCTCGCACTACACCGACTGGACCGTTGGCCACGTGCACTCCGGTGCGCTGGGCTGGGTGGGCCTGATCTCGATGGGCTGCCTGTATCACCTGATCCCGCGCATGTTCGGCCGTGTGGAGATGTACTCCAAGCGCGCCATCGAGCTGCACTTCTGGGTCGCCACCATCGGCATCGTGCTCTACATCGCCGCGATGTGGATTGCCGGCGTGATGCAGGGCCTGATGTGGCGTGCGGTCAACCCCGACGGCACCCTGGTCTACACCTTCGTGGAAAGCGTCAAGGCCACCTATCCCTTCTATGTGATTCGCCTCGGCGGCGGTCTGCTCTATCTGGGCGGCATGCTGATCATGGGCTGGAACGTGGTGAAGACGGTGCAGGCTGGCAAGGCTCAGGCCGTGCGCATCCCCGCCGTGGTCGCCCACGCCTGAAGCAGACGGAGTCAACAAATGGCAAATACCAATCACGCCGTCGCTGGTCACGAGAAGATTGAAACCAGCAATTTCCTGATGATCGTGCTGGTGCTGCTGACGGTGGTCGTCGGTGGCATCGTCGAAATCGTGCCGCTGTTCTTCCAGCGCTCCACCACCCAGCCGGTGGAGGGCCTCAAGCCCTATACCGCGCTGCAGCTGGCCGGCCGGGACGTCTACATCCGCGAGGGCTGCTACAACTGCCACTCGCAGATGATCCGACCCTTCCGTGCCGAGACCATGCGCTATGGCCATTATTCGGTGGCCGGCGAATTCGTCTACGACCACCCCTTCCAATGGGGCAGCAAGCGCACCGGGCCCGACCTGCAGCGCGTCGGCGGCAAGTACAGCGATGAATGGCATCGCATCCACATGACCAATCCGCGCGACCTGGTGCCCGAGTCGAACATGCCTGCCTACCCCTGGCTGGCCAAGTCGAACGTCAACCCGGCCGACATGGCGCCCAAGTTCCGCGCCCTGCGCACGGTGGGCGTGCCTTATACCGACGACGACATCGCCAAGGCCGGCGATGAGGTCAAGGGCAAGACCGAGCTGGATGCGGTGATCGCCTACCTGCAGGTCATGGGCACCGCGCTCAAGTAAGGAGTGACCATGGATATCAATGACCTGAGAGCGGGATTCACCCTGCTGTCGATGCTGATGTTTGTGGGCATCGCCTTCTGGGCGTACTCCAAGCGCAATCTGCACCGCTTCGATGAGGTGGCCGCCATGCCCCTGATGGACGATGGCGAGCCAGCCGAACCCAACCTCGCAAGGAGGCCTGAATGAGTGACTTTTTCTCCAATGGCTGGTCGGTCTTCGTGGCCGGCGCCACCATCCTTGGCCTGCTGCTGTGCCTGGTGCTGTTGATCATCGCCAGCCGCCGCAAGATCATGGCCAACGACAACACCACCGGCCATATCTGGGACGAAGACCTGCGTGAACTGAACAACCCGCTGCCGCGCTGGTGGATGGGCTTGTTCGTGCTGACGGTGGTGTTCTCCGGCATCTACCTGGCCATGTACCCGGGCCTGGGCAGCACCGAGGGCAGCCTGAAGTGGACCAGCACCGGCCAGTACGAGGCCGAGCAGGCCAAGGCCCGCGCCGCACTCGAGGGTGTCTACGCCAAGTACGCGGCCATGCCGGCCGAGGCCCTGGCCAAGGACCCGCAGGCGATGGGCATTGGCGAGCGCCTGTTCGCGAACAACTGCGCCGGCTGCCATGGCTCCGATGCACGCGGCTCCAAGGGCTTCCCCAACCTGACCGATAGCGACTGGCTCTATGGCGGTGCGCATGACACCATCATCGAAACCATCAGCAAGGGCCGCAACGGCGTGATGCCGCCGATGGCCGCCGCGGTGGGCACGCCGGAAGACGTGCGCAATGTGGCCAACTATGTGCTGAGCCTGTCGGGCAGCCCGCACAACTCGATCGCGGCCCAGCTGGGCAAGCCCAAGTTCGGTGCTTGCGCGGCCTGCCATGGTCCGGACGGCAAGGGCAACCAGGCTCTGGGCGCGCCCAACCTGACCGACAAGGTATGGCTGCATGGCTGGGGCGAAGACGCGGTGATGGCGATGATCAACAACGGCAAGAACAACGTCATGCCCGCCCACGCCTCGCGCCTGAGCCCCGAGCAGGTGCGCGTGCTGGCGGCCTATGTGTGGAGCCTGTCGCAAACCACGGCCGTGGCCGCCAAGTAAGAAGTAGCAGAAAAGCAGCAACTGATGAGCAGCGAAGCCAGCGCCACGACCCAGCCCAGCCAGAGCGGTGGTGATGCCGCCGTGGAGATGGTTTCGCTCTATCAGGCACAGAAGAAGATCTACCCCCGCGCCGTCACGGGGTGGTTTGCGACCTGGCGCTGGAGCCTGGTCTGGATCACGCAGCTGCTGTTCTACGGCCTGCCCTGGTTGAACTGGAACGGCCGCCAGGCCGTGCTCTTCGACCTGGGCGCGCGCCGTTTCTATATCTTCGAACTGGTCCTGTATCCGCAGGACTTCATCTTCCTGACCGGGATCCTGCTGATCTCGGCCTATGCGCTGTTTCTCTTCACCGCGGTGGCGGGGCGGCTGTGGTGCGGCTATGCCTGCCCGCAGACCGTCTACACCGAGATCTTCATGTGGGTGGAGAAGCGCTTCGAGGGCGATCGCGCCGCACGCATGCGGCTCGACGCCGGCCCCTGGACCGCCGAGAAGCTGGCGCGCAAGGGCGGCAAGCAGCTGGTCTGGCTGAGCCTGGGCCTGTGGACCGGCTTTACCTTTGTCGGCTACTTCACGCCCATCAAGCTGCTGGGCAGCGAGGCCCTGGCCCTGAGCTTCGGGCCCTGGGAATGGTTCTGGGTGCTGTTCTACGGTTTTGCCACCTACGGCAACGCAGGCTATATGCGCGAGCAGGTCTGCAAATACATGTGCCCCTATGCGCGCTTCCAGAGCGCCATGTTCGACAAGGACACGCTGATCATCAGCTATGACGCCGAGCGCGGCGAGCCGCGCGGCGCGCGCGGGCGCAAGGCGGACCCGAAGCAACTCGGGCTCGGCGCCTGCATCGACTGCAATCTCTGTGTGCATGTCTGCCCCACCGGCATCGACATCCGCAAAGGCCTGCAATACGAGTGCATCGGCTGCGCCGCCTGCGTCGATGTGTGCAACGGCGTGATGGACAAGATGGGCTATGCGCGCGGCCTGGTGCGCTATGACACCCAGAACGGGCTGTCCCAGCACCTGACGCGCAGCCAGCTGCTGGCGCGCATGTTCCGCCCGCGCGTGCTGATCTATACCGCCATCCTTTTCGTCATCAGCGCGGCCCTGATGGCCAGCATCGCGCTGCGCACCACCTTCAAGGTGGACGTGGTGCGCGACCGCGCTTCGCTGGCGCGGCAGGTCGAGGACGGCTATGTGGAAAACGTCTACCGCCTGCAGATCATGAATGCCACCGAGCAGGAGCAGCGTTTCACGCTGACGGCCTCCGGCCTGCTGGGCCTGCGCATGCAGCCCGCGGTGGACGTCGTTGCGGTCGGACCCGCCGAGGCGCGCTGGATCTCGGTGGCGCTGCGCGTGCCGCCCGAGGTCGCGGCCAGCGAGGGCGCCGGCGCCCATCCGATCCAGTTCGAGATCCGCCGCCTCGCCAGCCCGGGCACCGACGCCGGCAGTCTGATGGAAAAATCAACCTTTGTGCTGCCGCGTTGAGCGGCGGCCCATTCATCCGAAAGAGCACGCCATGAGCAAGCAGCAAGACCTGACCCCGGCCGACAAGCCCGCCCCCTGGTGGCGCGAACGCATGATGTGGCTGGTGGTGGGCGGCCCGTCGGTGGTGATCGTCGCCTGCATCGCCACGCTGACGCTGGCGATCCGTTTCCCGGATCCGGTGATCGAGACCAAAGCCCGCCTGTCGGCCGACAGTGCGGAAGAGCAGGGCGCGGCCCTGCAGCCCGCCATCAAGGCCCGCAACCATGCGGCGACGGGCGGCCACTGACGCAGCAGACTCACAAGCCGAGGGGGCGCGTATGGGTGAAGCAGGGGACGCAGCAGGGGACGAAGCAGGGGACGAAGCAGGGGACGAAGCAGGTATTGAGCGCAGGCCAGGTGACCGGCCGGGGCTGGTGCGTTCGGCCATGTTCATCCTCTGGCCGTCCTTCTTCATGGCCGGCGTGACCGTGGCGCTGGTGTTCGCGGTGGTGGACCCCAGCGATCTGAGTTGGTTCGGCGCGGCCCCGATGGCGCTGCCGCGCGCCGCCATCTACACGCTCAGCTTCCTGATCTTCTGGCTGCTCATCAGCGCCGCATCGGCGATGTCGCTGTACCTGGCCCAGCAACAAAAAAGCCCGCCTCAGTAGCGGGCCTGGGCGGGCGTTTGAGGCTTTGCGGCCGCGCTCAGCAGGTGGTGCTGTTGACCAGCTTCTGCAGCCCCGGCTGATCCATGATGCGGATCTGGCGCTGCTTCACTTCCAGCAGCCCGTCTTCCTGGAACTTCGAGAAGGTGCGGCTGACCGTCTCCAGCTTCAGGCCCAGATAGCTGCCGATTTCCTCGCGCGTCATGCGCAGCACCAGGGCCGAGGCCGAGAAGCCGCGCGCCTGCAGGCGCTGGGTCAGGTTGAGCAGGAAGGCCGCCAGGCGCTCCTCGGCGCGCATGCTGCCCAACAGCAGCATCACGCCATGGTCGCGCACGATTTCGCGGCTCATGATCTTGTGGAACTGGTGCTGCAGATCGGTGAATTCGCGCGACAGCTCTTCCAACTGGCTGTAGGGGATCACGCAGACCTGCGAGTCCTCCAAGGCCACGGCGTCGCAGCTGTGGCGGTCATTGCTGATGCCGTCCAGCCCCAGCAACTCGCCGGCCATCTGGAAGCCGGTGACCTGGTCGCGCCCGTCTTCGGAAGACACGCAGGTCTTGAAGAACCCGGTGCGCACCGCATAAAGCGACTGGAAGGAGTCCCCGGTACGGAACAGCGTGTCGCCGCGTTCGACATTGCGGCGTGTGGCCACCAGGGCGTCCAGTTGATCCAGGTCACCCTTGGACAGGCCGACGGGCAAGCACAACTCCCGCAGGTTGCAGCTGGAACAAGCTACCTTGAAGGGCTCGATCTTGATGGCGTGGTTGGCATTCATGTGGCGAATTATGGTGGCTGGGCCCGGAGCTGGGGCGGATTCCGCACCCGATGGCGTGCCTGTGTGCATAGAGTTGAACATGATGCTCCTCAAGATTGACGCCATTCTTTCTCTATGCTCGCGCTGCAAGATTGACCCAAGTCAAACGCCCTGTCAACGGGCTTGGCACAGTACGGTCCATGGAACCAAGAGTCGCTGAACCCCTGCCAGGCATCACCGAAGACGTGTTGCGCCGCTTTGACGTTTCCGGGCCGCGCTACACCTCCTACCCGACTGCCGACCGTTTCGTCGAGGCCTTTACCACCACCCAATACCGTCAGGCCCTGCAACAGCGGGCCCAGGGCGGCGTGGTGGGCGGCGGCGCGCCGCTGTCCATCTATGTGCACATCCCCTTCTGCGAGTCGGTCTGCTATTACTGCGCTTGCAACAAGGTCATCACCAAGCACCATGAGAAGGCGGCCGAATACCTGGACGCGCTGGTCACGGAGATGGACCTGACCCTGGCGGATCTCGGACGCACCCAGTCGGTGTCGCAGCTGCATCTGGGCGGCGGTTCACCGACCTTCCTCAGCGATGCGGAGCTGACGCGCCTGATGGACGACATTCGCAGCCGCTTCAAGCTCGCGCCCGGTGCCGAGATCTCGATCGAGGTGGATCCGCGCACCGTCACCAACGAGCGCCTGCAGCATCTGCGCGGCCTAGGCTTCAATCGCCTGAGCTTTGGCGTGCAGGACTTCGACCCGGCGGTGCAGAAGGCCGTGCATCGCATGCAGAGCTACGAGAGCGTGGAAGCGTTGATGATCCAGGCGCGTGCCCTGGGCTTCGAATCCACCAATGTGGACCTGATCTACGGCCTGCCGCAGCAGACGCCCGAGTCCTTCGCCCGCACCATCGCCCAGGTGGCGGCGCTCAAGCCGGACCGCATCGCGCTGTATGGCTACGCCCATCTGCCGCAGCGCTTCAAGCCGCAGCGCCGCATCGACGCCGCGCTGCTGCCGGTGGCGGCCGACAAGCTGCACATGCTGTCGGGCGCGCTCGGCGGCTTTGTCGGCCACGGCTACACCTATATCGGCATGGACCATTTCGCCCTGCCCAACGACAGCCTGGCGGTGGCCAAGCGCCAGGGCAGGTTGCACCGCAACTTCCAGGGCTACAGCACCCAGCCTGATTGCGACCTGATCGGCCTGGGCGTTTCCGCCATCGGCCGCATCGGCGCCACCTACAGCCAGAATGCCAAGACCCTGCCCGAGTACTACGACGCGCTGGCCCATGGCCAGCTGCCGATCGAGCGCGGCCTGGCCCTGTCGCGCGACGACCTGGTGCGGCGCGCCATGATCATGGCGCTGATGTGCCAGGGGCGGGTGGAGTTCGAGTCCATCGAGCTGGCGCATCTGATCAAGGTGCAGGACTACTTCGGCCCCGAGCTGGAGCGCCTGCGCGCCATGGCCGATACCGGCCTGGTGCTGGTGGAGCCCAGCGCGATCCAGGTCACCGCCATGGGCTGGTACTTTGTGCGCGCCGTGGCCATGGTGTTCGATCGCTACCTGAGCGCCGACCAGACGCGCGCCAAGTTTTCGCGCATCATCTGACCCCATGTTGGATCTCGCACTTGCCGGCTCGGCCCTGCTGATGGGCCTGGCCGGCACGCCCCATTGTCTGGCCATGTGTGGCCCGACCGCCGCTGCTTGCGGCAGAGCGGGGCGAGGTGCGGCGGGCGCGTTCCAGCTGGGCCGCATGCTGAGCTATGGGCTTGGCGGCGCCGTGGTGGCGGCCAGTGTGGGCGCGCTGGCCTGGATCGGCAGTGCGGCGGCCTGGCTGCGGCCGCTGTGGCTGCTCGTGCATGCCGCGGCCCTGTTGCTGGGCCTGTACCTGCTGGTGTTTGCCAGGCAGCCGGCTTGGCTGGGTCAGATCGGCCGCCAGGTCAACGTGGCAACGCTCGCCATGCCCGGGGCAGGGCGGGTGGTGCTGTCGGCCCCGGCTCGATCCGGGCTGGTCGGCCTGGCCTGGGTGGCCTGGCCCTGTGGGCTGCTGCAATCGGCCCTGCTGACCGCGGGCCTGGCCAGCGGCGCTGCGGCCGGCGCACTGGTGATGATGGCCTTTGCAGCCGGCTCCGGAGCGGGCCTGGCGCTGGGCCCCGGCCTGCTGCTGAAAGCCCTGGGTGCGCAAGGCATGGCCTGGGCGGTGCGCCTGGCCGGCCTGGCCCTGATCGCCGCCTCCGGATGGGCCCTGGGCCATGGCGTCTGGTTGCAGGTCGCCGCCCTCTGCGGCCTGCCCAGCTGAGAAACTGATCAAGGCCAAGACTTCTATAAGACTTGGCTCGCCGGCCGGCGCACCTGCCCTAGAATCACCGCTCTAATCGACCACCCCGCGGGCCTCTTTGATGGGCCGATCTGGATACCTCATGACTACTCAGCAACCGACCATCATCTACACCCTGACCGACGAGGCGCCGCTGTTGGCGACCGCGTCCTTCCTGCCCATCGTGCGCGCCTTCACGGCGCCCGCCGGCGTGCATGTCGAGACCAGCGACATCTCCGTCGCCGGCCGCGTCCTGGGCCAGTTCCCCGAAGCGCTGAGCGAGGCGCAGCGCGCGCCCGACCATCTGGCCGAACTGGGCAAGCTGACCTTGAGGCCCGAGGCCAACATCATCAAGCTGCCCAATATCAGCGCCTCGGTCGCTCAGCTGAAGGCCGCCATCAAGGAGCTGCAGGGCAAGGGCTACAAGATCCCCGACTTCCCCGAGAAGCCGCAGACCGACGAGGAAAAGGAGATCCGCGCGCGCTACAACAAGTGCATCGGCTCGGCCGTGAACCCGGTGCTGCGCGAGGGCAACTCGGACCGCCGCGCACCCAAGGCCGTCAAGGAATACGCGCGCAAGAACCCGCACAGCATGGCCGACTGGAGCCAGGCCTCGCGCTCGCATGTCTCGCACATGCATGCCGGCGACTTCTACCACGGTGAGAAGTCCATGACCCTGGACCGCGCGCGCAACGTCAAGATGGAGCTGATCACCAAGAGCGGCAAGACCATCGTCTTGAAGCCCAAGGTGGCGCTGCTGGACCGCGAGGTCATCGACAGCATGTTCATGAGCAAGAAGGCCTTGCTGGATTTCTACGAAAAGGAAATCGAGGACGCGCGCCAGACCGGCGTGATGTTCTCGCTGCACGTCAAGGCCACCATGATGAAGGTCTCGCACCCGATCGTGTTCGGCCACTGCGTGAAGATCTTCTACCGTGAAGCCTTCGAGAAGCACGGCAAGCTGTTCGACGAGCTGGGCATCAATGTCAACAACGGCATGGTCGATCTGTACAACAAGATCGCCACCCTGCCGCAGAGCAAGCAGGACGAGATCAAGCGCGATCTGCACGCCTGCCACGAGCACCGCCCCGAGCTGGCCATGGTCGATTCGGCCAAGGGCATCACCAACTTCCACTCGCCCAACGACATCATCGTCGACGCTTCGATGCCGGCGATGATCCGCAACGGCGGCAAGATGTGGGGCGCCGACGGCCGCCTGAAGGACGTCAAGGCGGTGATGCCGGAGTCGACCTTCGCCCGCATCTACCAGGAGATGATCAACTTCTGCAAATGGCACGGCGCCTTCGATCCCAAGACCATGGGCACGGTGCCCAATGTCGGCCTGATGGCCCAGCAGGCCGAGGAGTACGGCTCGCACGACAAGACCTTCGAGATCCCCGAAGACGGTGTCGCCAACATCACCGACCTGGACAGCGGCGAGGTGCTGATGAGCCAGGACGTGGAGCAGGGCGACATCTGGCGCATGTGCCAGTGCAAGGACGCCGCGATCCGCGACTGGGTCAAGCTGGCCGTCAACCGCGCGCGCAACTCGGGCATGCCTGTGGTGTTCTGGCTCGACGCCTACCGTCCGCACGAGGCGCAGCTGATCACCAAGGTCAAGATGTATCTGCACGAGCACAACACCTCGGGCCTGGACATCCAGATCATGAGTCAGGTGCGTGCCATGCGTTACACGCTGGAGCGCGTGATCCGCGGCCAGGACACCATCAGCGCCACCGGCAACATCCTGCGCGACTACCTGACCGACCTGTTCCCCATCATGGAGCTGGGCACCTCGGCCAAGATGCTGTCGATCGTGCCGCTGATGGCCGGCGGCGGCATGTACGAGACCGGCGCCGGCGGCTCGGCGCCCAAGCATGTGCAGCAGCTGGTGGAAGAGAACCACCTGCGCTGGGACTCGCTGGGCGAGTTCCTGGCGCTGGCTGTGAGCCTGGAAGACCTGGGCCTGAAGAACAACAACCCGCGCGCCAAGCTGCTCGCCAAGACCCTGGACGCCGCCACCGGCCGGCTGCTGGACAACAACAAGAACCCCAGCCCCAAGACTGGCCAGCTCGACAACCGCGGCAGCCAGTTCTACCTGGCGCTGTACTGGGCCGAGGCGCTGGCCGCGCAGGGCGATGACGCCGAGCTGGCCGCGAAGTTCGCGCCGCTGGCCAAGGCCTTGGCCGACAAGGAGACCACCATCGTGGCCGAGCTGGCCGCGGTGCAGGGCAAGCCGGTCGACATCGGGGGCTATTACATGCCTGACATGGCCAAGCTGGAAGCCGTGATGCGCCCGAGCGCGACCTTCAACCTGGCGCTGGCGTCCGTCGCAGCCTGATCAGAAAGACCGCACCATGTACCAGCACATCAAACGCCCCGAGCAGGGCAGCAAGATCACCGTCAATGCCGATATGTCGCTGACGGTGCCGGACGAACCCATCATCCCCTTCATCGAGGGTGACGGCACCGGCCTCGACATCACGCCGGTGATGCTCAAGGTGGTCGACGCGGCCGTGGCCAAGTCCTATGGCGGCAAGAAGAAGATCCACTGGATGGAGGTCTATGCCGGCGAGAAATCGACCAAGGTCTACGGCCCCGATGTGTGGCTGCCGGCCGAGACGCTCGAGGCCTTGCGCGAGTACGTGGTCTCCATCAAGGGTCCGCTGACCACGCCCGTGGGCGGCGGCATCCGCTCGCTGAACGTGGCGCTGCGCCAGGAACTCGACCTCTACGTCTGCCTGCGCCCGGTGCAGTACTTCAAGGGCGTGCCCTCGCCGTTGAAGGAGCCCGAGAAGACCAATATGGTGATCTTCCGCGAGAACTCGGAAGACATCTATGCCGGCATCGAGTTCGAGGCCGAGAGCGACAAGGCCAAGAAGCTGATCAAGTTCCTGCAGGACGAGATGGGCGTGAAGAAGATTCGCTTCCCGAACACCTCGGGCATCGGCGTCAAGCCGGTCTCGCGCGAAGGCACCGAGCGCCTGGTGCGCAAGGCCATCCAGTACGCGATCGACAACGACAAGCCCAGTGTGACCATCGTGCACAAGGGCAACATCATGAAGTACACCGAGGGTGGCTTCCGTGACTGGGCCTATGCCCTGGCGCAGAAGGAATTCGGTGCCGAACTGATCGATGGCGGCCCCTGGTGCCGGCTCGTGAATCCGAAGAGCGGCAAGCAGATCACCATCAAGGATTCGATCGCCGACGCCTTCCTGCAGCAGATCCTGCTGCGTCCGGCCGAATACTCGGTGGTGGCGACGCTGAACCTCAATGGTGACTACATCTCCGACGCGCTGGCCGCGCAGGTGGGTGGCATCGGCATCGCGCCCGGCGCCAATCTGTCGGACTCGGTGGCCTGCTTCGAGGCCACCCATGGCACCGCGCCCAAGTACGCCGGCAAGGACTATGTGAACCCCGGTTCCGAAATCCTCTCGGCCGAGATGATGTTGCGCCACATGGGCTGGTTCGAGGCCGCCGACCTGATCATCAGCGCGCTGGAGAAGTCCATCGCCAGCAAGAAGGTGACCTACGACTTCGCGCGCCTGATGGACGGCGCGACCCAGGTCTCCTGCTCCGGTTTCGGCCAGGTGATGATCGACCATATGTAAGCCACCGGCCGGGGCCCGAGCCCCGCGCTGGCAAGTAAAAAGGCCCGCTGCAGAGCGGGCCTTTGTCTTGCTGGCTGCCGAGAATCCGGCGCCTACGCGGCACCGCTCAGCGAGGCCTCCTGTTGCGCCGCGGCGGCGGCTTCCAGCGGGGTGATGTTCTGTGCCAGCTGCCCCTTGGGGCCCTGCACCAGCTCGTAGTTCACGCGGCCGCCCTGCTTGAGGGTGCGGAAGCCCTCCATCTGTATCGCCGAAAAATGGGCGAACACGTCTTCTCCGCCTTGCTCGGGTTCGATGAAGCCAAAACCCTTGGCATCGTTGAACCACTTGACAGTTCCTAGTGGCATTTCCTTCTCCATCCCGGTGTCTAACGCACCAGTCGCGGATTCTCTCCACTGTCTCCCAGATGTCAATTCAGGGCCTGCCCGGGGGTGCCGGAAGCAAGTGCCGAGAATTGCGGCACGGCCGGCGCCCAGTTCATCTCTTGTGTGCGCAGGACTTGTCGGAAGATGGACCAGCCCCATGTGGGGAGTTGCCCCTGTCTATAGAATCGGTTCATGCCTGATCTTCCCAACCAGCCTCCCACGCCACCTGGCCAGACGCCGGGTGCGGTGCCGGGGCGCGACGATGCAGACGGCACCACCATTCTGGAGCGGGTGCCGCAGAAGACCGAGCCCCCGCGCCTGTACCAGGTGCTGATGCTCAATGACGATTTCACCCCGATGGAATTCGTGGTGATGGTGCTGCAGGAATATTTCCGCCATGACCTGGATACGGCCACCCAGATCATGCTCAAAATCCATCACGATGGCCGAGGCGTTTGCGGTGTGTTCACCAAGGACGTGGCGGCCACCAAGGTCGAGTTGGTGCTGGCCGCCGCAAGGCGTGCCGGCCATCCTTTGCAGTGCATTATGGAGGCCGCATGATTGCGCAAGAGCTTGAAGTCAGCCTGCACATGGCGTTTGTCGAAGCGCGCCAGCAGCGCCACGAGTTCATCACCGTGGAGCATCTGCTGATGGCGTTGCTGGACAACCCGTCCGCGGCCGAGGTGCTGCGGGCCTGTTCGGCCAATATCGACGATCTGCGCAAGAGTCTGGCGCAGTTCATCAAGGACAACACGCCCACGGTGGGCGGCAGTGATGAGGTGGACACCCAGCCGACGCTGGGCTTCCAGCGCGTGATCCAGCGCGCCATCATGCATGTGCAGTCCACCGGCAGCGGCAAGAAGGAAGTCACCGGCGCGAACGTGCTGGTGGCGATCTTCGGCGAGAAGGACTCGCACGCCGTCTACTACCTGCACCAGCAGGGCGTGACGCGGCTGGACGTGGTGAACTACATCGCCCACGGCATCAAGAAGAGCGAACCGCCCGAGCCGCCCAAGGGGCAGGAGGGTGGCGGTGGCGAGGCCGAGCGCGAAGAGACCGACGCCGGCGGCGGAAAAGGTTCGCCGCTGGAGCAGTTCACGCAGAACCTCAACCAGCTCGCCAAGGACGGCAAGATCGATCCGCTGATCGGCCGCGAGCATGAGGTCGAGCGTGTGGTGCAGGTGCTGTGCCGCCGTCGCAAGAACAACCCGCTGCTGGTGGGCGAGGCCGGCGTGGGCAAGACCGCCATTGCCGAGGGCCTGGCCTGGCGCATCACCGAGGGCGATGTGCCCGACGTGCTGGGCGAGGCGGTGGTGTATTCGCTGGACATGGGCGCGCTGCTGGCGGGCACCAAGTACCGCGGCGATTTCGAGCAGCGCCTCAAGGCCGTGCTCAAGCAGCTCAAGGACCAGCCCAACGCCATCCTCTTCATCGATGAGATCCATACCCTGATCGGGGCGGGCGCCGCCTCGGGTGGCACGCTGGACGCCAGCAATCTGCTCAAGCCGGCCCTGTCGTCGGGTGCGATGAAGTGCATCGGCGCCACCACCTTCAACGAGTACCGCGGCATCTTCGAGAAGGATGCGGCGCTGTCGCGGCGCTTCCAGAAGGTGGACGTGGTGGAGCCCTCGGTGGAGCAGACCGTCGAGATCCTCAAGGGCCTGAAGTCGCGCTTCGAGGAGCACCACAGCGTCAAGTACGCGCTCGGCGCCCTGCAGGCCGCGGCCGAGCTCTCGGCCAAGTACATCAACGACCGCCACCTGCCCGACAAGGCCATCGACGTGATCGACGAGGCCGGTGCGGCGCAGCGCATCCTGCCCAAGAGCAAGCAGAAGAAGACCATCACGCGTGCCGAGGTGGAAGACATCGTCGCCAAGATCGCGCGCATCCCGCCGGCCTCGGTGTCCACCGATGACCGCGGCAAGCTCAAGAGTCTGGACCGCGACCTCAACAGCGTGGTGTTCGGCCAGGAGCCGGCCATCGACGCGCTCGCGGCCGCCATCAAGATGGCGCGCTCGGGCCTGGGCAAGCCCGACAAGCCGATCGGTTCCTTCCTGTTCTCCGGCCCCACCGGCGTGGGCAAGACCGAGGTGGCCAAGCAGCTCGCCTACATCCTGGGCATCGAGCTGATCCGCTTCGACATGTCGGAGTACATGGAGCGCCATGCGGTCAGCCGCCTGATCGGCGCACCTCCGGGCTATGTGGGTTTCGACCAGGGCGGCCTGCTGACCGAGGCCGTCACCAAGAAGCCACACGCGGTGCTGCTGCTCGACGAGATCGAGAAGGCGCATCCGGACGTCTTCAATGTGCTGCTGCAGGTGATGGACCATGGTTCGCTCACCGACAACAACGGGCGCAAGGCCGACTTCCGCAACATCATCATCATCATGACGACCAATGCGGGCGCCGAGACGATGAACAAGTCGACCATCGGCTTCACCAACTCGCGCGAACGCGGCGACGAGATGGGCGACATCAAGCGCCTGTTCACGCCCGAGTTTCGCAACCGCCTGGACGCCATCGTGTCCTTCCGCGCGCTGGATGAGGAAATCATCATGCGCGTGGTCGACAAGTTCCTGCTGCAACTGGAAAGCCAGCTGCAGGAGAAGAAGGTCGAGGTCACCTTCAGCGACAAGCTGCGCAAGCATCTGGCCAAGAAGGGCTTCGATCCGCTGATGGGCGCGCGTCCGATGCAGCGCCTGATCCAGGACACCATACGCCGCGCGCTGGCCGACGAGTTGCTGTTCGGCCGCCTGGTCGATGGCGGTCGCCTGAGCGTGGATGTGGACGATGCGGGCGAGGTGCTGCTGGACATCCAGCCGCTCAAGCGCAGCGACAACAAGCCCAAGGCCGAGCCGGCCACGACCAGTTGATCAGGCAGCGGGGTCCTGCAGATAGAAACCGCTGAGCAGCCGGTACAGCGCCGGCTGTTCGCTCCGCAGTTCTCTTGGGGCGACGAAGAAGGCCTCGCTGGCGACGGCGAAGAATTCCTCGATCGCCTCTTCGCCATAGGGATCGATGAGGGTCGCTTCGCCGGCGTCGACGCGCTCGCAGAAGCCGTGCCATTCGGCCTCCAGCACCTGCAGCCACTGCGCACGCGCCGCCGCGCTGGCTTGCGGCGGCACGCCATCGGCGATGCCGTCGCGCATGTCCAGCACATGGGCGAATTCGTGGATCACCACGTTGTAGACGCTCTCGGCCGCCATCAGTTCGGCGGGGTCGGGTGCCAGCTCGCTCCAGGCCAGCATCAGCGGGCCGCCCTCCATGGCCTCGCCGGCCAGCACCTCGTCGTACTCGTGCACGACGCCATCCTCATCCATGAACTCGCGCGCGGCCACCACCTCGTGCGCATGCATGACGATGCCGACGAAGCCGTCGTACCAGTCCAGCCCCAGGCGCAGCACCGGCAGGCAGGCCTGAGCGGCCACGGCCAGGGCCACCTCGTCGCTGACCTCGAAGCCGGCCACGCCGTGGAACTCCTTGCGGGACAGGAACTGCGAGCAGAGCCGGCGCAGCTCGCCGAGCTCGGCGTCCGAGCGCGCTGCGATGAAGGGGTAGCGGGCGAGGGTGAGCTGCCAGAGCGGCTCGGGGATCTGGCGCTCGCGGCGCGCACGCCAGCGCTGCCACCAGGCGGCCAGCATCAGCCGAGGCCTGGGCCTGGGCCTAGGCCTGGGCGACTGAGGCCGGTGGCCGTCAGGCGCAGCGGGCCGCCGCGCGGCGCGGCGTGCTCGCAGTCCCAGTCGGGCAGCACCCAGCGGCTCAGGCCCTCGCCCAGATCGTGCTCGGCGGGGCGGTGGGTGTGGCCGTGGATCAGCAGCGGCGCGGCCGCCTGGTGCAGCCAGGCGCGCGTTGCCTCGGCATCCAGATCGGCCCAGTTCTCGGGTTTCATGGCCTGTTGATTGGCCATGCTTTGCAGGCGCATCTGGCGCGCCTGCTCGCGCCGGCGCTCGACCGGCTGGGCCAGCATCTGCGCCTGCCAGGCAGGGTTGCGCGCCATTGCGCGGAACTGCTGGTAGGGCTTGTCGTCCAGGCACAGCGCGTCGCCGTGACTCAGCAGCCAGCGTCGGCCAAACGCCTCCAGCAGGCAGGGGTCCGCCAGCCGCTGGAAACCGGCGGCGGCGGCCATCTCGTCGCCGACCAGGAAGTCGCGGTTGCCGGCCATGAAGAACAGGGTCAGGTCTTGACTGGCGGACTTCAGCAGCGCCGTGCACTCGGCCTCGAAGGCATCGTTGCGCGCGTCGTCGCCGATCCAGACCTCGAAGATGTCGCCCAGCAGGAACACCGCCTGGGCCGGCGTGCTACGCAAATAGCGCCGCAGCGCGGCCAGGGTCAGCGGGGTCTCGGGGGCGAGGTGCAGGTCGGAGATGAAGTCGATCGCCGTCCAGGCGGACGGCGCCTGCACCGAGCTCAGCGGCTCAGGCAATCCGCTCACTCGATCACGACGGCACGCTCGATCACCACGTCTTCCAGCGGCACATCGTCGTGGAAGCCGGAGCGGCCGGTCTTGACCTTCTCGATCGCATCCACCACCTCGGTGCCGGCGACGACCTTGCCGAACACGGCATAGCCCCAGCCCGAGGGGCTCTCGGACTTGAAGTTGAGGAAGTCGTTCTTGGTGGTGTTGATGAAGAACTGGGCCGAGGCCGAGTGCGGCGCATTGGTGCGTGCCATCGCCAGGGTGTAGTGCTCGTTCTTCAGGCCGTTGTTGGCCTCGTTCTGGATCGGCGCCTCGGTGGGCTTTTGCTTCATGCCGGGCTCAAAGCCGCCGCCCTGCACCATGAAGCCCTTGATGACGCGATGGAACACCGTGCCGTTGTAGTGGCCGCTGTTCACATAGCTCAGGAAATTGGCCACGCTGATGGGGGCCTTGGCATCATCCAGCTCGATGCGGATCACGCCATGGTTGGTCTGCAGTTCTACGGTCTTGGTCATTTCTTGGACTCCACAATGGCCTTGGTGATGAGGACGGTCTTGGTGGGCAGGTTCTGGTGCACACCCTGGGGGCTGGTCGGGATGGACTTGATCTTGTCGACCACGTCCATGCCTTCGATGACCTGGCCGAACACCGCATAGCCCTTGCCGTCGCGGGCGTTGGCCGCGTCGAGGAAGGCGTTGTCGGCCACGTTGATGAAGAACTGGGCGGTGGCCGAGTTCGGGTCGGCGGTGCGGGCCATGGCCAGCGTGCCGCGCGTGTTGAGCAGGCCGTTGTTGCTCTCCAGCGGGATCGCCGGCTTGGTGGGCTTCTGCGCCAGCTTCACGGTGTAGCCGCCGGTCTGGATCATGAAGTTGTCGATCACCCGGTGGAAGATCACGCCGTTGTAGTGGCCGGCCTTCACATACTGCAGAAAGTTGGCCACGGTCTTGGGCGCCTTCTCGGCATCCAGCTGGACGCGGATATCGCCTTCGGTGGTGCTGAGCTTGACGGTCTGCGCACCGACGGCAGCGCAGAGCAGGGCGGTGCTGAGGGCTAGGATCTTGCTGTTCATGGTTGCGGTTCGGAAGGGTGGATATTGTGGCTCAGCGGCCGGGCGCGAGCAGGCGCGCCAGTTCGCGGGTGCGGCTGAGCTTGAGTTCGAGCGCCGGGCGCGCGCTGATGCTGAGCTTCTGCGCGCGTTCATAGGCCTGCAGCGCCAGGCGCAGCAGCACGTCGCCCAGGTTTTCCTGCGCCTGCACATGCTCGGGTTGCAGCGCGAGCGCCTGCTCCAGCGCGCGGCGCGCGCCTTCGAGTTCGCCACGCCCGGCGCGTATCACGGCCAGATTGTTGTAGGGGTCCGCCAGATCCGGGAAGTCCTGGGTTAGCCCCAGCAGCAGGGCCTCGGCGGCATCCGCGCGGCCGGACTCCATCTGCATCACCGCCAGCGCAAAGCGCAGGCGCGCGTCCTGCGGTGACTCGCTCAGCGCGGCCTGCACGCTCTGCAGGGCCTGCTCGCGCTTGCCGGCCAGCCAATCGGCCTGGGCCTGCTCCAGCACGCCGGCCTGGGCGACGCCCGCCAGCAGGGTGCTCAGCAGCAGGGCCAGGCCCAGCGCTCGGGTTCGTTGACGGTACATGGGGATTCGGATGTTGGGGCGCAGCGGGTGCCGAGGGCGCTCGTCTGAGGGCCGGCCCTCATGCCTCAGCAGAAGTCGAGCCGGTATACTTCGGGCCATTCTAGAGTGCCTGATCGCTGCCTGGCGCCGGTCAACCGCCCGTGCCACCACCGGCATGATCAGTGGGGCGCGCAGCAGCCTATCTCGCATCCAAGCCCAGCCCCATCCATGACTCTGCGCATCTACAACTCGCTCACCCGTGCGGTCGAGCCCTTTGCTCCCATCGAACCCGGTCATGTGCGCATGTATGTCTGCGGCATGACGATTTACGACCTCTGCCACGTGGGCCATGCCCGCATGATGATGGCCTTCGATGTGGCGCAGCGCTGGCTCAAGGCTTCGGGCTACCGCGTGACCTATGTGCGCAACATCACCGACATCGAGGACAAGATCATCAAGCGCGCGGTGGAGCGCGGCATCAGCATCCGAGAGCTCACCGACGAGATGATCGCCGCGATGCACCGCGACATCGGTGCCCTGGGCGTGGAGCGCCCCACGCATGAGCCGCGTGCCACCGACTATGTGGGCCAGATGCTGGACCTGATCGGCACGCTGGAAGGCAAGGGCCTGGCCTACCGCGCCAGCAATGGCGATGTGAACTATGCGGTGCGCAAGTTCCCCGGCTACGGCAAGCTCAGCGGCAAGTCGCTGGACGATCTGCGTGCGGGCGAGCGTGTGGCCGTGGACGACGGCAAGCTGGACCCGCTGGACTTCGTGCTGTGGAAGTCGGCCAAGGAGAGCGAGCCCGACGACGCCAAATGGGCCAGCAGCTACGGCCCTGGCCGCCCCGGCTGGCATATCGAATGCTCGGCGATGAGCTGCGCCCTGCTGGGCGAGCGCTTCGACATCCATGGCGGCGGCATGGACCTGCAGTTCCCGCACCATGAGAACGAGATTGCCCAGAGCGAGGGTGCGCTGGGCCATCCCTTTGTCAACGTCTGGATGCACAACGGCTTCCTCAACGTCGACAACGAGAAGATGTCCAAGTCCCTGGGCAACTTCTTCACCATCCAGGACGTGCTCAAGCGCTACGACGGCGAGACGCTGCGCTACTTCATGCTGCGCACCCATTACCGCAGCCCCTTCAACTTCAGCGATGTGAACCTGGACGACGCGCGCGCCGCGCTGCGCCGCCTCTACACCGCGCTGGATGGCATCGAGGTGCCGGATGCCGCGATCGACTGGGCGCAGCCGCAGGCCGCGGCCTTCAAGGCCGCGATGGACGATGACTTCAACACGCCGGGCGCCGTCTCGGTGCTGTTCGAGCTGGCCAATGCGGTGAATCGCAGCCGCTCGGGCGCCGACGCGGCCCTGCTGAAGGGCCTGGGTGCGACGCTGGGCATCCTGCAGCAGGCGCCGCGCCAGTACCTGCAGGCTGGGAGCGGCCTGGACGAGTCCGCCATCCGGGCGCAGATCGACGCCCGTGCGGCCGCCAAGGCCGCGCGCCAGTTTGCCGAGGCGGATCGCATCCGCGCCGAGCTGCTGGCCCAGGGCATCGTGTTGCAGGATTCTCCCAGCGGCACCACCTGGATGAAGGCCTGATGGGGCGCGCACCGGCCGCCGGGGTGACCCCGGACTACTGGGACGAGGCTTGCCGCCATCTGAGCAAGCGCGACCGTGTGATGAAGAAGCTGATCCCGCAGTTCGGCGAGGCGCGGCTGCAGAGCAAGGGCGATGCCTTCACCACGCTGGCGCGCTCCATCGTCGGCCAGCAGATCTCGGTGAAGGCCGCCCAATCGGTGTGGGACAAGTTCTGCGCCCTGATGAGCGGCCCGAGCCACAAGGTGCCGCCGCAGGCGGTGCTGGCGCTCACCGTGGAGCTGCAGCGCGGCGCCGGCCTGTCGGCGCGCAAGGTGGAATACCTGCGCGATCTGGCCGAAAGCTTCGAGGCCGGCCGCGTACATGTGAAGCAATGGACGCAGATGGACGACGAAGCCATCATCGACGAGCTGGTGGCGATCCGCGGCATCGGCCGCTGGACGGCCGAGATGTTCCTCATCTTCCACCTCATGCGCCCGAACGTGATGCCCCTGGACGACCTCGGTCTGCTCAAGGGCATCAGCCAGAACTACTTCTCCGGCGAACCGGTGTCGCGTGCCGAGGCGCGCGAGGTGGGCGAGGCCTGGGCCCCCTACCGCTCGGTAGCCACATGGTACATTTGGCGCAGTTTGGATCCGCTGCCGGTGGACTACTGAGCCCGTCAGGCGCCCTCGCATCGTGGCCTATCAGGCCTGCATTGCTGGTGTCGAGGCCATATCATCACTGAGAGAGACCCACGCAGGATGAGCAAGAAACACTTCCTCGAATTCGAGCAGCCCATCGCCGAGCTCGAAACCAAGATTGAAGAGCTGCGCTACGTGCAAAGCGAGTCGGCCGTCGACATCTCCGAAGAGATCGACCGCCTCTCCAAGAAGAGCCAGCAGCTCACCAAGGACATCTACTCCAGCGTGGCCCCATGGCAGACCTACCAGGTCGCCCGCCACCCGCAGCGCCCGCAGACGCTGGACTACTGCGCCGACATCTTCACCGAGTTCCAGGAACTGCACGGCGACCGCCATTTCGCGGATGACGCGGCGATCGTGGGCGGCATTGCCCGCTTCAATGGCCAGGCCTGCATGGTGATCGGCCATCAGCGCGGCGCGGACGCCAAGGAGCGTGCGCTGCGCAACTTCGGCATGCCGCGCCCCGAGGGCTATCGCAAGGCCCTGCGCCTGATGAAGCTGGCCGAGAAGTTCGGCCTGCCGGTGTTCACCTTCATCGACACCATGGGTGCCTATCCCGGCATCGGTGCCGAGGAGCGCGGCCAGTCCGAAGCCATCGGTCGCAACATCTTCGAGATGGCGCAGCTGGAAGTGCCCATCATCGCCACCGTGATCGGCGAGGGCGGCTCGGGCGGCGCCCTGGCCATCGGCGTGGCCGACCAGGTGCTGATGCTGCAGTTCTCGGCCTACTCGGTGATCTCGCCGGAAGGCTGTGCCTCGATCCTGTGGAAGACCTCGGAGCGTGCCCCCGAGGCCGCCGATGCGCTGGGCATCACCGCACACCGCTTGAAGGCCATGGGCCTGATCGACAAGATCGTCAACGAGCCGGTGGGTGGCGCGCACCGCGACAACAAGCAGATGGCCTCCAACCTGAAGCGCGCGCTCTCCGACGCGCTGCGCCAGGTCAGCGATCTGAAGACCAAGGAACTGCTGGAGCGCCGCTACGAGCGCCTGCAGGCCTATGGACGTTTCAGCGACACCAAGAACCGCTGACCCAGCCCGCCGCGTCGCCGTCGCCTACAGCGGCGGCCGCGATTCCACCGCCTTGCTGCACGCCACGGCCGCCCAGGCCCGGGCTCTGGGCTTGCATGTCTGCGCCCTGCATGTGCACCATGGGCTGAGCCCGCAGGCCGACGCCTGGCTGGCGCATGGCCAGCGGCAATGCGCGGACTGGGCTGCGGCCGGCCTGCCTATCAGTTTCCATGCGCGGCGCCTGAGCGGCGCGCCCGCGCCCGGGCAAAGCATCGAGGCCTGGGCCCGTGGCGGGCGTTACCAGGCCCTGGCCGAGATGGCGGCGACGCATGCTTGCGGCCTGCTGCTGCTGGCCCACCATCGCCGCGACCAGGCCGAGACCTGGTTGCTGCAGGCCCTGCGCGGTGCCGGCAGCGCCGGGCTGGCGGGTATGCCGCGCGCGCAGGCGCGCGCCGGCCTTGTCTGGGCACGGCCCTGGCTGGACCATCCCCGTAGCGCTATCGAGGCCTATGTGGCGGCCCATGGCCTGGCGCATGTCGAGGACGAGAGCAACCAGGATCCGCGTTATGCGCGCAACCGCATCCGCTTGCAGCTGTGGGAGGGCCTGAGCGAGGCCTTTCCGCAGGCCGAGGCCAGCCTGGCCCAGGCCGCGGCCTGGGCGCAGCAGGCCCTGAGCCTGCAGCAGGAGATCGCCGCCGAGGACCTGCCCCGTTGGACCGACGCAGAGGGACTGCAGCAAGCCGCGCTTGGCGTTCTCTCGGCCGCGCGTGCCAGCAATCTGCTGCGCGCCTGGTTGCTGCAGTGCCTGGGCCGGGCCGCGCCCGCCAGCCTGGTACAGCGCCTGCTGGATGAGCTGCCGACGGCCCGCACGGGCTATTGGCCGGTGCCGGGCGGGCGCTTGCAGCTCTACCGCGGCCGCCTGAGCCTGCAGCCGCTCGGGCCGGCCACCGTGGTGGCGGCACCGGAGGCGCTGGAGGCACTGGATTTGAGCCGACCCGGGCAATATCGGAGCGCGCAATGGGGTGGGTATTGGCTGGTGCAGGCGGTGGCGCAGGGCGGCGTTGCGCCAAGCACCCTGGCCGCGCTGAGCGCGCGTGCACGCCAGGGCGGCGAGCAATTCCTTTCTCATCCGCAAAGGGTGGCTCGCAGTCTCAAGAAGGCTTGGCAGGCGGCCGGCGTGCCCGCGTCGGCGCGTCACGGGCCCTTGCTCTATGCGGGCGCGCAATTGCTGCATGTGCCGGGCCTGGGGCTGGATGCGCGCTGCTGGGCCGAGCCCGGTCAGCCCCAGCTCAGCATCAGCTGGCATGCTGATTCGGCTGCTCGCTGAAGCTCGCTGTAACCCGCATGAACAGGGGATTGTTGCGATGCAACAGCTAGAATCCACGGCTGCGACCGCGGCGCACCCCGAGCTTTCCGAACCCACCGCGCATGCAACAAGACATCCCATGGCTTTGATCGTTCACAAGTACGGCGGCACCTCGATGGGCTCGACCGACCGTATCCGCAACGTGGCCAAGCGCGTCGCCAAATGGGCGCGTGCCGGTCACCAGATGGTGGTGGTGCCCTCGGCAATGAGCGGAGAGACGAACCGCCTGCTGGGCCTGGCCAAGGAGCTGTCGCCCGCCTCCACCAGCCCCGAGCTGATGCGCGAACTGGACATGATCGCCTCCACCGGCGAACAGGTGTCGGTGGGCCTGCTGGCCATCGCGCTGCAGGCCGAAGGCCTGGAGGCGGTCAGCTACACCGGCTGGCAAGTCCCGGTCTCCACCGATTCCTCCTACACCAAGGCCCGCATCGAGAGCATCGACGACAGCCGCGTGCGCGCCGACCTGGCCGCCGGCAAGGTGGTGGTGATCGCGGGCTTCCAGGGCATCGACGAGGACATGAACATCACCACCCTGGGGCGCGGTGGTTCGGACACGTCCGCGGTGGCGATCGCCGCCGCGATGAAGGCCGACGAATGCCTGATCTACACCGATGTGGATGGCGTCTACACGACCGATCCGCGCATCGTGCCCGAGGCGCGCCGCCTGCACACCATCAGCTTCGAAGAGATGCTGGAGATGGCCTCGCTGGGTTCCAAGATCCTGCAGATCCGCTCGGTGGAATTCGCCGGCAAGTACCGCGTGCCGCTGCGCGTGCTCTCCAGCTTCACGCCCTGGGACATCGATATCAACGAGGAAGCCAAGTCCGGCACCCTGATCAGTTTTGAAGAGGACGAAAAAATGGAACAAGCCGTCGTGTCAGGCATCGCCTTCAACCGTGACGAAGCCAAGGTGACCTTGCTGGGCGTGCCCGACAAGCCGGGCATCGCCTTCCAGATCCTGGGCCCGGTGGCGGATGCCAATATCGATATCGACGTCATCATCCAGAACGTCTCGCAGGACGGCAAGACCGACTTCTCCTTCACCGTGCATCGCAACGACTATGCGCGCACCATGGAGCTGCTGGAGAAGACCGTGGGCCCGGCCACCCATGCCGCCAAGGTGATGGGCGACCCGAAGATCTGCAAGGTCTCGATCGTCGGCATCGGCATGCGTTCGCATGTGGGCGTGGCCTCCAAGATGTTCCGCTCGCTCAGTGAAGAGGGCATCAACATCCAGATGATCTCTACCAGCGAGATCAAGACCAGCGTGGTGATCGACGAGAAGTACATGGAGCTGGCGGTGCGCGCCCTGCACAAGGCCTTCGATCTCGACCAGGAAGTCGCCTAAGAAAATCCGTCGAAAGATGGAGTTTCGCTTGAGAGGCCAAAAACTGCTGCTATACTGCGAGGCTCTGCTGGAGTCGTGACCGAGTGGCCGAAGGTGCTCCCCTGCTAAGGGAGTATGTGGGCAAAACCTGCATCGAGAGTTCGAATCTCTCCGACTCCGCCAACAGTATGCAAACCCCCGTGGCGCAAGCCACGGGGGTTTTGTTGTTTCTGGGGGTCAGGCCTTGCGCCAGGCCCTTGCCAGGGTCTGCACGGCGCTCTGGATCTGCGCTTCCGGCACCGGCGCGAAGCCCAGCACCAGGCCGGCCAGCTGGCTCGCCGCGGGCACGGCGCCGATCTGCCGCAACGCGCCCAGCTCGATGCCTTGCTGCTCGGCCAGGCGCAGATAGAGCGCCTCCTGCGCCGGGCTTTCCAGCGGCAGCAGGGCATGCAGGCCGGCGGCCACCGGGCGCAGCGGCAAGGCCTGGCCAAAGGCGCGCTGCCAGCTCTCCAGCAGGGCGTCGCGCCGCGTCAGTGCCGCGCGCCGCACGCGGCGCACATGGCGCAGGAAATGACCCTGCTCGATGAAATCGGCCAGCACATGCTGATCGGCGATGCCGGAGTGGCGGTCCAGCACCGCACGCAAGCGCGCCAGCGTTTCGGCCCAGCCCGGCGGCGCCAGCAGATAGCCCAGGCGCAGGCCGGGGAACAGCAGCTTGGAGAAGGTGCCCACATAGAGCGTGCGGCCGCTCGCGTCCAGCGCGGCCAGCGGTGCCAGCGGCACGCCGGTGTAGCGGTACTCGCCGTCGTAGTCGTCCTCGATCACGAAGGCGTCGTGGCGGCGCGCCCAGTCCAGCAGTTCGAGCCGGCGCGCCGGCGTCATCGTGACCCCGCTGGGGAACTGGTGCGAGGGCGTCACGTAGACCAGCCGGCAGGGCCCCAGCGCCTCCAGCGCGCCCACCCGCAGCCCCTGCTCGTCCAGCGGCACGCGCAGCACTTGGTTGCCCAGCAGGCCCAGCGCCGCCGCGGCGGCGCGGTAGCCCGGGCTCTCGGTGGCGACGCGGTCGCCCGCGCGCAGCAGCGCCAGCGCCGCCAGGCTGATGGCCTGCTGCGAGCCGGTGGTGATGATCACCTGCTCGGGCTCGCAGTGCAGGCCGCGCGCATGGCTGAGATAGTCGGCCACCTGGCGGCGCAGCCGGGGCAGCCCGGCCGGGTCCGAGTAGCCCAGCGCGCGGCTGGCGGGGTGGCGCCAGAAGCGGGCATGCAGGCGCGACCAGACCTCGGCCGGGAACAGATCCAGCGCCGGCATGCCGTAGCGGAAGGCGCGCGCCGGCCCCTCGGGCATGCGCGCGGGCTGGTAGGCCTGCAGGCGCTGCCACAGCGGGCCGTCCGGCATGCGCAGCGGCTCGGCAGCCTTGGGTGCATGGGCCGAAGCGCCGTGCAGTTCGCTGACATAGCTGCCGTCGCCGGTGCGGCCCTTGATATAGCCTTCGTCCAGCAATTGCTCGTAGACGCGCACGACGGTGTTGCGCGAGAGCCCCAGCGCGCCGGCGAGGGCGCGCGTGGTGGGCAGGCGCGCGCCCGCCGCCAGCTGCCCGCTCAGGATGCGCGCCTTGAGCTGCGCATGCAGCTGCGGCACCAGCGGCTGGCCGCGATCCACCGACATGCCGGCCGGATCCAGGGCCAGCGTACCCTTGGACATTGGTACCTCCATATTGCAGGAAATTGGAACTTTCATCGTACCAAGCGCCTGGCTACAGTGGCGCATCAACTTTCAAGGAGCAGGGCCGCGATGTACAACCCGCCGCAATTCCGCATGCAGGACCTGGCGCTGGCGCGCCAGCTCATCGCCGAGCATCCGCTGGCCTTGCTGATCGGCCCGGACGCCGACGGACGCAGCTTTGCCTCGCATCTGCCGCTGAGCTGGGGAGAAGACGCCGCGGGTGGCTGGTGGCTGGAGGGCCATATGGCGCGCGCCAATCCCCAGCATGCCTGGCTGGCGGCGCAGCCGGAGCTGCTGGTGGTGTTCAGCGGGCCCGGCGGCTATGTGTCGCCGCGCCTGTACGACACCCAGCTGAGCGTACCGACCTGGAACTACCTGGCGCTGCATGTGCGCGGCCGGCTGGAGCTGGTGGACGAGCCGCTCGCCAAGGATCGCCTGCTCAAGCGCCTGATCGCCCAGCACGAGCCGGAATATGCGGCGCAGTGGATGGGGCTGCCGGAGGATTTCCAGCACAAGCTGCTGGCTGCCATCGTGGGTTTTCGCATCCATGTCCGGAGCTGGGAGGCCAAGGCCAAGCTGAGCCAGAACCGCGCGGCCGGCGAGCGCGCGCGGCTGCGCGAGCACTATGCCCGCGAGGGCGACAACGGTGCGCAGCTGCTGCGCTGGATGGACCGGCTGGGCATTTGAGGGGCATGGCGATGAGCAGCAGCTTCGAGATTCGCGCCCCGCGCGCGGGCGACCGCGCCGGTTGGGAGCGCCTGGCACGCGGCTACAAGGCCTTCTACGAGACCGAGCTGGCCGATGCCGACTATGAGCTGGCCTGGCAGCGCCTGCTGGCGGGCGAGGTCGTGCACGGCCTGGTGCTGGAGCAGGGCGGGCAGTTGATCGGCCTCACGCATTACCTGTTCCATGCCAGCACCTGGAGCCCGGCGGTCTGCTATCTGCAGGACCTGTTCGTGGCCGAGCAGGCGCGCGGTAAGGGGGCGGCGCAGGCCCTGATCACGGCGGTGGCCGCGCGCGCCCAAGCGCATGGCGCCACCCGCACCTACTGGCTGACGCACCGTGACAACCAGCGTGCCCGCGCGCTGTACGAGCGCGTGGCCCAGCACCGCGGCTTTCTGCGCTACGACTGCCTGCTCTGAGGCTGAACCCGGCAGCCGCGGCCCTCAGGGCGCGAAGAAGGCGGCCGCGCTTTGCGCGCGCTTGCCCCGGTACATGGCGGCGTCGGCATGGGCCAGCAGCTCCGGCAGCCCGTCGCCATCCTGCGGGGCGAGCGCCTGGCCCAGGGCCATGCCCAGCTCGCAGCTGAGCGTGCCGATCTGGAAGGGCGAGCTGAAGGCCTCGAGCAGGCGCTCGCCCAGGGCCTCGGCCTGCTGGGGCTGGCTCAGCTCGGCGCACACCACCACGAACTCGTCGCCGCCCAGGCGCGCCACCAGATCGCCCGGATGCAGCTTGGCCTGCAGGCGGCGCGCCACCGCCACCAGCAGGGCGTCGCCGGTCTCGTGGCCATGGCGGTCGTTGACCTGCTTGAAGCCGTTCAGGTCCAGCAGGAACAGGGCCAGCTGATGCTCGGGGCGGCGCCTGGCCAGCAGCTCGTCCATGCGCGCCTGCAGGCCGCGCCGGTTCGCCAGGCCGGTGAGGGCATCGGTGTGCGCCAGCGCGTGCAGCAGGTCGCGCTCGTGCCGGGCCTCGGCGGCGGCCTGCTTGATCGCCGCGGTGCGCAGGCCCAGCACGCGCATGAACATCAGCATGTCGAAGCTGGCACCGAACTGGAAGGCATGCAGGGTCCAGAAGTTGGCGTCCAGGCGGCCCTTGATGACGCCGATCGCCACCGCGGTCGTGAGCAGGTAGACCAGCCAGGCCAGCAGCAGGCACCAGCCGATCGCGTCGCGCTGGCGCGCCCGGCGCAGGGCCCCGGGCAGGCCCATCACCGCGGGCGCCAGACCCAGGGTGCTGATGATGACGGTGATCACGCGCACGTCGATCAGATCGAAGGCAAACACCAGCGCGCTGAGCTGGGTGAGGGCGGCGCCGCCCCACATCAGGCGGCGGAACAGCAGCGAGCTGCCCTGCAAGGCCTGCTCGATGAAGAGATAGGAGCCGCAGGCGGCGATCAGCGCCGAGAGGCCGCCGGCATGCTGCTCCATCCAGATCGAGTCGGGCCACAGGAACTGCGCGCCGGTGCCGAACTGCAGCAGCGAGAACAACAGGCTGCCGGTGATCAGCAGCGCGTACTTGGCGAACAGCGGCTCGCGCAAGGAGAACCACTGTGCCAGGCTGTAGACCAGCAGGGCCAGGCCCAGGCCGTTCAGCAGGCCTTGCAGCAGCTGCTCCGAGAGGGCGTGGCTCTGGTAGGCCGCCGGCTTGGCAAGCGTGATCGGCACGGTCATGGCGCCTTGGGTCTGCACGCGCAGCAGCAGCTCGCTGCCGCGTCCGGGCGGCAGGCTCAGGGGCAGGGCATGGTTGCGTGAGGCCAGCGGCCGCGTGGCGCGCGGCAGCAGATTGCCCAGCGCCGCCTGCTGCAGGATCTGCCCCTGGTAGAGCAGATAGACCTCGACATGGTTGAGCGGCGGGTAGTCCAGCTCCAGCACCCATTCGCCATCGTCCTGGCTGGCCACTTGCAGCGGGATGCGCAGCCACACGGCGCCCTGGCGCAGGCCCAGCGCCCCCTTGGCGCCGTCCGGCCTGCCAAATTGCCCGGCCTGGGCCGCGGCCAGCGCTTGCTGGGCGCTCAGGCGCGGGCCAGTCTCGGCCAGCATGCTGAGGCTGGGCCAGAGCTCCACGCGCGTGGCGCCCGTGCCGAGCTCGGCCGCCTGCGCGGCACCCGCAAGGCACAGCCAGCTCAGCAGCAGGCAGCGCAGCAGCTGCCAAAGACGGTTCAGGGGTACAACAGGATCGGCCATGGCTCGCGCAGGAAACAGCAGCGCGGATTGTAGGAATGCGGCGGCCGGAAATGACGACGCAGCCTGGGCGGCCGGCGCCGAGGCTGCGTCAAAAGTCACCGCCCCGGCGGGGCCGCGGCTTAGAGCACGTTTACATACCGGCGTAGTTCGGTCCGCCGCCGCCCTCGGGCGTGACCCAGACGATGTTCTGCGTCGGGTCCTTGATGTCGCAGGTCTTGCAGTGCACGCAGTTCTGCGCATTGATCTGCAGGCGGTCGCTGTTGTCGTCGTTCTTCACGAATTCGTACACCCCGGCCGGGCAGTAGCGGCTCTCGGGGCCGGCGTACTTGGCGAGGTTGATGGCCACCGGCACCGAGGCGTCCTTGAGCGTCAGGTGCGCCGGCTGGTTCTCCTCATGGTTGGTGTTGGAGATGAACACCGAGGAGAGGCGGTCGAAGCTCAGCTTGCCATCGGGCTTGGGGTACTCGATCTTGGGCATCTCGGCCGCCGGGCGCAGCGCCAGGTGGTCGGGCTTGCTGTTGTGCAGGGTCCAGGGCGGCACCTTCACGCCCAGCTTGGGCAGCAGCCATTGCTCGATGCCAGTCATCAGATTGCCGACCAGCTTGCCGTGCTTGAACCAGAGCTTGAAGTTCTTGGTGGCTTGCAGCTCGGCGTGCAGCCAGCTGCGCTCGAAGGCGGCCGGGTAGGCGGCGAGCTCATCCTGTGCGCGGCCGGCCTGCACGGCCTCGAAGGCGGCCTCGGCGGCCAGCATGCCGGTCTTGATGGCGGCATGGCTGCCCTTGATGCGCGAGGCGTTCAGGTAGCCGGCGTCGCAACCCACCAGGGCGCCACCCGGGAACACCTGCTTGGGCAGGGCCTGCAGGCCGCCGTTGTTGATGGCGCGTGCGCCGTAGCCGATGCGCTTGCCGCCCTCGATGTGCTTGCGCACGTCCGGGTGGGTCTTCCAGCGCTGCATTTCCTCGAAGGGGCTCATCCAGGGGTTCTCGTAATTGAGACCCAGCACAAAGCCCAGCGTGACCTTGTTGCCTTCCAGGTGGTAGAGGAAGCCGCCGCCGAAGCTCTCGTCTGCGATCGGCCAGCCGGCGGTGTGCAGCACATAGCCGGGCTTGGCCCGGTCGGCCGGGATCTCCCACAGCTCCTTGATGCCGATGGCCCAGCTCTGCGCATCGCGGCCGGCGTCGAGCTGGTACTTGGCGATCAGCTGCTTGCCCAGATGGCCGCGCGCACCCTCGGCAAACACGGTGTACTTGCCGAGCAACTCCATGCCCAGCTGGAAGCTGTCATTGGGCTTGCCGTCCTTGCCAATGCCCAGATTGCCGGTGGCCACGCCGCGCACCGCGCCCTTGTCGTCGTACAGCACCTCGGCGGCGGTGAAGCCGGGGAAGATTTCCACGCCCAGGGCTTCCGCCTGCTCGCCCAGCCACTTGGTCAGTGCGCCCAGCGAGATGACGTAGTTGCCCTCGTTGTGGAAGCACTCGGGGATCAGCCATTGCGGCGTGCTGCGCGAGCCGGTTTCGCTCAGGAACAGGATGTCGTCGCCGGTGACCGCCTGGTTCACGGGCGCGCCCAGCTCCTTCCAGTTCGGGAACAGCTCGTTGAGCGCGATCGGGTCCATCACCGCGCCCGAGAGGATGTGGGCGCCGGGCTCCGAGCCCTTCTCCAGCACCACCACCGAGATCTCCTTGGACTGCTCGGCGGCCAGCTGCTTGAGCCGGATCGCCGTCGCCAGTCCGGCGGGGCCGGCGCCGACGATCACCACGTCGTATTCCATGCTTTCGCGTGGGCCGTATTCGGCGAGCAGATCGGAAGAGCTCATGGGGAATCCTTGGATTTTTTGAGTGAGGACTTGGCGCCGGCATTTACCGGTTTGCGGCGGATTCTACGGGCCTGCAGTTCAAATAGAACGATCGTGCTATTTTTGCCTAGAGTTGGCGGTCTAGGCTGTCTGGTCCGCGACGCTGTGCACGGCGGGCGGCGGCGCCCGCGCGACAGCGTTGGCGCGGGCTCGCGTGCTATCGTTCCCAGCAGGATTGCAAAGGACAAGACATGAGCTACAGCATCGATCTCGCGGGCCGCGTGGCCCTGGTGACGGGCGCATCCAGCGGCCTGGGCGCGCAGTTCGCCAAGACGCTTTCCAAGGCCGGCGCCGGCGTGGTGCTGGCGGGCCGGCGCGTCGAGCGCCTCAAGACCCTGCGTGCCGAGATCGAGGCGGGTGGTGGCGACGCCCATGTGGTGGCACTCGACGTCACCGATCTGGACAGCATCAAGTCCGCCGTCGCCCATGCCGAGACCGAGATGGGCACGATCGACATCCTCATCAACAACTCGGGTGTCAGCACCACGCAGAAGCTCACCGACGTGAGCCCCAACGACTACGACTTCGTGATGGACACGAATGTGCGCGGCGCCTTCTTCGTGGCGCAGGAGGTGGGCAAGCGCATGCTGGCGCGCGCGCGCGGCGCCGCGCCGGGCACCTTCACCGGCGGGCGCATCGTCAACATCGCGTCGATGGCCGGCCTGCGCGTGCTGAGCCAGATCGGCGTGTACTCGATGAGCAAGGCCGCGGTGATCCACATGACGCGCGCGATGGCGCTGGAATGGGGCAAGTACGGCATCAATGTGAATGCGATCTGCCCGGGCTATATCGACACCGAGATCAACCACCACCACTGGGGCAGCGAGCAGGGCAAGAAGCTGGTGGAGCTGCTGCCGCGCAAGCGCGTCGGCCATCCGCGCGACCTCGACACCACCTTGCTGATGCTGTGCGCCAACGAAAGCCACTTCATCAACGGCGCGGTGATACAGGCCGACGACGGCTTCGGAGTCTGAGCCGATGTCGCTGCGAACCCTGAGCGCGCTGGAAGCGCGCGTGCTGGCCGTGCTGGTGGAAAAACAGCACACCGTGCCGGACAGCTATCCGCTCTCGCTGAACGCCCTGACCCTGGGCTGCAACCAGAAGACCGCACGCGAGCCGGTCATGAACGCGGCGGAATCGGAGGTGCTGCTGGCGCTGGACGAGCTGCGCGGCATGAGCCTGGTGAACAATGTGAGCGGCAGTCGCGTGCTGCGCTACGAGCACAATCTGCGCCGCGTGCTGGGCGTGCCCGGCCAGGCCGAGGCGCTGCTGACGCTGCTGATGCTGCGCGGCCCGCAGACCTCGGCCGAGCTGCGTGCGAACACCGAACGCCTGCACCGCTTTGCCGACATCTCCTCGGTGGACGGTTTTCTGGAGGAACTGGTGGAACGCCAGCCGCCCCTGGTGCAGAGGCTGCCGCGCGCGCCCGGCGCGCGCGAGCAGCGCTGGGCCCATCTGCTGTGCGGCGAGCCCGTCTACATCGAGGCGGCCGCCGGCGCGGCGCCGCCCCGCGACGACGACGAACTGCACCAGCTGCGCGAAGAGCAGAAGGCCTTGCGCGCCGAGCTCGACGGCCTCAGGGCCCTGGTGAACCGCATGGTGGGCGAGCTGGGCATAACGCCCTGAGCTGGGTGGGCGCGCGGGCAAGCCTTCGAACAGGGGGTTTCCCGATGGCGGGTGGCACTGGCGCCGCGGCGCCGGGGCCGTCAGAATGCGCGCATCCAGGTGGTCCGACTGGTTTCACACAACGAGGCTGCATATGAACACGACCCGTATCCTGTCACTGAGTTTCCTGAGTCTGGCGGCCGGCCTCATGCTGCCGGGTTGCGCCAGCGCGCCCGCGCAAGCCCCCGAGGCCGCGGCGGCCGCATCGGCAGACGGGCGTGAGAAGCCCAAGACCTTCATCACCGGCTCGCGCCTGGCGCGTTCCGAGTGGTACGGTGCCGAGCATGTCAAGGGCGTCAGCCGCGACGCCTACAAGGACGACACCATGGACCACAAGATGCCGCATCGCGTGGGCAACTGAATTTCTTGCAAGAGTTCTTACAAGAGCGCGCAGCAGCGCGCCGATCCATGGCGGCCACCGCCGCCTCCATTGTTTCCAAAAGGGAGATCCCCATGAACTATCTGAAGCACGCCGGTGCGTGCCTGTGCGCTGTTTTGTCCGTCGCTGTCATGGCTGGCTGCGCCAGCACCCCTTCGCCCGAGGGCGAGAAGAGCAGCGCGCGCACCAGCGATCCCGACGACAAGAGCTACACCACCGGCTCGCGCATCCCGCGCAAGTCCAACGCCGAGAGCATCACCAAGGTCAGCAAGGAAGCCTTTGCCGAATCGATGCGCGAGCGCCCGCAGGGCATGGGCGCCGGCCAGTAAGGCCGGGCCCGGCAGCGCCGGCATGGCTGCCGGCGCTTGCACAGCCGCTCAGTTGAAGCTGTAGTTCAGGCTCACGAAGGCGCTGCGGCCCTTCGGATCGGTGTAGGTCGGGTCGTAGGTGGCCAGGAAGTAGTAGGCTTGGTTGGAGAAGGGCGGCGCGGTGTTGAACAGGTTCAGCACGCCGGCGCGCAGCTTCAACTGCTTGCTCACGTTCCAGCTTCCCGTCAGATCCCACAGTGAATAGGCTTTCACCGTGCGTGAGGGCAGCAAGGTGTCGCTGCTCGGGTCGTAGGTGGTGTTCTGGTCGGTGTAGCTCGACGAATACTGGTTGCTCAGGGTCAGGCCATAGGGTCCGAAGTCCCAGCCAAAGTTCATGCGGTGGCGCCACTTCTGCACCACCTGGTCGTTCAGGAACACACCCAGGTTGCTGCGGTAGGGCTCTTGCGGGCCGAACTGGCGGTCGTAGTGCAGGATCAGCGTGCCGGAGAGGCCGGCGCTGAAGCGGCCGAATTCGCCCTTGGCGCTCCGCCAGTCGAAGCCCAGATCCAGCCCGTCGGTCTTCAACACCCCTTGGTTTTCTTTTTGCAGCAGGATGTTGGTGATGAAACCATCGGCATCGCGCTGGATGTATTTGCCGTTGTACTTCTCGGGGCTGTCCACGATGATCTGCTCGCCCAGCGTGCTGATCACATCGGTCTTGCGGATGTTCCAGTAGTCCACGCTGAAGCTCAGATCGCGTGCCGGCTCAAAGATCAGGCCGAAGCTGAACTGGCGCGACTTCTCGGGCTTGAGATTCGGGTTGGAGCGGCGCTCCACGGCCCATTGGTCGGTACACAGATCGATCGAGCCCTCCTGCTTTACGCATTGCGGGTCGGTCAGGAAGCTGGAGGCCGAGCCGAAGGTGGTGGGCCGCTTCAGATCAGCCAGTGAGGGCGCGCGGAAGCCCGTGCCCACCGAGCCGCGCAGCAGCACCGTCTTCTCCGGTTGCCAGCGCACGCCCAGCTTGGGGTTGGTGGTGGAGCCCACCTCGCTGTAACGGTCGTAGCGCAGCGCGGCCTGCACTTCCAGTTCCTTGCTGAGGGGTGCGTTCAACTCGGTGAAGGCCGAGGCCACCTTGCGGCTGTCGTCGGTGGCCTTCAAGTCGGTGGTTGAACCCGCGGCCAGCCCGGTGTCGCGGTCACCAGCGATCTTGTTGTCCACCAGCAGCGCGGAGGGCGTGAAGCTGGTGTTTTCCTTGCGGAACTCGGCACCGACGGCGATCGCCAGATCGCCGCCCGCCAGCGTCATCAGGCTGCGCGAGGCCTTGGCATCGATGGAGGTGGTCACGCCCTTGGCCTTGCGGGCTTCATCGTTGACCTTGATGCTGCTGATCAGGTCCTTGCCGGCCTGGCTGGATGGCGCCCAGGGGTTGATGGTGCCGGCGCGCACGCCCGCGTCGAACTCCTTGAACAGCACATAGCCATCCACGTACTTGTCGATGGCGTGGTTCTGGGCGCGGGCGATGCCGAAGTCCAGGTCCCAGCCCGCAAAGCTGGCGTTGCCGCCCACTACCAGGCGCTGCGCGTCGCTGCTGACCTCGTTGGTACGGTTGCCGGCCTCGCTCATGCGGTAGCGGATGCCGCTGAACGTGGACGGCAGGCCGGGCGCGCTCAGCACCGTGCGGTACTTCTCGGGCAGCAGCGCCACCGGCAGGCTGCGAATGCGCTGCGGGTTGGGGCTCAGCACATAGCGGCTCTCGGCATGCGACTGCACCAGTTCCGCGAACAGCTGCAGATCCTCGCTGGCCTGGAAGGTGGCGCGGCCGATGAAGCCGAGTTTCTGCGCCTCCGGATAGATCTCCGTGTCCTTCATGTAGTCGTAGCTGCAAGCCAGCGGGCCGCCCGGGCCGGTGGGTGCGAACACGGTGGCATCGGTGAGCGTGTTGCAGGCCGGGTTGGCCGGATTGATGCGGGTGCGCGTGCTGCCCGCTGGCAGCACGCCCGCGGCGATGAGCGCGTTGCGCTGCGAGGAGCTGATGTCGATATTGGCCGGGAAGGTGTTGCTGGACATCAGGGCCGGCAGGGTGCTGGCCAGCGGGCGCTCCTGGATGAATTGGCGCTGGCTGGAGCGCAACGCGTCGAGCTGCTGCACGTCCAGCACGCCGAATACATTGAAGCGGTCCCTGTTCAGGTCGCCGGTGCCGGCGCTGAGGCTGGCGGTGCGTTTGCCGGCGCCGCCTTCCTGCGTGCCGCTGGCGTAGGCACCGAGTTCCACGCCCTGGTAGTCCTTGCGGGTGATGAAGTTGATCACGCCGCCGATCGCGTCGGTGCCGTAGATGGCCGAGGCACCGTCCTTCAGCACTTCCACGCGCTGGATGGCACCGGCCGGGATGTTGTTCAGGTCGACACCGGCGTTGTCGCCGGGCGAAGCGAAGTTGGCCAGGCGCCGGCCGTTCAGCAGCACCAGGGTGCTGGAGACGCCAATGCCGCGCAGGTTGGCGCCGTTGAAGCCGCGCTGGCCCGAAGTGCCATCGGTGATGCTGGCGCCGTCGCTCAGCGGTGCGGTATTGGCGCTGATGCTCTTGAGCAATTCGGCGGCGGTGGTGACACCGCTCTTGTCGATGTCGTCGCGCTTGATCACCTGCACCGGCAGCGAGCCTTCGCCTTCGATGCGCTTGATGCTGGAGCCGGTGATCTCCACGCGTTGCAGTTGCGCTTCCTGGGCATGCAGGGTCTGGGTGGCGATCAGCATCAGGCTGGCCTGGGCCAGGTGTTGCAGTTTGAATCGGGACATGAGGGCCTCGGAGTGGTGATGGGGAGGGAAGAAACTGGAGGCGACTCTAGGAGCGGGCCGAAGCACTTGCCTATGGGGTTTCGGCGCAGCGGTCGCTTCGGCATAAATGCGCGTCGCATGCATATAAACCCCGCAGAGGCAGCATGGGCCGGCCTTACATGGATGCGACATGCAATTGCCGAATGCGCGCAGGACACGGCTTGGCCGGGCCTTACCCGCTGGGCAGGGCGGGCGGCAGCTGACAAGATCTCGGCCATGACGACGAAATCCAAGACCACCCTGGCCAACGCAGTGCGCCTGAGTGCGGCCCTGCTGTGTGCCGGCGCCTGTGCATCCGCACAGGCGCAGACCGCCATCGCCATTGGCGGCGCGCTCAAGTTCGATAACGACGCGGTGTGGAAGCGCATCGTCGATGAGGCCGGTGGGCGGGGCGCGCGCTTTGCCGTGCTGGCCACCGCCGCGGGCAATCCGGCGCGCGCGGCGGCCTTGATCGTGGATGCGCTGGAACGCCAGGGTGCGGTGGCCGAGGCGATTCCGGTGGCGCCCAAGCTCAAGGGTGCGGACCTGCAGAAGAACCTGCAGGATCCCGCCCTGATCGCACGCATCGCCAGTGCCAAGGGGGTGTTCTTCTCGGGCGGCGCGCAGGAACTGATCGTGGACACCTTGCAGCCCCAGGGGCAGCCCACCGAGATGCTGAAGGCGATCTGGCAGGTCTACCGCGGCGGCGGTGTGGTGGCCGGTACCAGCGCCGGCGCGGCCATCATGAGCGAGCAGATGTTCCGCGACGCGCAGGACAATCTGCAGGTCCTCAAGGGGCAGCTGCGCGAGGGCAGGGAAGTCGACCGCGGCCTCGGCTTTGTCGGCCCCGCGCTCTTCATCGACCAGCACTTCCTCAAGCGTGGCCGCGTCGGTCGCATGCTGCCGATGATGCTGGCCAAGGGCTACAAGCTGGGCTTGGGGGTGGATGAGAACAGCGCGGCCGTGATACGTGGCAAGGACGTGGAAGTGATCGGCGCCAAGGGCGCGTTGCTGGTGGACCTGGGCGAGGCCAGCAGCGATGCGACGCTGGGGGCCTTCAACCTCCAGGGCGCACGCCTGAGCTACCTGGACCGGGGCGACCGTCACGACCTCAAGACCGGTGTCACGACGCCCTCGCCGCTGAAACAGCGTGAGCCGCGCATCGACCCGGCCGCGCCCGACTTCAAGCCCTATTACAGCAACGAGCCCTTCTACATGGACATGCTGGGCGACACCACCATCGTAAATGCGATGGCGCATCTGATCGACAGCCCGCATGCCGAGCTGCGCGGCCTGGCGGCGGATGTGCGCGTCCGTGCCGGCAACGAGCGGCCCGAGCTGGGCTTTGAATTCCGCCTCTACAAGGGCGCGGGCACGGTGGGCTGGGCCACCAGCGCCTTCGGTGGCGAGGACTACACGGTGCTCAATATGCGGCTGGACGTGATGCCCGTGCAGTTCGCGCAACCGCTCTATACCCCGCTGCGCCCGGCCGCGCGCTGAACTTTTCCGCCTTGCGCTGCCGGCTGCCGCATGCGGCCGGTGGGAGCAGCCGCGCCCCCTTTCCAAAGGATCGCCCCCATGAGAACCGTGCTGCATGCACTCCCGGACTTCAGTGCCGGCACCACCCGCACCCTGCGCAGCCTGCATTTCGGCAGCCGCGGCGCCGCCGGCAAGAAGGCCTATCTGCAGGCCTCTCTGCATGCCGACGAGGTCCCGGCCATGCTGGTGGCGCAGCATCTGCGGCGTCAGCTGGAGGCGCTGGAGGCGGCCGGCCAGCTGCGCGGCGAGATCGTGCTGGTGCCGATGGCCAACCCCATCGGCCTGGCCCAGGATCTGCAAGGCGCGAGCCTGGGACGCTTCGACCTCAGCACCGGGCTCAACTTCAACCGGCACTACAAGTCGCTGACGGCCGCGCTGATTCCCTTGCTGGAGCCGCGGCTGGGCCCCGACGTGGCGAGCAACACGGTCTTGATTCGCGGCACCGCCATGCAGCTGCTGCAGGCCTGGCAGCCCGCCACCGAGACCGAGGCGCTCAAGCAGCGCCTGCAATGCCTGGCCATGGATGCCGACATCGTGCTGGACCTGCACTGCGACAACCAGGCGGTGCTGCACCTCTATACCGGCACGCCGCTGGCCGCGCAGGCCGCGCCGCTGGCACGTTACCTCGGTGCGCAGGCGTTGCTGACCTGCACCGCGTCCGGGGACGATCCCTTTGACGAGACGGTGGCGCGCATCTGGTGGGAGCTCGGCGCCCACTTCGCGGGGCGCTTTCCGATCGCGCAGGCCTGCTTTGCGGCCACCGTGGAGCTGCGCGGCGAGGTTGAGGTCGAGCACGGGCTGGCGGCACGCGATGCCGGGGCCCTGATTGAATGGTTGCGGTACGAGGGCCTGGTCGACGGCCGCGCCGCGCCCCTGCCGGCAGCGCTCTGCGAGGCCACGCCGCTGGAGGGCGTCGAGCCCATCGCCGCGCCCCACAGCGGCTTGCTGGTGTTCCTCAAAGCGCCGGGTGATGCGGTGCAGGCTGGCGAGCCGATCGCCGAGCTGCTGGACCCTCTCACCGATCAGACCACGCCGCTGCTGGCCGGTGTCACCGGCACCCTGTTCGCCCGCGTGGCCAGGCGCTATGCCTCACGCGGCATGCGCGTGGCCAAGATCGCCGGCCAGCAGGCCTATCGCAGCGGCAAGCTGCTCTCGCTCTGAGACACCCTCATGAAGCTCAAGTTCCCCAATACCTTTGTGCTGCTGTTCAGCCTGCTGGCGCTGATTGCCCTGGCCACCTGGCTGGTGCCCGGCGGCCAGTTCGACACCCAGCTGGTGGACGGCAAGAAGCTGATCGTGCCGGGCTCCTTCCATGCCATCGAAGGGCGGCCGCAGGGCCCGGTGGCGCTGATGATGGCGCCCATCAAGGGCTTTGTGGAGGCGGCGCTGATCATCGGCTTCGTGCTCATCGTGGGCGGGGCCTTCGCGGTGCTGCAGAAGACCGAGGCGATCGACGCGATGATCAAGTCGGTCGCCAAGGCCCATACCCGCTCTCCCTTGGTGCGGGCGGCGCTGATCCCGGTGTTCGTGGTGCTGTTCTCGCTGGGCGGCGCCACCTTCGGCATGGCCGAGGAGGCCATCCCGTTCGTGTTGATCTTCATCCCGCTGGCGCTGGCGCTCAGGTACGACAGCATCGTGGGCATCGCGATTCCCTTCGTCGGCTCGCAGATCGGCTTTGCCTCCGCCTTTCTCAATCCCTTCAACGTGGGCGTGGCCCAGGGCATTGCCGGCGTGCCCCTGTTCTCGGGCATCGGCTACCGACTGCTGGTCTGGCTGGTGGCCACCGCCGTCACCATCGCCTTCCTGATGTGGTACGCGGCGCGCATCCGGCGCCAGCCCGAGCTCAGCCCCTGTTTTGAGCAGGATCAGGCGCGCCGCCGCGAGTTCGACCTGGCGGGCTTCGAGAACTTTGCCGGCATGCGCCTCACGCACAAGCTGGTGCTGCTGATCTTCGTGGCCACGCTGGCCACAATGATCTTCGGCGTGATCCGCTTCAACTGGTACATCGAGGAGATCGCGGCGCTGTTCCTGGTGATGGCCCTGCTGGTCGGGCTGGTGGGGCGCCTGCAGCCCGACGCCTGGGTGGCCGCCTTCATGCATGGCGCCAAGGACCTGGTCAGTACCGCGCTGGTGATCGCACTGGCCAAGGGCACGGTGATCCTGATGCGCGAGGGCCAGATCATCGACACCTTGCTGCACGCGCTGACGCCCTTCGTGGCTTCAGCCAGCCCCATCATCGCGGCGCAGAAGATGTTCCTGATCCAGTCGGTGATCAACTTCTTCATCCACTCGGGCACCGGACAGGCCGCGCTCACCATGCCCATCATGGCGCCCCTGGCGGACCTGGTGGGGGTGAGCCGCCAGACCGCCATCCTGGCCTTCCAGTTGGGCGAGCTCACCACGCCGGTGATCCCGACCTCGGGCATCACCGTCGGTGTGCTGGCGCTGGCCGGCGTGCCCTGGAGCAAATGGGCGCGCTGGATGCTGCCGCTGCAGCTGGCCTATCTGCTGATGGCGCTGGGGCTGCTGGCCGTGCCCTCGCTGATCGGCTGGCGTTGAGTACAGTGCACCCGTGAGCCTGCCGTCCCGCCCCTGTGCCGTTCTGCTGCTGCCTGGCTTTTCCATGCTGGCGGCCAGTGGCGTGCTGGACGCGCTGCAGCTCGCCAACGAGTTGCAGAACGAGGTGGCATACCAGGCCCATGCGGTCTCGCTCCAGGGCGGCCCGGTGGCCGCGGCCAACGGCAGCCTGCTGCAGACCGAGCCGCTGGATGAGCAGCGGGCCTGGCATGCCCTTTTCGTGGTGGCCGGCGAGGGTGCACCGCTGCTGCCTGCGCAGTTGCTGGCCTGGCGCCAGCTCGCCGATGCCGGCTGCACCCTGGGCGGGGTGGACGGCGGTGCCGCCCTGCTGGCGGCAGCCGGCCTGCTGGACGGCCAGCGCGCCACTGTCGACTGGCCCCTGGCTGACGCCCTGATGAGCGCCCACCCGGCGGTGGTGTGGACGCGCCACGTCTGGGAGATCAGTGGCGAGGCTCAGGCCTTGCGCCTGAGCTGCGCCGGTGGCACCGCCAGCCTGGATCTGATGCTGGCCTGGCTGAGCCGCCTGCATGGCGAGCGCCTGGGCCAGGAGCTGACCCCGCTGCTCGGGCTGGAGCGCGCGCGCGCGGGCGGCGAGCGCCAGCGCGTCGCCGTCTCCGAACGCCTGGGCAGCGGCAGCCCCAAGCTGGCCGAGGCGTTGGCGCTGATGGAAGCCAACCTCGCCGAGCCCCTGCCCACCGAGGAGGTGGCCCGCCTGGTGGGGGTGTCGAGGCGCCAGCTGGAGCGGCTTTTCAAGCAGTATCTGGACGCGCTGCCTTCGCGCTACTACGTCGAGCTGCGCCTGCAGCGCGCACGGCGGCTGCTGCAACAATCCAGCCAATCGATACTGCAGATCGGACTGTCCTGTGGCTTTTCCTCGGGGCCGCATTTCTCCCATGCCTACAAGTCCCTGTTCGGCAACACGCCGCGCGACGAGCGCAGCCAGCGGGCGGCGGCCTGGCGCGAGTTGAGCGCGCCGAAAGACAGCACACCATGACCAGCCCCCTCGACCTCCTGCTCAGGCCCGTGGCCATGAGCGACCTGCCGGCCCTGGAGCGCATTGCCGCGGCCAGCGAGCATGGCATCAGCTCGCTGCCGCATGACCGCGACAAGCTGGCCGAGCGCATTGCGCGCTCCTTGCAGGCCTTTGCCAGTCGCGATGCCGCCAGCGGCGAGGAAACCTATCTGTTCGTGCTGGAGGACCGCAGCGTCGGCCGGGTGGTGGGCAGCAGCGGCATCGCCGCCAGTGCCGGTTTCCACGATCGCTTCTACAGCTACCGCAACGAGTTCGTCGTGCACGCCTCGGCGGCGCTGGGCGTGAGCCAGCGCATGCACACCCTGCATCTCTGCCACGACCTGACCGGCTACACCTTGCTGACCTCCTTCTACCTGGAGCCGGCCTATGAGCAAGGCCCGGCGGCGCAGCTGCTGTCGCGAGCGCGCCTGCTCTTCATCCAGGCCTGTGCCGAGCGTTTCAACGAGCGCATTGCGGCGGAAAGCCCGGGGCTGTCCAACGCGGCCGGGCAGAGCCCGTTCTGGGACGCGGTGGGCCGGCGTTTCTTCAATATGGACTACCCGCAGGCCGAGGCCGTCACCGGTGGCCGCAGCAAGGCCTTCATCGCCGACCTGATGCCGCATTCACCGATCTATGTGCCGCTGCTGCCCGAGGCGGCGCAATGGGCCATCGGCCAGCTGCATCCGGTGGGCGAGCTGCCCTTCTCCATCCTGCTGGACGAGGGTTTCGATGCCGACACCTATGTGGACATCTTCGATGGCGGCCCGACCGTGGAAGCCAGCCTGGCCCTGCTGCGCAGCGTGCGCCTTGCGCGCGAGCTGCGCGTGCGCGAGGGCGGCATAGGCCAGGGCGAGGGCGCCTGGCATCTGCTCGTCAGGCCTCAGCGCGAGCAGTTCGCCGCGGTGCTGGCGCAACTGCCGCCCGGCACGCAAGACCTGGCTCCCGGTCATGAGGCGGCGCAGCGCCTCGGCGCGATGAATGGTGCCAGGCTCAGCGCCTCACCGCTGTGGCCGGACGCCGGGAGGGCCGCATGAACGCGCTGCACCTGCGCCCCTGGCGCGAAGCCAGCGACGCCGCCGTGTTGGCGCAATGGCGCAATCAAACCGGCGCGCTGGTGCAGCCCGCGCTCGCGCAGGGCGAACAATGGCTGCTGCTGGCCGACGCCGACGAGCGGCCGCATGCCTGCCTGCGGTTGCGCGCACGCTTGGGTCTGGACCTGCCGCGCTACAGCTACCACCTGGGCCGCGCCGTGCACGCCGCGCAGGAGCTGGGCTTGTTCCAGTGCCAGGCCACGCTGCTGCTGGGCAACGACCATACCGGCGAGAGTGAGCTGGCGGACCTGGCTTGCGCACCCGGCTTGCACGATCCCGATGTGGCGTTCGGGCTGCTGATCGAGGCGGCACTGGCCCGTATCGCCGATGCGCGCGAGGCCTTCGGTACGCGCCTGGTGGTGGAGCTGGGCGGCTTGCGCGATGCGCAGGGGGCATCGCCGTTCTGGCAGGGCCTGGGCGCCTTCTTCTACGTGGGCGACGCGGCCGAGGCCGCGGCGCGCCTGGGTGAGGCCTGGCGCAGCCACCTCGCGGCACTGCTGCCGCGCCAGACTCTCTACCTTTCCTTCCTCAGCGAGGCGGCTCAGGCCGCCGCCGGTGAGGTGGGGGAGGCGGGCCAGGCGGCCATGGTCGCACTGCGGGCGCAGGGATTTGCCGCCAGCAGCCATTTGCGCATCGACGACGGTGGGCCGATCTGGGAGCGGCTGCTGCCTTAAGCCAAGGCCCGCGCGATCTTGTGGCGCGGCACGGTCGTGCGCGGCACCTTGGTGGGGAACCAGCTGCGCACATCCTCGTCCACGCCGATGCCGTGCATGAAGTTGTAGATCGCCTTCTTGAGGCCCTTGCCCAGCAGATCGTGGTCCACCCCGGTCGGGTCGATGAAGCCAACGTCGTTCTTGGCAAAGGTGCCCGGCGGCAGCGGCCGCAGCTGCACGCCATAGGCCTCGGGGTGCATGCCCACCGGCGAGTGCACGGTGCAGGCGAAGCGGTGGAAGAAGCCGCTGTGGATGCAGCCGTTCTCGAACAACTGGCGCACATACTCGAGCGCGTCCACCGTGTCCTGCACCGTCTGGGTCGGGAAGCCGTACATCAGGTAGGCATGCACCAGGATGCCGGCATCGGCAAAGCCCTTGGTGACGCGCGCCACCTGCTCGACCGACACGCCCTTCTTCATCAGCTGCAGCAGCCGGTCGGAGGCCACCTCCAGGCCGCCCGAGATCGCGATGCAGCCGCTGTCGGCCAGCTGCTGGCAGATCTCGGGCGTGAAGGTCTTCTCAAAGCGGATATTGCCCCACCAGGAGATGCTGGTGCCGCGCCGCTGCAGCTCGGCAGCGAAGGCCTTCAGCGCCTTGGGCGGTGCGGCCTCGTCGACGAAGTGGAAGCCGGTCTGGCCGGTCTCGGCCACGATGGCCTCGACCCGGTCCACCAGGGTGGTGGCCGAGGCGGCCTCGTAGCGCGAGATGTAGTCCAGGCTGACGTCGCAGAAGCTGCACTTCTTCCAGTAGCAGCCGTGCGCCACGGTGAGCTTGTTCCAGCGCCCGTCGCTCCACAGCCGGTTCATCGGATTGAGCATGTCCAGCAGCGACAGGTACTGGCCCAGCGGCAGGCCGTCCCAGGTGGGCGTGCCCACCGCGTCGAAGGGAATGTCGGGCTCGACGAAGTTGATGTACTTCACCGCGCCATCGACACGCACGAAGGTGCGTACCAGGCGCTGTTGCGAGCGCTGGCCCTGCAAATGCTCCAGCAAGGCCAGCAGCGGGCGTTCGCCGGCGTCCAGGGTGATGAAGTCGACATGGTCGAACAGGCGCGGCTCGGCCAGCTCGCGCAGCTCGGTGTTGACGAAGCCGCCGCCCAGTACCAGCTTGATCTCGGGGTGGGCGGCGCGGATGGTCTGGGCGATGCGCAGCGCGGCATACACCGCGCCGGGGAAGGGCACCGACAGCAGCACCAGCTGCGGCGCATGTCTGGCCACGGCCTCCAGCGTCAGCGCGGCGAGCGTCTCGTCCACCAGATTGGGCGGCGCCGCCAGCGCCTCGGCCAGCGGATCGAAGCTGGGCTGGGCGGTGGCCAGGCGCTCGGCATAGCGCACGAACTCGAAGCGCTCGTCGATCGCCTCGCGCAGCACGTCGGCGAGGTCGTTCAGGTAAAGCGTGGCCAGGTGGCGGGCGCGGTCCTGCAGGCCCAGCGCGCCGAAGGCCCAGGCCAGCGGGTCCTCGCCGTCCTCGGCCAGGTAGGCATCGATGGTCTCGAAGCGCTTGCCCTCGGGCAGGAACTGGCGCGTGTTGATGCGGTGCGCCAGCGTCGGGTCGCCGCCCTGCAGAAAGGCGATGGTGGGCGCGATGGTGGCCAGGTAGCGCTCGAACTGGGCCTCGAAGTTCTGCAGTTGCTGGGTCTGGCGCGCCGCCGGCAGGGCCTGCACGCGCGTGCGCATCGCCTGCAGCCCCGCGCGCGAGAACAGCTTGAGCACCAGGCCCAGGGCCAGGTCTTGCTGCGTGGCCGGCACGCCGCGCGAGCGTAGAAAGCCGGTCAGGTAGGCGGTGGAGGGGTAGGGCGTGTTGAGCTGCGTCATCGGTGGGATGAGCGAGAGCACGCGCAGGGAGCTGGCAGACATGGCGGGTCGGGGCGGTCAGGCCTTCACTGTAAGGCCAAAGGAAAAGCCCGGCAGACCCAGGGTCTGGCGGGCTCTCGTGCGCAAGCGGCAGGCCTGGCGGCCTGCATTGCGATTACTTCTTGGCGGCCTTTTTGGCAGGCTTGGCAGCGGCCTTGGCAGGCTTGGCTTCGGCCTTGGCAGCCTTGCGAGCGGCGGCCTTGGGGTCCACGGCGGCCTTGAAGCCGGCGCCCGGGGTGAACTTGGGCAGCTTGGCAGCAGCGATCTTGATCTTGTCGCCGGTGCTGGGGTTCACGCCGGTGCGCGCGGCACGTGCGTGTTGCTTGAAGGAGCCGAAGCCGGGGATGGAAACGGCGCCGCCCTTCTTCACCGTGGTGACCACGGCGTCCAGCAGGGTCTCGAGGATGCGGCCAGCTTCGGCCTTGGTCAGCTCGTGCTTGGAGGCCAGGTGTTCGATCAGTTCGGTCTTGTTCATTCGAGTATGACTTTGGGTTGAGCCCGATTGCTCCGGGCGGTGCGTATTGTGGCCGATAAACAGGGCGCTCTGAGCGTGCACCAGGGAAAACATCGATGAACAGGCCGCTGTGGGCCGCTGCCCGGGGTCAAGTCTTGCGGCGCCCTGACAAATGGCAGCACGCCCGGCGGCTGGCATGCTGGCGCGATGGCCTTCCAAGAGCTGCGGCGCGTGCTGCCTTCACCCCTGCCGGGTTGCCTGGTGCTGCAGATGAGCGGCGCGCGCAGCTATCCGCGCCACAGCCACGACCAGCATGGCATCGGCCTGATCGAGCACGGCGGCCAGCGCTCGGCGAGCGGGCGCGGGCCGGTCGAGGCGCGGGCGGGCGAGCTCATCACGGTGAATCCGGGCGAGGTGCACGACGGCCGGGCGCTCGATGCGCAGGGCCGGCAATGGCGCATGCTCTACCTGGAGCCGGCGCTGTTCGAGGCCTGCGGCGCGGCGCTGCGGCCGCAGCTGGGCGAGGTGCCGCTGACGCCGCCGGTGCTGGCCCATGCCGGCCTGCGCCGCGCGCTGCAGCGCCTCTTCATGGCGATGGAGCAGGGCGGTGCGCCCTCGGCCCTGCTGCTGGAGACCCTGTTGCTGGAGAGCCTGGCCCAGCTGCTGCCGGCCTGTGGCGCTATGGCGCAGCACTCGCGCGCCGCGGCCCCGCTTGCAATGGCGCGTGCGCGCGAGCGCCTGCTGGCCGATCCGCAGCGCGCGCCGGGGCTGGACGAGCTGGCGCAGGCCAGCGGCCTCAGCCGCTACCAGCTGCTGCGCAGTTTCGCGCGCGCCTATGGCCTGCCGCCGCACGCCTATCTGCTGCAGCACCGGCTGGCGCTGGCGCGCCGCCTGATCGCGCGCGGCACGGGCCTGGCCGAGGCGGCGGGCGCGGCCGGCTTTGCCGACCAGAGCCATATGCACCGGGCCTTTGTGCGCTGCCTGGGTTTCACGCCCGGCGCCTACCGCGCTGCAATTTCGTTCAAGACCGCGCGCCATCCGTCCGCCAGCATCTGAGCCTTTGGAGGGCGCGATGATGGTGGATGAACGCAAGGGCCAGGCCTATGCCGGGCTGGCGATGCTGCTGGTGGGCAGCACGGTGGTGGTCAGCAAGCTGATCGCGGCGGGGGCTCCGCCGTTCGCGGCCACCGCGCTGCGTTTTGCGCTCGCGCTGCCGCTGTTGCTGGGCCTGCTGCGTTGGCGCGGCCTGGCGCTGCCGCGCCCCGACCGGCACGACCAGGTCCTGCTGTGGCTGCAGGCCGGTGCCGGCAGCGTCGGCTACACGGTGTTGCTGATCAAGGGCCTGGCCTGGGTGAGTGCGGCCGATGCCGGCGTGCTGACCGGCACGCTGCCGGCGGTGGCGGCGCTGTTCGCGGTGCTGGCGCTGGGCGAGCGGCCTGCGCCCGCGACGCTGGCGGCGATCGCGCTGGCCAGCCTGGGTGTGCTGGCGCTGAACCTCCGGCAGGCGGGCATCGGCCTGGGCTGGGGCCAGGTCTTGCTGCTGGGTGCGGTGCTCTGCGAGGCCTTGTTCATCCTGCTCAACAAGAAGCTGCGCCGGGCCCTGCACCCGCTGCAGCTCGCCACCCTGATGGTGGGCGGCGGCCTGCTGCTGGCCCTGCCGATGGCCGCGCTGGAACTGGCGCAGGCCGGCGGGCGCTGGATGAGCCCGGCGGCGCTGGCCGGCATTGCCTATTACGCCCTGGTGCCCACGGTGCTGGGCTTTGTGCTCTGGTATGCCGGTGCGGCGCGCATCTCGGCTGCCCAGGCCGCGCTGCTGACGGCGCTGATGCCGGCATCGGCCCTGCTGCTCTCGGCCCTGGTGCTGGGCGAGCCCATCACGGGCCAGCAGCTGCTGGGCCTGGCGTTGGTGCTGGCCGCGATGGCCCTGCTGGCCTGGGCGCAGCGCCGCGCCTCAACCCACCAATAGCTTGTGCACCAGATCGGGCGTGGTGGCGGCGCCGTACTTCTTCATCAGCCGCGCGCGGTAGACGTCCACGGTGCGCGGGCTGATGGCCAGCCTCTTGCCGATCAGCTTGCTGGTCAGGCCCTCGATCAGCAGCGCGGCGATCTCGCGCTCGCGCGCCGTCAGCTCGGCGCGCACGGCCTTCAGCTGGCGGTGCGCGGAGAGGTCCTCGAAGCTCCAGATGCCCTGGGCATGGGGGTTACGGGGGTCGAGCGCGCGGCCCGAGACATGGCACCAGAACAGCTCGCCGCGCCGCGGCCCGGCCAGCCGCTTCATGATGCGGTCGTCGGCGTAATAGCCCTGGCGATCGAGGCTGGCGACGATGCGCTCGCCGGTGCGCTCGAACTCGGCCGGGCTGGGGTAGAGCAGCTCGAAGCTGTGGCCGATGAACTGCTCGCGCTCGGCGCCGAACATCGCCAGCACATGGCGGTTGCAGTCGAGGATCTGGCGGTTCTCCGACAGCACCAGGCCGATCGGTGCGAGGTCGAAGGCGGTGCGGTAGTCCAGGCCCATGGCGCCGCCGTCTTCAGAGCAGGGCGTAGGTGGTGGTGGCCTGGGCGGCGAGCTTGCCGTCGGCGCCCAGGATGTCGATCTGCCCGAAGGCCAGGCTCTTGCCGCTGCGCAGCACCTGGGCATCGATCAGGCAATGCGTGCCGCTGACGGGGCGCAGAAAGCTGGTCTGCAGCTGCACCGTGGTCATGGGCCGGAACTCGCCCAGCGTGGCCATCATGGCCAGCACCATGGCGGTGTCGGCCGCGGCCATCGCGGCCTGCCCGCACATCACGCCGCCCACGTGCACGAACTCGGGTTTGACCGGCAGGCGCAACCGCACGCGGCCGGGCTCGGCGCTCAGCACCTCCAGGCCCATCTGGGCGATCCAGGGCGCAAAGATGCGCGGAATTTCCTGCTGGAGCTGCTCGATCTGCATGGGTGGCGGGCCTGGGTGGAAGCGAAGGCGCCAGCATAGCCGCGCGGCATGCCGCGCTGGTGTCCATCAGGGCGCGTACAGCACTTTCATGCTGGCATCGACCTGGCTGGCGTCCAGATAGGCGATCGCGCCCGGGTTGGCCAGCAGCGCGGCGCGCAGCTGCGCCGGATCGGCGAACTCGCGCGGCGCATGGCCCTTGCCGCTGAACACCAGGCGCGACCAGGCGGCCTTGACCTGGGCCGCATCGCGCTCCAGCACCCTGGCGTAGAACTCGTCGCGCAGCGCACCGCCGCTGGCCAGCAGCTGTGGCGCGCTGCCGTCGGGCAGGGCGCGCGCCTGCCCGAGGTAGAGCTCGCTCACCTCCTGCCTGCTGAGCCGGGCCAGCGGGCTCCGCGCCGAGCTCACCACCACCGGCTGGCTCACCAGGTAGCGGGCCAGGATGCGCTCGATCTGCCCGCTGCTGCGCAGCCGCTCGATGGCGGCGAGCATGAGTTCGCCGCCGCCGCCGCCGCTGCCGCCACCAGCCTCGCCGCGCCCGCTCTTGGGCACGGCGCAACGGAACTCGGCCTTGAACAGCGGCAGCCGCCAGTAGGCGATGTTGTGCCCGGGGTTGGCGCGCTGGTACCAGCTCACCTCGCGCTGCTCGGCGATCGCGTAGGGCACGCGGTTGAGGCTGAGCTTTTGCAGCGAGCGCTCGATGGCGATGGTGTCGTCGCGCCGCAGCCGGCCGTCGGCCACGCGCTCGTCGACGCCGGGATAGACGAAGCCCAGCACCGTGCCCAGCGCCTGGCCGCGCGGCAGCTGCTCGAGGCTGGCCAGGGCCTCGGCGGTCTGGTGGCCCACCAGCACGTTCTCCAGCTCCAGCAGCGGGCTGCTCCACAGGTATTGCTCGGGCATACGCGTGAACTCGGGGCTCAGATGGCAGCGCAGGTCGATCTCGCCGGCGGCCACGGCGGCATCCACGCGCGGGCGCGGCAGCAGCACATGCTGGACCGGCAGGCGCAGCGCCTCGCCGATCGCCTGGGCCAGATCGAAGTCGATGCCGCCCACCAGCGCGCCGTCCTTGAAGATCGCATAGGGCGCGCCCCAGGCCGGGATCACCGCCATGCGCAGCGGTCTGGGCTCGGCGGCGCCGGCCGGCCGGCCCGGTAGCAGCAGGTAAAGACAGAGCAAGAGGCGCAGCAGCATGGCCAGGTTCAGAACACGAGGTCGAGGTTGAGCGTCAGCACCCGCACCTGCCCGTCCCAGCGCGGGCCGGTATAGCCGCCCAGCGGCGGTGCGAAGGGGTAGCTCACCACGGTGTTGAGGCCCAGCCCGGTCTCGCGCGTGTGGCGCAGGCTCTCGAGCTGGAGTTTCAGCGCCAGGTTCTCGCGCAGATCCCAGCGCAGGCCCAGCTGCCAGATGTGGCGGTCGTTGGGCGCTTGCAGATAGCGGTCGAGGGCCGCGTTCGCCGCGGCCGCCGCGGGCCCGGCCTGCGCATCGGTGAGCAGGCCCAGCGGCGCCTCGGTGAAGCGCTGCTGGCCGATCACCGCATAGGGCGTGAAGGCGCCCAGGCGCAGGCTGGCCTGCAGATACCAGGCGCGCACATCGGGGATTAGCAGGCCGTCCGAGGCGCGCCGCATGGCCTCGCCCTGCAGGGCGAAGCGGCCGTTGTCGTAGACCATGGCGATGGTCTCGGTGCGCACCTGCAGGCCCTGCGCGCGGCCGCGCGCGTCCAGCACCGCGGTGCAGTTGCTGCAGCCGGTGCTGCCCGAGCGCAGCTGCGCAAACAGCTGCTCGAACACCGGCAGCTGCGCGTCGATGCGGTACTGGGCATGGGCCAGCCGCAGCGTCCAGTTGCGCCGCGTCCATTTGCCGACCAGGGTGGCGACGCGGTCGGCGTCGATGGAGCCGGTCGCGACCTCGACCTTGGAGCGTCCCAGCGCCGCCTCCAGGCTCAGGTCCCCCTGCGATCCATGCTGGTTCCAGAGCGCGTTCGCGCCGTCCACATGGGTAATGGGATTGAGCTGGTAGACGGTGTTGGCCGGCCGCACCGCGGTCTGGGCATAGCCGAGGTAGCGGGTGTCCGAGTTCAGGAACACCGGCAGCGAGGTGCGCCCGAGCTTGAGCTGCAGCTGCGGGCCGGCGTCCCAGGCGGCGTACAGCCATTCGACGCGCGGGCGCAGGCGGTCCGGCACCTCGTCCTTGGCGATCAGCTGCAGCACCGCGCGGGTCTCGCCGGGCGTTTTCAGCGTCAGCTGCAGGCCGGCGAGGCTGTCGCCGTCCAGGCGCCATTGCCGCAGCGAGGCCGCGGGCGCGCGGGAGTCGGCGCGCACGCTGGCCACCGGGTCGTCGGCGCGGTATGCACCCAGGGTGCCAAAACCATCCAGTGCCAGCCAGTCGGGCAGGCCGGCTGCGGCGGCGGCCGGCGGCCCGCCCAGGCACAGCAGCGCGGCGGCCATGGCGAGGCGGCGCGTCATTGGAATTCCTGCGGCATGGCGCGATGGTAAGGCCGACCCGGGGGCGCGATCTGCTGGCAAACCGCAGGTGGATTAGGTGAATTCGCGTAACGACTACGTAAAGCCATACGTAGTACGCTCGGCGGCGTTGCGAACACAGCTTGATTGGAGACAGCAATGAACAAGCTTTATCCCAGTGCGGCCGCCGCGCTGGATGGCATCGTCAAGGACGGCCAGCTGCTGGCCGTTGGCGGCTTCGGCCTCTGCGGCATTCCCGAGGCCCTCATCGCCGCGCTGCGCGATACCGGGGTGAAGCAGCTGACGGTGATCTCCAACAATGCCGGCGTGGACGGCTTCGGCCTCGGCCAGCTGCTCGAGACGCGCCAGATCAAGAAGATGATCTCCAGCTATGTGGGCGAGAACAAGGAGTTCGAGCGCCAGTACCTGGCGGGCGAGCTGGAGCTGGAGTTCACGCCCCAGGGCACGCTGGCCGAGAAGCTGCGCGCCGGCGGCGCCGGCATCCCGGCCTTCTACACCCGCACCGGCGTGGGCACCATCGTCGCCGAGGGCAAGGAGCTGCGCGAGTTCGATGGCCATACCTACGTGATGGAGCACGCGCTCAACCCCGAGGTGGCGCTGGTGAAGGCGCATACCGCCGACAAGAGCGGCAACCTGGTGTTCCGTCGCACCGCGCGCAACTTCAACCCGGCCGCCGCGATGGCCGGCAAGATCACCGTGGTGGAAGTGGAGCATGTGGTCGAGACCGGCAGCATCGACCCCGACGCGGTGCACCTGCCCGGCATCTATGTGCACCGCATCGTGCACAACCCGAACCCCGAGAAGCGCATCGAGAAGCGCACTCTGAGCGAAAAGAAGGGAGCCTGAGATGGCCTGGACGCAAGACCAAATGGCGGCGCGCGCCGCACAGGAGCTCGAAGACGGCTTCTATGTGAACCTGGGCATCGGCATCCCCACCCTGGTGGCCAACTTCGTGCCGGCTGACAAGGAAGTCTGGCTGCAGAGCGAGAACGGCATGCTGGGCATCGGCCCGTTCCCGACCGAGGACGAGGTCGACGCCGACCTCATCAACGCCGGCAAGCAGACCGTCACCACCATCGCCGGCTCCAGCATCTTCGGCAGCCACGACAGCTTCGCGATGATCCGCGGCGGCAAGATCAACCTCTCCATCCTCGGCGCCATGCAGGTGAGCGAGCAGGGCGATCTGGCCAACTGGATGATCCCCGGCAAGATGGTCAAGGGCATGGGCGGCGCGATGGACCTGGTGGCCGGCGTGAAGCGCGTGATCGTGCTGATGGAGCATGTGGCGCGCAAGAAGGACGGCAGCACCGACCTGAAGATCTTGCCCAGCTGCACCCTGCCGCTCACTGGCGTGGGCGTGGTCAACCGCATCATCACCGACCTCGCCGTGATGGACGTGACCCCCGAGGGGCTCAAGCTCGTCGAGCTGGCCGACGGCGTCACGCGTGAGGAGGTGCAGGCCAAGACCGGCGTGCCTTTGCGCTGATCCCGGCGTTTGTGCCATCCCTAGTCTGCAGCGCCTATATGCTGGCTTGCGCGGCCCGTCCTGACACAAAATCGCGCTCGGCTCATCCACAAGGTGGATGGCGCCGGGCCGGTGGAACAGGGGGCACAAGATGCAAGCGTTGCTGCAATCCCAGGGCGTTGACGAGCCGCGCCTGAGCTGGGCGGGGCTGGGTCTGGCGGACTATCGCGGGCCCGAACGGCGCCGCCGCGCGACCGGGCTGAGCCTGCCGAGCGGCCTGTTCTCGCGCGCCCTGGACGAAATCGATCTGGGGCTGCTGCTGGTCACCGAGAGCGGCCAGCTGCATTACGCCAACCACATGGCGCGCAGCCGCCTGGCCCACCATGCCGGGCTGTGCCTGCACAACGACTGCCTGAGCGCCAGCCTGGATGCCGACCAGCTGCGTCTGAAGGCGGCCCTGCAGGCCGCCGCCCTGCAGGGCCTCAGGCGGCTCATCACGCTGGGCAGTGGCGCGGCACGGCTGATGCTGTCGGTGATCCCGATGGCGCTGGGCGACAACCGGCCCGGCGCCCTGGTGCTGCTGGGCAAGCAGCAGCTCTGCGGCGAGCTCTCCATCCATGCCTTTGCGCGCGAGCATCGCCTCACCAGCGCCGAGCAGCAGGTGCTGCAGGCGCTGTGCGAGGGGCTGCAGCCGCAGGACATCGCCGCCAAGCACCAGGTGGCCGTCTCCACCATCCGCACCCAGATCGCCAGCCTGCGCGCCAAGACCCAGGCCGAAAGCATCCGCGACCTGGTGGGCATGGTGGCCATGCTGCCGCCCATGCTGGGCGTGCTGCGCGGCCCGACCCAGGGCTGAGCTCCCGCTGCGGCTAGGATGGCGGCCTCGGCATCCACTCCTACGCCCTCATGCGCTTGTTCGTGAAATGGCTGGCCCTGGCGCTGGGCCCGGCCCTGCTGCTGGCCTGTGCCAGCCCGCCCCCGCCTCCGCTCGCACCGGCCCAACCCGAAGCGGCGAGCGGCTGGACCGCCAAGCCCGGTTGGGCGACCCGGCATTTCGCGGTGGCCGCGGCCAATCCGCAGGCGGTGGAGGCCGGCTACCAGATCCTCAAGGCCGGCGGCAACGCGCTTGACGCCGCCATCGCCACCCAGCTGGTGCTGGCCCTGGTGGAGCCGCAGTCCAGCGGCATCGGTGGCGGCGCCTTTCTGATGCATTGGGATGGGCGGAACCTGAGCGCCTGGGACGGGCGTGAGACCGCGCCTGCCGCGGTGGATGAGCGGCTCTTCATCAAGCCCGACGGCCGCCCCATGAGCATGGGCGAGGCGGTGGTGGGCGGCCGCGCGGTCGGCACGCCCGGCGTGCTGGCGATGCTGGAGGCCGCGCATCGCCGCCATGGGCGCTTGCCTTGGGCGCGCCTGTTCGAGCCCGCCATCGCGCTCAGTGAACAGGGCTTCGAGGTCGGCGCGCGCATGCACCTGCTGCTCGGCGGCGCCAGCGGTTTGCGCCGCGATGCGGTGGCGGCGCGCTATTTCTTCGACGCCGAGGGCAAGCCCTGGCCCCAGGGCCAGCGCCTGCGCAACCCGGCGCTGGCCGAGGTGCTGCGGCGCATCGCCGCCGAGGGCAGCGAGCAGGCCTTCTACCGCGGCAGCGTGGCCCGCGACATGGTGCGCCGGGTGCGCGGCCATGCCGGCAACCCCGGCCTGCTCAGCGAGGCCGACCTGGCCGCCTACCGGCCGCGCGAGCGCCAGCCGCTGTGCACCGACTGGCGCCGCGACGCGCCTGCGGGCGCCGGCCCGGGCTGGCGCGTCTGTGGCTTTCCGCCGCCGTCTTCCGGCCACCTGACGGTGATGCAGATCCTGGCCATGCTGCCGCCCGGCGACGCCGCCCGCGATCTGCAGGACGGCAAGCCGCGCGCGGCCTGGCTGCACCGCTATCTGGAGGCCTCGCGCCTGGCCTTTGCCGACCGCGCCCAGTACATCGCTGATCCCGATTTCGTCGGCGCGCCGGCGGGCGACTGGGCGAGCCTGCTGGACCCCGACTACCTGCGCCAGCGCGCCGCCTTGATCGGCCCGCGCAGCATGGGCGAGGCGCAGGCCGGCACGCCGCGCCAGGCGCGCAGCGCCCATGCGCCGCAGGCCGCGCAGGTCGAGCATGGCACCAGCCATATCAGCGTGATCGATGGCGAGGGCCACGCGGTGGCGCTCACCACCACGGTGGAGGCGGCCTTCGGGGCGCAGATCATGAGCGATGGCGGCACCGGCCTGGTGGGGGGCTTCGTGCTCAACAACCAGCTCACCGATTTCTCCATGCTGCCGCGCGATGCCCAGGGCCGGCCGGTGGCCAACCGCGTCGAGCCCGGCAAGCGCCCGCGCTCCAGCATGAGCCCGACCCTGGTGTTCGACCCGCGCGACGGTCGCCTGCTGATGAGCCTGGGCTCACCGGGCGGGCAGGCCATCATCCATTTCGTGGCCAAGACCCTGCTGGCCACGCAGGACTGGGGCATGGACGTGCAGAGCGCCATCAACCTGCCCAATGTGGGCAACTTCAACGGCCCCTCGGTGCTGGAGCGCGGCCTGCTGCCGCCGGCCACGGTGCAGGGCCTGCGCGCGCTGGGTCACCAGGTGATCGAGCTCGATTTCCCCAGCGGCCTGCAGGCGATCGAGCGCCGCGGCAGCGGCTGGTTCGGCGGCGCCGACCCGCGCCGCGAGGGCATCGTCAAGGGCGATTGAGCGGCCGCTTGAAGAACGGCAGGTCGGGCAGGTTGGGGAGCTTGGGCAAGGGGGGCCGCCAGGGCTTGCCGGTCAGCTGCGCGCTGATGGCGGCCTTCAGCGGCGGCAGCCGCCCGGCCAGCGCCAGCACGCCGCGCCGCAGCAGGCGTGCGCCGGGGCGCTCGTCGGTGAACAGCTTCACCACCGCATTGGTGCCCTGGTAGATCGGCCAGGTGGCGCGGCGGTGTTCGGCCGCATAGCGTTGCAGCAGGGCGGCGTCGCCAGGGTCGGCCGCACCCTTCAGCAGCCCGGCCAGGGTCTGCACGCCATAGAGCCCGAAGTTGTAGCCATGCGCGGTGACCGGGTGCATGCCCACCGCGGCATCGCCGATGAGGGTAAAGCGCTGCGCGGCGAAGCGGTGTGCGTAGGTGGCCACCAGCGGGTAATGGTGGCGCGGGCCGATCAGCTGCAGCTTGCCCAGCTGGCCCAGGCTTTGTTCCTGCACCCAGGCGGTGAAGCGCGCCTCGTCCCAGGCGAGCATCTCCTGCAGCGGCTGGCTGTCCATCGTCAGCACCAGCGAGCTCTGGCGGCCATTGAGCGGCAGCCAGGCCATGGTGTGGCCGTAGTGGAAGCATTCCAGCGCGGTGGCCTCGTGGTCTTTTTCCTCATGCGCCATGCGGCAGACAATCACGCCGCGGCCGAAGTCGCGCATCTCGGCGCCGATGCCGGCCAGGCGGCGGGCGTTGGAGAAGCGGCTGTCGGCGGCGATCAAGAGCGGGGCCCGCAGCGTTTCGCCACTCTCCAGCGTGACGCTGGCCGCGTCGGCCTGCAGGCTCAGGCTGCGCATGCGCGCCTCGCAGCGTAGCTGGATCAGGCCGGCGCGGCGCAGCGCGCCCTGGTAGGCGATGCGGCGCAGCCAGTGGTTGGGCACCAGGGCGCCCAGCTGCCCCGCAGCATCGGGCTCGCCGGGCTCGAAACCCAGGAAGCGCGGCTCGCTACCGTCGAACACATGGGCGCGCCTGAGCGGCGAGATCTGCTCCGGGGGCAGGTCTTGCCAGGCGCCGAGCTGCTGCAGCACCGCCATGCCGCGGTGGGTGAGCGCGATCTCGCGGCCGTCCTCGGCCGGGTCGGCGATCTGCGCCAGCGGCGCCTGTTCCAGCACGGTGCTGGCGAAGCCGGCATCCGCCAGCGCGGCGGCCATGGAGAGGCCGGCCGGGCCGGCGCCGATGATGAGGACTTGGGGCTGTTGCTCTGCTTGCATCCGGCGAGGCTAAGGCCGGGCGGCCCGCCGCGCCTTGATCCGGCTCAGGTTTTGCGCAGGGCCAGCAGGCTGGCGATGGCCGTGCCGGCGAACAGCAGGCCGGCCCAGACCTCGTAGGGCGCGCCCAGCACCGTGTAGGCCGAGGCCTCGGAGCAGGAGGCCGTCACCATGAAGACCGAGGGCAGCAGGGTCTCCAGATCCAGCGCGGTGAGGATGCGGTCGGCCAGGGTCATGTCGCAGGAGGCCAGCTTGGACACCACCTCATGCTGGTAGATGGCGGCCGTGAGCCCCGCCAGGGCCAGCAGGCCGCAGACCAGCAGGCTGGCCTTGCGCAGCGCCGGCTGGCGCTTGCCCAGCCAGCCCAGGCCGGCGCAGGCGGCCAGCAGCAGGAAGATGCCGCGCTGCATCACGCACCAGGGGCAGGGCTTCACATTGAAGGCATGCTGGGCGATCAGGGCGAAGGCCACCGAGCCCAGGCTGGCCAGCGCGATCAGGCCGAGCGTGCGGGCCGGCAGTTTCGAGGGCGTGAGGAACATCAGGCGGCTTCGGCGCTGTCGTGGATCTCGGCGATCAGCTCGATCTCAACGCAGGCACCCAGCGGGATCTGCGCCACGCCGAAGGCGCTGCGCGCATGCTTGCCGGCCTCGCCGAAGACCTCGCCCAGCAGCTCGGAGCAGCCGTTGGTGACCAGGTGCTGCTCGGTGAAATCGGGCGTGCTGTTCACCAGGCTCATCACCTTGACGATGCGGCTGATCTTGTTCAGATCGCCCACAGCGGCGTGCAGGGTGCCGATCAGGTCGATGGCGATGGCGCGGGCGGCCAGCTTGCCGGTGGCGGTGTCCACGTCCTTGCCCAGTTGGCCCACCCAGGGCTTGCCGTCCTGCTTGGCGATATGGCCCGAGACGAAGAGCAGCTTGCCGCTGCGCACAAAGGGCACATAGGCGGCGGCCGGCACGGCCAGCGGCGGCGGCGTGATGCCCAGGGCATTCAGGCGGTCATACACATTGTTGCTGGCGGGGGTGGCGCTCATGGCTGTTCGCAGACTCAAAAAGGGGTTAGAACTTTGGCGCGCATCCTACACCGGCAGCCAATTCCGGCGCCCGGAGCGACAGGGAGTGGTGAAGCATCATGCTGGCGACGACGAGACCCGCGCCGCGTGCCTGGCATGGCGTGGTGTTGATGCTGGCCTGGCTGGGCGGCCTGGCGCTGCTGCAGCAATGCGCGCGCCTGCCGGCGCCGGCCGAGCTGGCGGGCCTGCTGCTGCTGGCCGGGCTGGCGCTTGGCCTGGCACGCCTGCTGCCGCACCGGCGCCTGGCTTGTCGCGCGGGGCTCGCCGCCCTGGCGCTGGCGCTGCTGGCCTTTGCGCAGGGCGCCTGGCGCGCCGAGCAGCGCCGCGCGCTCGAGCTGCCCAGCGCCTGGGAGGGTCAGGACTTGCTGCTGCGCGGCCGCATCGCCTCGCTGCCCCAGGCGGTGCAGGGCCATGGCGGCGCGGCCGGCTGGCGCTTCGAGTTCGAGCCGGAGCCTGCGGCAGGCGACCCGCTGACATCGCCACTGCCCCTGCCACCACGCCTGCTGCTGAGCTGGTACGGCGAGGCCGACGGCCCCGCGCCGCCCCTGCAGGCGGGCGAACGCTGGCAGCTGCCGCTGCGCTTGCGCCGCGTGCATGGCCTGGCCAACCCCCGGGCCTTCGACCATGAGCTCTGGATGTTCGAGCGCGGCCTGCGCGCCACCGGGGTGGTGCGGCCCGGCGCGGCCGCGCAGCGCCTCGCCGCCGCACCCTGGTGGGCGCTGCTGCGCTGGCGCCAGGCCCTGCGCAGCGCCATCCAGGCGCAGCTGGGCAGTGCCGATGCCGCCAGCGCCGCCAGTGCCGGTGTGCTGGCGGCGCTCAGCCTGGGCGATCAGGCCGCCATCGCCCGGCATGAGTGGGACCTGTTCCGCGACACCTCGGTCGCGCACCTGATGAGCATCTCGGGCCTGCATGTCACCATGTTTGCCTGGTTGGCCGCCGGGCTGGCGGCGCGCCTGTGGCGGCGCAGCGCCTGGTTGTGCCTGCGCCTGCCGGCGCCGCTGGCGGCTGAGGCGCTGGGCGTGCTGGCGGCCTGGGCCTATGCGGAATTTTCCGGCTGGGCCGTGCCCTCGCAACGCACCGTCTGGATGCTGCTGGTGCTGGCCCTGCTGCGCCTGACCGGCTGGCGCTGGCCCTGGCCGATGTGCCTGCTGGCCTCGGCCTGCGTCGTTACCCTGCTCGATCCCTGGGCCATCGCCCAGCCGGGCTTCTGGTTGTCCTTCGCCGCGGTGGGCCTGCTGATGGGCAGTGCTTCCGACAGCGCCCATGTCGCGGGGTCAGGTCTTGCCAAGGCCCTGCACCAGACCCTGCGGCAGGCTCTGCATGGCCAGTGGGTCGCCACCCTGGGCCTGGCGCCGCTGACCCTGCTGTTCTTCCAGCAGCTCTCGCTGGTGGGCTTGCTGGCCAATCTGCTCGCCATTCCCCTGGTGAGCTTCGTGATCACGCCGCTGGCCCTGCTGGGTGCCGCTTCGCCCTGGCTGTGGCAGCTGGATGCCTGGATCGTGCAGGGCCTGCTGGGCTATCTGGAATGGCTGGCCAGTTGGCCTCTGGCGGTGTGGCGCGTGCCGGTTGCGCCGGCATGGGCGCAGCTGCTGGGCCTGCTGGGCGGCGCGCTGCTGGTGCTGCCGCTGCCCTGGCGCGCGCGCGGCCTGGGCCTGCTGCTGGCCCTGCCGCTGCTGTGGCCCGCGCCGGCGCGCCCCGGGGAGGGCGAGTTCGAACTGCTGGCGGCCGATATCGGCCAGGGCAATGCGGTGCTGGTGCGCACCGCCGGCCATGCGCTGCTCTACGACGCCGGCCCGCAGGTCGCCCCGGGCATCGATGCCGGCCAGCGCGTGCTGCTGCCGCTGCTGCGCGCGATGGGGCAGGGCCGGCTGGACCTGTTGCTGCTGAGTCATCGCGACAAGGACCATGTGGGCGGCGCCGGCTCGCTGCTGGCGGCCCTGCCGATCGCCGGCCTGCTCAGCTCGCTGGAGCCCGCGCATCCGCTGCTGCAGGGTGGCCCGCCGGCGCAGCGCTGCGAGCGCGGCCAGCGCTGGCGCTGGGACGGCGTGGACTTCGAGTTGCTGCACCCGGCCGCCGCCGACTATGCGCAGCAGCCCGCCAAGAGCAATGCGCGTTCCTGCGTGCTGCGCATCATCAGCAGGGGCGGTAGCGCCGGCGGCCGCGCCGCCCTGCTGACCGGCGACATCGAGGCCGAGCAGGAGGCCCTGCTGCTGGCGCGCGGTGGCGCAGCGCTGGCCAGCGAGGTGCTGCTGGTGCCCCACCACGGCAGCAAGACCTCGTCCACCGAGGCCTTCATCGCCGCGGTGGCACCGCGCCTGGCACTGGTGCAGGCCGGCTACCGTAACCGCTTCGGCCACCCGGCGCTGCAAAGCCTGGCGCGCTACCAGGCCCAGGGCAGCCAGCTGCTCGCCAGCCCCTCGTGCGGCGCCTGGGGCTGGCGCAGCAGCGACGGCGCCTGGTGGTGCCAACGCGAACGCGAGCGGCGCTATTGGCATTGGCGCGATGACGGGCCGGCCGCGGGTGACGCGATGGGGCCGGAGCCGGAGGCGGGCTATGGCTTCTGAACGCCGGCGCCCGCCGCCCGCCATGCCGCCAGCGTGCGGCCCAGTTCGATCACCGCCATGGCGTAGTAGCTGGACCAGTTGTAGCGCGTCAGTGTGAAGAAATTCTCGCTGCCGGCGACATAGCTGGGTGCGGCGTCGCCGTTCTGCAGCTCGATCACCGCCAGCAGGCCGGCATGGGCCTGGCCGGCCTCGACCAGGCGCGCACCCTGTTCGGCCAGTTGCGCGGCCGTGAAGCTGGGCTTGATGTCGGGCGCCAGCAGCGTGGCGCGCGCCGCGGTGTCGACCGGCAGCGCGATCTCGAAATGCGTGGGCAGACCGCGTTGCCAGCCATGATTGGCGAGGAAATTGGCCACCGAGCCGATCGCGTCTTCGGGGCTGGCGATCAGGTCGATGCGGCCGCTGGCATCGAAGTCCACCGCATGGCGGTTCCAGCTGCCGGGCATGAACTGGCCGTAGCCCAGCGCGCCGGCATAGGAGCCCTTCACGGCCAGTGGGTCCAGGCCCTCGCGCTGGCACAGCAGCAGGAACTGCCGGAGCTCCTCGCGGAAGAATTCGCTGCGGTCCTTGCGGCCGGGCGGGAAGTCGAAGCTCAGGGTGGCGAGCACGTCGATGACGCGGAAGCCGCCCATGATCTGGCCGTAGAAGGTCTCCACGCCGATGATGCCGGCCACGATCTCGGCCGGCACGCCATAGCGTTCCTCGGCGCGCGCCAGCGCCGCCTCATGCTGCTGCCAGAAGGCCAGGCCGGCGGCCAGCCGACGGGGCTCGACGAAGCGGGCGCGGTAGGCCGCCCAGTCCTTGGCCGTGCCCACCGGCGGCGGCATGATGAGTTGCTGCACCCTGGGGTGGCGTTGCGCCTGGGCCAGCAGGTGGCGCAGCGCGGCGGGCTCGTAGCCGAGCTCCTGGGCGTGCTGGTCGGCAAAGCGCATCACGTCGGCGCGCTCGCCATAGGCCTGCGGCGTGGCGGCCTTGGCATGTTTGGCCTTGGCGGGGGCAGCGTGCTGGCGCGGCGGCTTGGCTTGCACCGATGGGGCGAGCAGGCAGGCGACGAGCGCAAGGGAAAGAAATTGTGCGAGACGAGGGCGCAAGGCGAGGCTACTTTCGGGTCAGATGGCGGCTGCGCAACGGAGCTGCCGCGCGGGTGAATTCTCGCTGCCATCGCCAGCGCGCCAGCAGGCCAAGCGCGGGCGCCGGCGCCGCGGCATAGCGGCTGCGCTCCAGCTCCAGCAGCAGCTCGGCCAGCGGCGCGGCCGCGCTGCCATGCCGGGCCATCAGCAGTTCGGCCCACTGGCGCAGGCCCTGGTGGGCCTGGGCGGCAATGCCCAGCCGTGCGAGCCGGGCCATCAGCCATTGGCGCTGGCGCGACCAGGCGTCGTGCGGCCGTGCCTGCCAGCTCGCCCACAGCCCGCCGGCCGCGGCGATCAGCGCGATCAGGCCGGCGCTGAGCTGGCCCAGCGCGCTCCAGTCGGGCGCGCTCCAACCCAGGCGCTTGAGCAGATCGAACTGGTCGCTGCGCGAATAGCCCAGCACGGCCTGCTGCCAGCGGTTGTTGATGGTCTCCCAGGCGCGCCGCATTTGCAGCCAGAGGGCGGGGTTGACCTGCCCGAGCGCGCCGGCCAGCGGCCCCGGCGGCGGGCGCAGCGGCTGGCCACCGCGTATGCGCTCGGGCGCCACGGCGGCGGTCGGATCGGCGCGCAGCCAGCCGCGGCCGGGCACCCAGTATTCGGCCCAGGCATGGGCCTGGCTGTTGCGCACCACCAGATAGCCATCCTGCAGCTCGGCATCGGCGCCCTGGAAGCCGGTCACCACCCGCGCCGGCACGCCCATGGCGCGCATCACCACCACGAAGGCGGAGGCGAAATGTTCGCAAAAGCCCAGGCGCCGATCGAACCAGAACTCGTCCACCAGGTGCGGGCTGGTCTCGCCGTAGCGGCCCGGCGCGAGCGTGTAGATGAACTCCTCGCTGCGCACATGGGCCAGCACCGCGTCCGCCAGGGCGACGGGCAGGCGGCTCGCGTCCAGGTCGGCAAAGCGCGGCTGGCGGCGCAGCTCGCTGGCCCAGCCAAGGGTGCGCGGGTTGCGGCTGGGCGGCAATTCCAGATAGGGCTGCAGGCCCAGGTCCGCTTGCAGCGGGCCGACGCGGTAGTCCAGGTAGGCGCTGGCCTGCAGGCGCAGGCGCTCGGTGATGGGGCGCGGCGCCTGCCATTGCAGGTCCAGGCCGCGCCGCAGGCTCAGCTCGCCCGCCTGCAGCTCGCTGCCCGGCGCTTCGGGGCTCATCTCCAGCAGCGGCACCACCGGCAGCCGCAGCGGCTCCAGCGTGAGCTCGTAGCGCAGGCGCGGGCCGGCCACCTCGGGCGGGCTGGCGCTGCGGCGGCTGAACTGGCTGAAGGCATCGCCGACCGCGCGCGCGCGCCAGGTCCTGCCGTCGAACAGCGTCAGCACCGGGCCGCGGAAGTACAGCGCCCAGGGCGGCGGCAGCACCACGCCGGGCTCGAAGCGCAGCCGCAGCGCGATGCTGTCGTCGTTGGCCAGCTCGGCCACGCCGCCGAACTCCATCTGGTTGGACAGGCCGGTGCGGCCGGTCGCGTCGCTGGGCACGCCCCACAGCGGCCCGATGCGCGGGAACAGCAGATACAGCGCCACCATCACCGGCAGCCCCCACAAGGTGTTGCGCGCGGCGTGGCGTGCCGCCAGGCGCAGGTGCGGCTGGCCCACCGGCATCTGCGCCAGGATCAGCGCGGCCAGCAGGCCCCAGACGGTGGCCAGGGTCCACAGCGCGGTGAGCAGGGACTGCGAGTAGAGGAACTGCGTCAGCACCAGGAAGAAGCCGAGGAAGAACACCACGAAGGCATCGCGGCGTGCGCGCAGCTCCATGGTCTTGAGCGCCATCAGCATCACCAGCATGGTCAGCCCGGGCTCGCGGCCCACCAGCCGGTGGTGCGTCAGCAGGGTCAGGCCCAGCACCAGCAGCAGCGCCGCCAGCAGGGTCCAGCGCCCCGGCAGTGCCGCGCTGCGCCAGGCCAGCACGCCGCGCCACAGCAGCACCAGGGCGGTGATGGCGCTGCACCACAGCGGCAGATGTTCGGCATGCGGCGCCACCGCTGCGGCGATCACCGCCAGCAGGAACAAGGTGTCGCGGGCCTCGCGCGGCAGCGGCTTCATGCGCGCTCCTGGGCGCGCGCCAGCAATTCCAGGCAGGCCTGCCGGTGCGCCGGTCCGGCATCGGGCCCGAGGCTCTGGCCGCCCAGGCGCAGGCCATAGGGCAGGGCTTGCGCATCGGCGCGCAGCACCCAGGCGCACAGGCGCGACAGCCGCGCCTCCCAGGCCAGGCCCTGGGTCTGGCCCAGCTCCAGCCAGAGCTCGTGGCCGCGCGGGCTGCGCGTGTCGCGCACCCAGAGCTGGGCATCGCCATCGCCGGCCTGGGCGGCCTTCTTCCAGAGGATCTGGCGCGGCGAATCGCCGCGGCGGTAGCCGCGCACCTCGTCCAGGTCCTGCCCGGGCAGGGGGGCGAGCTGCACGGCCCGCTGCGGATCCGCCGCGCCGCTGCCGGCCGGCAGCGGCGGGCAGGGCTGCTCGGGCGCGGGATAGACCCAGACCTGGCTGGCCGGCCGCCACACGCTCCAGGCGCCGAACAGGCCGAAGGGGAAGCGCGTCTCGATGCGCAGCGTGGGCAGCTCGTGCAGGCCGCGCCGCGGCATGGCCAGGCGCAACTGCAGCTGGCTGTGGCCCTGGGCCGGCACGTCGGTCCAGGCGCGCTGCTCGGCGCGCTGCTCGGCGGCGCGCAGGCCGATGCCGTAGCGCGCCGCGGCCGGGTTGTGCAGGCGGATCTGCAGGCCCGCCTCTTCGCCGGCGAACACCGGCGCGGGGGCGCGCAGGTCAAGGCTTAGGCCGCGCAGATTCGCGTGCGTCACATGCATGGAGACAAAGCCCGCACCGGTGAGCAGAAAGGTCAGCAGATAGCCCAGGCTGAGCTGCTCGTTGATGGAGGCCAGCAACAGCACCAGCAGGGTGGCGCAGAAGAACAGGCCCGGGCGGCTGGGCAGGATGTAGATATTGCGCTGGACCATCAGGTGCGTGTCGCTGGGCGGGTGGCGCAGCGACCACCAGGCCTGGAAGCGCTGGCGCGGCTTGCTCAGCATGGCGCCGTCAGGGGATGGGCACCGCTTCGATCATGGCGCGCACCTGCTCGCGCGCGCCGCGCCCGCTGCTCGCGCGCGGCGTGAGGCGGTGCGCGATGGTCTGCGGCAGGATGGCCTGCACATCCTCGGGCGAGACATAGTCGCGCCCGCTCAGCAAGGCCTTGGCGCGCGCGGCACGCAGCACCGCCAGGCCGGCGCGCGGGCTCAGCCCCTCGGTGAACCAGTGGCCCGAGCGGGTGGCGGCGAGCAGGGCCTGCAGATAGTCCAGCAGCGCGTCGGCGGCATGCACCTGCAGCACCGCCTGCTGTGCCGCCAGCACCTGGGCCGGCGTCATCACCGGCTCGAGTGCGCGGATCGCGGCGCGGCTGTCCTGGCCCTGCAGCAGTTCGCGCTCCGAGGCCTGGTCGGGATAGCCCAGGCTGATGCACATCAGGAAGCGGTCCAGCTGCGATTCGGGCAGCGGGTAGGTGCCCAGCTGCTCGCTGGGGTTCTGCGTGGCGATCACGAAGAAGGGCTGGGGCAGGGCATGGGTGGTGCCGTCGGCGCTGACCTGGAACTCCTCCATCGCCTCCAGCAGCGCGCTCTGCGTCTTCGGGCCGGCGCGGTTGATCTCGTCGGCCAGCAAGACCTGTGCGAATACCGGACCGGGGTGGAAGCGGAACTTGCCGCCGTCTTTTTCGTAGATGCTCACGCCCAGCAGGTCGGAGGGCATCAGGTCGGCGGTGAACTGCACGCGCGAGAACTGCAGGCCCATCGAGCGCGCCAGCGTATGCGCCAGCGTGGTCTTGCCCACTCCCGGCATGTCCTCGATCAACAAGTGGCCACCGGCGATCAAACAAGCCACGCAGTCGGCGACCTGCGCGGATTTGCCTTTGATGATCGTGCTAATCTGGTGCTGCAATGCCTGGAGTTGGTGCGCCAGCGCGGACTGCGAGTCTCGTTGCGTCATGCGGCGCACCTTAACCCAAAACAGCGAAGTACGAGGTTTCTGCCCGCATGTCCACCGCCTATCTCAGCCACCCCGATTGCCGCCGTCACGACATGGGTGCCGGCCACCCGGAATGCCCGCAGCGCCTGGATGCGATCGAGGACTGGTTGATCGCCCACGGCCTGGATGTGGCGCTGACCCGGCACGATGCACCACAGGCGCGCATCAGCGATGTGGAGCTCGCCCACACGCACGGCTATGTGGCGGAGATCCGCGACACGCTGGAGACCCTGGCCGCCACCGGCGAGACGCGCGCCGTCGACCCCGACACCATCGCCAACCCCTATACCTGGGCCGCGGCCCTGCGCGCCGCCGGCGCCGCGGTGCGCGCCACCGATCTGGTGATCGACCGCCAGGCCGAGAACGCTTTCTGCGCGGTGCGCCCGCCCGGCCACCATGCCACGCGCGACCAGAGCATGGGCTTTTGCTTCTTCAACAACGTGGCGATCGCGGCGCGCCATGCGCTGGACGTGCGCGGCCTCAAGCGCGTGGCGGTGGTGGACTTCGACGTGCACCATGGCAACGGCACCGAGGACATCCTGGCCGGCGACGAGCGCGTGCTGATGGTGAGCATCTTCCAGCATCCGCTCTACCCCTATTCGGGCGCCGTGCCCCAGGGCGAGAACATGGTCAACGTGCCGATCCCGGCCTACACGCGTGGCGCCGAGATCCGCGAAATGATCGAGGCCATGTGGATGCCGGCGCTGGAGCGCTTCCGGCCCGAGATGATCTTCATCTCGGCCGGCTTCGATGCGCACCGCGAGGACGACCTCGGCCAGCTCGGCCTGGTGGAGGCCGATTACGAGTGGATCACCATGCGGGTGAAGGACATGGCCGAGCGCCATGCCAAGGGTCGCATCGTCTCGGTGCTGGAGGGCGGCTACCATCTCGGGGCCCTGGCGCGCAGCGTCGGCGTCCATTTGCGGGTGCTGGCTGGCGTCTGAACTCCGAGTCGACGAATTGAATCAGACCTTCAGTTTTGAAGAGCTGCAGGCCTTGCTGGCCTCGCTGCTCAGCCCCTCCGCATTGACCGAACTGGGCCTGCTGCTGGCCTGCATGGGCCTGGCCTGGCTGATCGTCTGGCGCCTCAAGCAGCGCTTGCAGCAGCGCGCGCGCTCGGTGCTGCTGGGCAGCCATGTGGTGGACGGCGTGCTGTTCCCGGTGCTGGCGCTGCTGCTGGCGCTGGGCGCGCGCCGCGCCATCCCGCTGCTGGGCCTGAAGGTGGCGGTGTTCAAGCTCGTCATCCCGGTGCTGACCTCGCTGGTGGTGATACGCCTGATCGCGCGCGTGCTGCGCGCCGCCTTGCCCGATTCGGGCTGGATCCGGCTGCTGGAGCGCAGCGTCTCCTGGCTGGCCTGGGGCGGCTCCATCCTCTGGATCATCGGCGTGCTGCCGATGGTGATGGAGGAGCTGGACGATGTGCGCTGGAAGGTCGGCGCCACCCAGGTCTCGCTGCGCGCCATGATCGAGGGCGGCCTCACCGCGGCCTTCGTGCTGGTGCTGGCGCTGTGGATCTCCTCGGCGATCGAGCAGCGCCTGTTGCGCAACACCAGCGTCGATCTGTCGATGCGCAAGATCGCCGCCAACCTGACGCGCGCGCTGCTGATGTTCATCGGCCTGCTGGTGGCGCTGACCGCCGCCGGCATCGACCTCACCGCCTTGGGCGTGCTGGGCGGCGCTTTGGGCGTGGGCATCGGCTTCGGCCTGCAGAAGCTGGCCGCCAACTATGTGTCGGGCTTCGTGATCCTGGCCGAGCGCTCGCTGCGCATCGGCGACATGGTGAAGGTGGACAACTTCGAGGGCCGCATCAGCGACATCAAGACCCGCTACACGGTGATACGCGCGCTCAATGGCCGCGAAGCCATCATCCCCAACGAGACCCTGATCACCCAGCGGGTGGAGAACTCCTCGCTGGCCGACCCGCAGGTGCTGCTCAGCACCGTGGTGCAGGTGGCCTATGGCTGCGAGATCGAGGCGGTGATGGCGCAGTTGGCCGAGGCGGTGAAGGCGGTGCCGCGCGTGCTGCAGCAGCCCGGGCCGGCGGTGCAGCTGAGCAGCTTTGCCGCCGACGGCCTGGAGCTGACGGTGATGTTCTGGATTGCCGACCCCGAGAACGGGCAGGGCGGCGTGCGCTCCGACGTGAACCTGGCCATCCTGCGCTGCCTGAATGCGCTGGGGGTGGAGATTCCCTACCCCCAGCGGGTCGTGCATCAGGTCCAGGCGCCGTTCCCTCAGAGCGCGACTCAGAGCGCGATTTGAGCGGCGCGGTAGCTGCGCCGCCAATGCCAGGTCAGCCCGGCGGCGCCCAACAACAGCGCGCCGCTCAGGGCGCCCGGCCCCTGCAGCCCGAACAGGGCCCAGCAGGCCGCACCCGCGCCGGCATACAGCGCCGGCAGCTTCTCATACCAGTAGGCTGAGATCCACATCCCTCATCTCCCTCGACTTTTGCGATTCGTCGTGGCTGCGGGCGCTGGCCGCTTTTACTGCCGGCTCATGGCTGTCTCCGCATCCGTGGGAGGGATCTTCGCTTCTAGGGGCTTGCCAGGCCCATCCCCCGTGGGTAGGAGGCGGGCCCCTCAATCAGGGGGTCAGGCGCCGGCGTCCAGCACCACCCGGTAGCGCGCCTTGCCGCTGCGCAGATGCTCGACGGCCTCGTTCACCCGGCTCATCGGGAAGCGCTCCACCTGCGGCAGGATCTGGTGGCGCGCCGCGAAGTCCAGCATGCGCGCCAGCACCGCGGGGGCCGGCGTGGGCGAGGCCGAGAGGCTGCGCTGCCAGCTCAGCAGGCCGCCGCTCTTGATCGCCATCTTGTCGGTCACCACCCCCACCATGTGCATGCGGCCCTTGGGCGCGAGCGTGCCGATCAGCGCGTCCCACTCGAGGCTGGCGCCGACGGTGATGAGCAGGAAGTCGAGCGAGCCGGCGGCCGCCTTCAGCTCCTTGAGGTCGACGCTGGAGACGGTCTTGTGCGCGCCCAGCGCCAGTGCCTCCTCGCGCTTGGATGGCGAGGAGGTGAAGGCCGTGACCTCGCAACCCCAGGCGCGCGCGAACTTCACCGCCAGATGGCCCAGGCCGCCGATGCCCACCACGCCGACGCGGTCGGTGGGCTTGATGCTGTGGATCACGAAGGGCAGGAAGACGGTGCCGCCGCCGCACATCAGCGGGCCGGCCGCCGCCGGATCGAGCGCCGCGGGAATCGGCACGGCCCAGCTCCAGTGCGCGCGCAGGCGATCGGCAAAGCCGCCGTGGCGGCCGATGATGGTGGGCTGGCGCTGGCCGCAGAGGTTCTGCTCGCCGCCCAGGCAGAACTGGCAATGCGAGCAGCTGGCGGTGTGCCAGCCGATGCCGACGCGCTGGCCGATGCTGCGGCCCTTGGCACGCGGGCCCAGGGCGGTGACGATGCCGACCACCTCGTGGCCGGGCACCACCGGATAGCTGGCCGGGAACCATTCGCTGTCGACCATGGCGAGGTCGGAATGGCAGATGCCGCAATGCTCGACGCGGATCTCCACCTCTTCATCGCCCAGCGGGCCGGGGTCGTAGTCAAAGGGCTGCAGCGGGCCGCCGGCGGTGCTGGCGGCCCAGGCGTGGATCTGGCTCAAGATGGGCTCCTTGGGGTAGCAACGGATTCTCAAGCCTGCGCGCGCCCGGGCGGGTCACCCAGGCGACGCCCGCTGCCATCCAGCCATCACCAGTCCGCCGAACGCATCGCCGAGACCCAGCGGCCCTTCTCGATGGCGTAGACGCTGATGGTGCCGAACTTCTGCTCGCCCTGGGCGTCGTAGCGCAGGCTGGCGGTGACCGGGCCATGCAGGTCCAGCGCCTTCATCGCCTTCAGCACCGCGGCCGGATCGGCCGAGCCGGCGCGCGTCAGGCCCTGGGTGATGGAGTAGACCGCGTCGTGGGCGTAATGCGCGCCGTAGACGATGCCTTGCTTGGCGAGCTCGCTGTAGCGCTTCTCGAAGGCCGGGCCGGCATTGAACTCGTAGGGCTCGATGATGGGCGAGGTCGCGTACACCGCCCTGATGGGCAGGTCCAGCTTGGGCAGGGTGCTGGTCTTGATGGTGTCGCCGCCCAGCAGGGTGGCCTCGCGCAGGCCGGCCTTGCCCATCGCCTTCACCAGCGCCTCGACCTGGAAGTCCGCCAGCGTGGTGATGACGCAATCGATGCGGGCCGCCACCAGCCGCGCCACCAGCTCGTCGAACTGGGTGGTCTTGGCGTCCAGGCTGGCGCTCACCGCGGGCGCCTTGTCATGCTTCTTCAGCAGCGCCGCCACGCCCGCCATCAGGCCCTTGCCATAGGGCGTGGCGTCGTCCACCAGGGCATAGCGCTGCGCGCCGATCTGGCCGAGCGCGTAGCTGGCCATGGCCTTGGCCTGCATATCGTCGTTGGCCACCAGGCGCAGGGTGGTGGCCAGCTCCAGCTGGGTGTAGCGTGGGTTGGTGGAGATCGCCAGCTGGGCGATGCCGGCCTTGGCGTAGATGGGCGCGGCCTCGATGCTGACGCCCGAGTTCAGGTGGCCGATCACCGCCACCACGCCGGCGTCCACCAGCTCCTGCGCCACCGCCTTGCCGGTGGCGGCGTCGGACTTGTCGTCCTTGGCCAGCACCTCGAGCTGCACGCGCTTGCCCTGCACCGAGTAGTTGGCGGCATTCAGGTCCTGCACCGCCATCTGCACGCCGGCCAGCATGTCCTTGCCCAGTGCGCCCAGCGGGCCGCTGAGCGGCTGGGCCACGCCGATGCGCACGGTGTCGGGGATGCGGGAGCAGGCCGCGAGCAGGGCGGTGAGGGGTGCCGCGGCGGCGGCGAGGATCAGGTTTCTACGATGCATGTCGGGTGCTTGTGAATGTGAAAAAGCCACCGCATGCGGTGGCCCTGGAGCAAGGTTCGGCGCTTCAGGCCGCGTTGACCGGAATGGCCACCGTCTTGCCGCCGGCGATGCGCTGCTGCCACTCGGCCGGGCCGGTGACGTGGGCGCTGGTGCCGCCGGCATCGACCGCCACGGTGACGGGCATGTCGACCACGTCGAACTCGTAGATCGCTTCCATGCCCAGGTCGGCAAAGCCCACCACCGGCGCGGCCTTGATCGCCTTGCTGACCAGGTAGGCGGCACCGCCCACGGCCATCAGGTAGGCGCTCTGGTTGTCCTTGATCGCGTCGATGGCGATCTGGCCGCGTTCGGCCTTGCCCACCATCGCGATCAGGCCGGTCTGCTCCAGCATCATGCGGGTGAACTTGTCCATGCGGGTGGCGGTGGTCGGGCCGGCCGGGCCCACCACCTCATCGCGCACCGGGTCGACCGGGCCGACGTAATAGATCACGCGGTTGGTGAAGTCCACCGGCAGCGGCTCGCCCTTGGCCAGCATGTCCTGGATGCGCTTGTGCGCGGCATCGCGGCCGGTCAGCATCTTGCCGTTTAGCAGCAGGGTGTCGCCCGGCTTCCAGCTCGCCACCTCGGCCTTGGTGAGGGTGTTGAGGTCGACACGCTTGCTCTTGTTGTAGTCGGGCGCCCAGTGCACATCGGGCCACAGATCCAGGCTCGGCGGAGTCAGGTAGCTGGGGCCCGAGCCGTCGAGCACGAAATGCGCATGGCGGGTGGCCGCGCAGTTGGGGATCATCGCGATCGGCTTCGATGCGGCATGCGTGGGGTAGGTCTTGATCTTGACGTCCAGCACCGTGGTCAGGCCACCCAGGCCCTGCGCGCCGATGCCCAGCGCGTTGACCTTCTCGTACAGCTCGATGCGCAGCTCCTCGAGCTTGTTCTGCGGGCCGCGCTCGAGCAGCTCGTACATGTCGATGTCGTCCATCAGGGCTTCCTTGGCCAGCAGCGCGGCCTTCTCGGCCGTGCCGCCGACGCCGATGCCCAGCATGCCCGGCGGGCACCAGCCGGCGCCCATGGTCGGCACGGTCTTGAGCACCCAGTCGACGATGTTGTCGCTCGGGTTGAGCATATAGACCTTGCTCTTGTTCTCCGAGCCGCCGCCCTTGGCGGCGACGATCACGTCCACGGTGTTGCCAGGCACCACCTCCATGAAGACCACCGCGGGCGTGTTGTCCTTGGTGTTCTTGCGCTCAAAGATCGGGTCAGCCAGCACCGAGGCGCGCAGCTTGTTGTCCGGATGGTTGTAGGCGCGGCGCACGCCCTCGTTGACGGCGTCCTGGATCGAGCCGGGGAAGTCGCCCCAGCGCACATCCATGCCGATCTTCAGGAACACGTTGACGATGCCGGTGTCCTGGCAGATCGGGCGGCGACCCTCGGCGCACATGCGGCTGTTGGTGAGGATCTGCGCGATCGCATCCTTGGCCGCCGGGCTCTGCTCGCGCTCGTAGGCGCGCGCCAGATGCTGGATGTAGTCGGCGGGGTGGTAGTAGCTGATGTACTGCAGGGCGGCGGCAACGCTGTCGACGAGGTCGGCATAGCGGATGGTGGTGCTCATGGGGCGTTCCAGGAGGAAAGGTGTTGAAGCTTGGCCCAGTGTACGAGGCCAGGCTGACTCAATGCTTGTCGTCGGGCGCGTGGTGGGCCAGCAGCCGGTCGGTCATCGCGATCGCCATCGCCGAGAGCAGGAAGGCGATGTGGATCACGGTCTGCCACAGCAGCGTCTTCTCGGCGTAGTTGTCGGCGTTGATGAAGGTCTTGAGCAGGTGGATGCTGGAGATGCCGATGATGGCGGTGGCCAGCTTGACCTTGAGCACCGAGGCGTTCACGTGGCTCAACCATTCGGGCTGGTCGGGGTGGCCCTCGAGATTCATGCGGGAAACGAAGGTCTCGTAGCCGCCCACGATCACCATGATGAGCAGGTTGGAGATCATCACCACGTCGATCAGGCCCAGCACCACTAGCATGATGATGGTCTCGTTGAGCTTGAGCGGGCCGGCGTCGGCCTTGTAGCCGATGCTCTTGACCAGCAGTTCGAGCGCGGCGCTGTTGCCGAAGGCGGCCTCGATCAGGTGCACCAGCTCGGTCCAGAACTGGAACACATAGACCGCCTGGGCCAGGATCAGGCCGAGGTAGAGCGGCAGCTGCAGCCAGCGGCTGCCGAAGATCAGTTGCGGCAGCAGGCCGAGCTTGGGATTGCTTGGGGGTTGTGAATTCATGGGTAGCTCGCTTGGGTGTTGGCGGCGGATTCTAGTGAGACCCTGTGACTGTCACTGCGGTGACGGCAGAATGTCTTCTACAAGAGTAAGCGGTTCGTCAGATGCAGGCCGCACAGTAGCGCCCAGCGCTTTATTTCAATTCTGAGACCAGGAGAGAGACACCATGAGCAATTCACCCGCAACGCTGTATCTGCCCTCGGAGGCCGCAGCGAAATCGGCCCATGTCTCGGGCATGGCGGCCTATGAGGCCCTGGTCAAGGAGGCCGAGACCGATTACGAAGGCTACTGGGCGCGCCTGGCGCGCGAGTTCCTGAGCTGGAAGACGCCCTTCACCAAGGTGCTCAACGACAGCGAGGCGCCGTTCTTCAAGTGGTTCGAGGACGGCACGCTGAACGTCTCCTACAACTGCCTGGACCGCAATATCGAGGCGGGCAAGGGCGACAAGACCGCCATCATCTTCGAGGCCGATGGCGGCGAGGTCACCAAGGTCACGTACAGCGAGCTGCTGGCCAAGGTCGCACAGCTGGCGAATGCGCTGAAGGCGCGCGGCGTGAAGAAGGGCGACCGCGTCGTCATCTACATGCCCATGTCGGTGGAGGGCGTGGCCGCCATGCAGGCCTGCGCCCGCATCGGCGCCACCCACTCGGTGGTGTTCGGCGGTTTCTCGGCGCAGAGCCTGCGCGACCGCATTCAGGATGCCGGCGCGGTGATGGTGATCACCGCCGACGAACAGGTGCGCGGCGGCAAGCAGCTGCCGCTCAAGGCCATCGTCGACGAGGCCCTGGCCGACAACGCCTGCCCCACGCTCAAGGACGTGATCGTCTACCAGCGCACCGGCGGCAAGATCGCCTGGGTGGCCGGCCGCGACCTGTGGCTGCACGAGGTGCTGCAGGGCCAGTCGAGCAGCTGTGAGCCGGAGTGGGTGGGTGCCGAGCATCCGCTCTTCCTGCTCTACACCTCGGGCTCCACCGGCAAGCCCAAGGGCGTGCAGCACAGCACCGGCGGCTATCTGCTGCATGCGGCGCTCACCACCAAATGGACCTTCGACCTGAAGGAGGACGATGTGTTCTGGTGCACCGCCGATATCGGCTGGGTCACCGGCCACACCTACATCAGTTACGGCCCGCTGGCGCTGGGCGGCACCGAGATCGTGTTCGAGGGCGTGCCCACCTACCCGGACGCCGGCCGCTTCTGGAAGATGATCCAGGACCACAAGGTCAGCATCTTCTACACCGCGCCCACCGCGATCCGCTCGCTCATCAAGGCGGCCGAGAGCAACGAGGCCGTGCACCCCAAGAACTACGACCTCGGCTCGCTGCGCATCCTGGGTTCGGTGGGCGAGCCCATCAACCCGGCCGCCTGGGAGTGGTACCACCAGCACATCGGTGGCGGCCGCTGCCCCATCGTCGACACCTTCTGGCAGACCGAGACCGGCGGCCACATGATCACCCCGCTGCCGGGCGCCACGCCGCTGGTGCCGGGCTCCTGCACGCTGCCCTTCCCGGGCATCCAGGCTGCCATCGTGGACGAACTGGGCAATGACGTGCCCAACGGCCAGGGCGGCATCCTGGTGGTGAAGAAGCCCTGGCCCTCGATGATCCGCACCATCTACGGCGACCCCGAGCGCTTCAAGAAGAGCTACTACCCCAGCGAGCTGCGCGGCTACTACCTGGCCGGCGACGGCGCGATCCGCGACGAGAAGACCGGCTACTTCACCATCACCGGCCGCATCGACGACGTGCTGAACGTCTCCGGCCACCGCATGGGCACGATGGAGATCGAATCGGCCCTGGTCAGCTGCACCGAGCTGGTGGCCGAGGCCGCGGTGGTGGGCCGCCCCGACGACACCACCGGCGAGGCGATCTGCGCCTTCGTGGTGCTGAAGCGTCCGCGCCCCACCGGCGACGAGGCCAAGGCGATTGCCAAGCAGCTGCGCGACCATGTGGCCAAGGAGATCGGCCCGATCGCCAAGCCCAAGGACATCCGCTTCGGCGACAACCTGCCCAAGACCCGCTCCGGCAAGATCATGCGCCGCCTGCTGCGCTCGGTGGCCAAGGGCGAGAGCGTGACCCAGGACACCAGCACGCTGGAGAACCCGGCGATCCTTGAGCAATTGGGCCAAGCCTATTGAGGCAAGGCGCAAGCCAAAAGGAAAGGCCCGCTGATGCGGGCCTTTTGCTTTGGAGCAGTGGGTTTACTTCACTGTGAGGACCCACTTGGCCAGCGTCTCGGCTTCGGCCGGGCTGACCTGCGTGTTGGCGGGCATCGGCACCGGGCCCCAGACGCCGGAACCGCCCTTGACGATCTTCTCGGAGAGCTTCTTCACCGCATCCTTGTCCTTGGCGTACTTGGCGGCCACGTCCTTGTAGGCCGGTCCGACGACCTTCTTGTCCAGGGCATGGCAGGCCATGCAGTTCTTCTTTTGCGCCAGCTCGGCGTTGGCGAAGGCGGCGGGTGCGGCCAGGGTGGCGGCGACGGCGGCCAGGGCGATCAGGGTCGACTTCATAGCGTCCTTTCGGGGGTCATGCACGAGGAAGGGTAACTCTCGCGCCGGCTCGACCAAACTGCTCTACAGTCTCGTCAAGCAAGCTGCTGAAATGATTGTAGGGGCGCGTTCCCGCGCCATCACGTCAGCAGGGTTTCACGCGTGCGAAAGGAGTTGTCAATGTGGTTCTTAGCCATCGGCCTGGTGCTGTTGTTGCTCAAGCTGGCAGCGGTGGCGCCCGTGGTCGACTGGAGCTGGCTCGTCGTGCTGGCGCCTTTCGGTCTGGCCATCGCTTGGTGGGGCTGGGCCGACTCGCATGGCTACACGCAGAAGAAGGTGATGGAGCGCATGGATGAGAAGAAGGCCGCGCGCCGCGAGAAGGCGCTGGAAGCGCTGGGGCAGGGCGAGAAGCAGCGCCGCCGCTGAGCGTGGCGCCGCCGCCGGCTTGGCGCTCAGCTGCAGTGCGGGATCTCGGGCTTGGCGTCGGCGCGCATGCATTGCTGGTAGCCGTTGGGCAGCTGATGCAGTTCGCGCGTCTGCCCCACCGGCACGCTGAATTCCTCGATCACCTGATGGGTGCAGCTGGTGGCGGCCTTGCCGCCCGTGCCTTCCAGACTTTGGCAGCGGCTCGTGTAGAGCGCGTAGAAGCATTGGCCGCTGGCGCTCTGCACGCACTGGAACTTGGCCGTGCCGGTGCTGCGCATGACGCGCTGGCCGGTGGGGCCGCCGTCGGCATTCACGGTGATGGCGCAGGCGCTGAACAGGCTGGCGATGCCGAGCGCGAGCACGGACTTGAGGGCGAGGTTCTTGATCATCATGGGCAATCGGTCTGATCGGGCCCACAGCGGGCCCGCTTGACGCGATTGTTCGACAGGGGGCCGCGGCCCGTGCCCGCCATGCGATGAACTGCACGATGGCGGGATCAGGCCGTCAAGACCTGACCCCGAGCCCGCCTCACTCGAACTTGTCAAGCACCGCGCCCGAGCTCGCGCTCGACGCGTTCTTGGCGAACTTGGCCAGCACGCCACGGGTGTAGCGCGGTGCGGGCTGCACCCAGGCGGCGCGGCGCTTGGCCAGCTCGGCGGCGTCCACATGCAGCTCCAGCAGCAGTTGGTGCGCATCGATGGTGATGCGGTCGCCCTCGTGCACCAGCGCGATCACGCCGCCCTCGTAGGCCTCGGGTGCCACATGGCCGACCACCATGCCCCAGGTGCCGCCGGAGAAGCGGCCGTCGGTGATCAGGCCCACGCTCTCGCCCAGGCCCTGGCCGATCAGGGCGCCGGTGGGGGCCAGCATCTCGGGCATGCCGGGTCCGCCCTTGGGGCCCAGATAGCGCAGCACCATCACGTCGCCGGCCACGATCTTGCCGGCCATGATGGCGGCCAGAGCCGATTGCTCGTCGTCGAAGACGCGTGCCGGGCCGGTGATGACGGGGTTCTTCAGGCCGGTGATCTTGGCCACGCAGCCCTCGGGCGAGAGATTGCCCTTCAGGATGGCCAGGTGGCCCTCGGCGTAGATGGGCTTGCCGACCGGGCGGATGACGTCCTGGTCGGCGCGCAGGTCAGGCACCTCGGCGAGGTTCTCGGCCACGGTCTTGCCGGTGATGGTCATGGCGTCGCCATGCAGCAGCCCGGCCTTGAGCAGTTCCTTCATCACCGCCGGGATGCCGCCGGCATGGTGCAGGTCGATCGCCAGGTAACGCCCGCTGGGCTTGAGGTCGCACAGCACCGGGGTCTGGCGGCGCACGCGCTCGAAGTCGTCGATCGTCCAGTCCACCTCGGCCGCATGGGCGATCGCCAGGAAGTGCAGCACCGCATTGGTGGAGCCGCCGGTGGCCATGATCACCGCCACCGCGTTCTCGATCGCCTTCTTGGTGACGATGTCGCGCGGCTTCAGGTCCTGCTTGACCGCCTCGACCAGCACCGCGGCGGCCTTCTTCACGTTCTCCACCACCTCGTCTTCCACGTTCGCCATGGTGGAGGAGTAGGGCAGGCTCATGCCCAGCGCCTCGAAGGCCGAGCTCATGGTGTTGGCGGTATACATGCCGCCGCATGAGCCGCTGCCGGGAATGGCGCGGCGCTCGATCTGGCAGAAATCTTCCTCGCTCATCTTGCCGGCGCTGAACTGGCCCACCGCCTCGAACACGCTCACGATGTTGAGGTCCTGGCCCTTGTACTTGCCGGGCAGGATGGTGCCGCCGTAGACGTAGAGCGCCGGCACATTGGCACGCAGCATGCCCATCATTCCCCCGGGCATGTTCTTGTCGCAGCCGCCGATCACGATCACGCCGTCCATCCACTGGCCGCCCACGCAGGTTTCCACGCAGTCGGAGATCACCTCGCGCGACACCAGGCTGTACTTCATGCCCTCGGTGCCCATCGCCATGCCGTCGGAGATGGTGGGCGTGCCGAAGATCTGCGGGTTCGCGCCGGCCTCCTTGAGGCCGATGACGGCCGCATCGGCCAGCTTCTGCAGGCCCGAGTTGCAGGGCGTGATGGTGGAGTGGCCGTTGGCCACGCCGATCATGGGCTTGCCGAAGTCGCTCTCCTGGTAGCCCATGCCGTAGTACATGGAGCGATTGGGGGCGCGGGCCACGCCTTCGGTGATGTTCTTGGAGCGGCGGTTGTAGCTCATGGTGTGCGAAGCAGGGTAGGGGAAGTGCGGTGAGTATGCAGTTGGGCCAGTCTCTGGTCCAATATATGTTTCATGAGTTAATGATTCATAGGGTGTATCAGTGATCGAGACCCGCAGCCTCCGGCAATTCCTGGTGCTGGCCCAGCAGCTGCATTACGGGCGCGCCGCCGCGGCCCTGCATATGACCCAGCCGCCGCTCAGCATGGCGATCCAGAAGCTGGAGCAGAGCCTGGGCGTGGCGCTGTTCGAACGCAACCGGCGCTCGGTGGCGCTGAGCCCCGCCGGCGCCACCCTGCTGCCGGTGGCGGCCAAGCTGCTCGAAGAGATCGAGCAGTTGCCCGCGCTGCTGCAATCGGCCGCCGCGGGCCTGCACGGGCGTTTGCGCCTGGGCTTCGTTTCCACCGTCGGCTATGGTGAGCTGCCGCAGTGGTTGCGCAGCTTCCGCGCCGCGCATCCGGGCATTGCGCTGGCCCTGCGCGAGGCCACGCTGGACGTGCAGCTGCATCACTTCGAGCGCGGCGATCTGGATGCCGGCTTTGTGATCCATCCGCCCGGCGCCGCGCCGGCCGGTTTCGAGGCCCTGCGCATCAGCGTCGAACCCATGGTGCTGGCCCTGCCCGAGAGCCTGGCGCTGCCCAGGGCGCCGGCCGCGGCGCTGGCGCTGCTGCTGAGCGAACCGCTGGTGATCTTCCCGCGCGAGATCGCGCCCTCGCTGTACGACGCGCTGCTGAGCTTCTACCGCGGCCATGGCGCCACGCCGCAGATCGCGCAGGAGGCGATCCAGATGCAGACCATCGTCAACCTGGTGTCGGCCGGCATGGGGGTGGCCTGGGTGCCCGAGGGCCTGAGCGCGCTGCAACGGCCCGGCGTGCGCTACCAGCAGCTGCAGGCGCAGGTGCCGGCCTGCGAGACCAGCCTGATCTGGCGCGCCGGCGCCAGCCCAGTGGTGGCGCGCTTTGTCGAGCATGTGCGGGCGGCGCTGGCGCAAGTGCCGAAAGCCAGGGCTGGCAAGCGTGCGGGCGCTGTGCACAATGCGCCCACTTCAAGGCCGTCAACCAAGCGTCCCACGCAACGTTGAGCCCAGACCTACTCACCCATTCACAAGCCCTCATGCGCAAACACCGCCTTCTGTGCCTGGTCTCACTGTCGCTTGCCACCGCTCTGTCTGCCCAGGCGGCGGTGTTCAAGGATCCGCAGCTGCAGTCGGTCTGGGAGGGCGGCAAGGCGGAGGAGCTCGACAAGATGGCGCAGGCGCGCCTGCGCGCCAATCCGGCCGACACCCAGGCCGCCGCGGCGCTGGCGCTGAGCGCGCTGGACGCCGGCGACGGTGCCCGGCTCGATGCGGCCGCCAAGACCATGCAGCAATGCGTGGAGCGCCAGCCCAGGGATGCCATCTGCCATTTCGCGCTGGGCCGCGTGCTGGGTGCGCAGGCGATGGGCGCCAGCATGTTCAAGGCCATGAGCCTGGCCGGCAAGGTCAAGGAGGCCTTCAGCAAGGCCTTCGAGCTGGAGCCCGGCTCCTTCGAGATGCGCAGCGCCTTGCAGCAGTTCTATCTGATGGCGCCCGGCATGGCCGGCGGCAGCGTCAGCAAGGCCAGGGAGCTGGCCCAGGATCTGCGGGACATGCCCGAGCATGCCAAGCTGATGCGTGCCCGCGTGGCCCAGCATGAGGACAACTATGCCGAGGCCGAGCGCGAACTCGCGAGCCTCAAGCCCGGCAAGGACCTGGGCCTGCAGACCGAATGGCGCGAGGCCTGGGCGGGGCAGGGCTACCAGTACCTGCGCGACAAGCAGTACGCCAAGGCCAAGGCCTGGTTTGAGCAGCTGCAGCGCGAGCAGCCGCAATATGCCGCGGCGGGTTACGGCCTTGGCCGCGTGGCCACCGAAACCGGCCAGCTCGACGAGGCGATCCGGCAGTTCGAGCGCGCCCGCGGCCTGGAGGGCGCCGAGGCCTTGCCCTTGGACCACCGCCTCGGCGTGGCCTGGCAGATGAAGGGCGACAAGGCCCAGGCCAAGACCCTGCTGGAGCGCTTCGTCGCCAACAAGAAGGCCAATCCGCGCAATCTGGAAGACGCCAAGAAGCGCCTGGCCGAGCTGGGCTAGAGTGTCCGCATGAGACTGCTGCGACTGCTTCTTTGTACCAGCCTGCTGGCATGGCAGGGCGCCCAGGCCCTGGTGTTCACCGACGGCCCTTGGCAGGGCCTGCTGGATGCCGGCCGCAGCGACGAGATGGAACGCCAGGCGCAGGCGCGCCTGCGCGAGCAGCCGCAGGACCTGCAGGCGAGCGCGGCCTTCGCGCTCTCTCAGATGACGCTGGCGGACCGCAAGCGCGTGGATGCCGCCGCGCGCCTGATGCAGGACTGTGTGGACCAGCATCCCGACGAGGCCCTGTGCCATTACGCCCTGGCCTCGGTGATGACCATGCAGGCGCGCAACGGCGGCGCCATGAAGATCATCAGCCTGGCCGGCCCGATCAGAAAGCATTTGCAGCGCGCCCTGGAGCTCAAGCCTGATTTCATCGAGGCGCGCAGCAGCCTGCACCAGTACTACCTGCTGGTGCCGGCCTTTGCCGGCGGCGGCGTGGGCAAGGCGCGCGAGCTGGAAGAGCAGGTGCGCGCCAGCCAGCCCGAGTTCGCCAAGCTGATGCGCGCCCGTGTGGCCGGCAGCGAGAAGAACTGGGCGCTGGCCGAGAAGGAGCTGCTGAGCGTGCGCATCGCCGCCGACCCCAGCCTGCTCAATGAATGGCGGCTGGTGTGGGGCGTGCTGGGCAAGGAGTGGCTGGACCAGCGCCAGTACGCCAAGGCCATCGTCGGCTTCGAACGCATGCTCAAGGAGCAGCCCCGTCAGGCCCTGGCTGCCTATGGTCTGGCGCGCATCTATTTCGCCCAGGAGCAATACGACGAGGCCATCCGGCAGTACGAGCGCGCCAAGGAGATGGACGGCGCCGAGGACTTCCCGCTCGACCATCGCCTGGGCATCGCGCTGCAGGCCAAGGGCGACAAGGCGCAGGCCCGGGCGGCCTTTGAACGCTATTTGCAGAACCGCCGCGCCAGCCCCAGCAACGCCGAAGACTGCCGCAGGCGTTTGAAGGAGATGGGCCCCGTATGATGCGCGCCAGTTCTCATCAAGAGGAAGTCGTCGCATGTGGGTCCATCCCCAGTTCAATCCGGTCGCGCTGCAGCTAGGCCCGCTAGCCATTCATTGGTACGGCATCACCTACCTGGCCGCTTTCGGCATGTTTCTCTGGCTGGCGAACCTGCGCGTGGCGCAGCCGGCACATGCCGCGCGTGGCTGGGTCAAGCGCGATGTCGATGACCTGCTGTTCTTTGGCGTGCTGGGCGTGGTGCTGGGCGGACGGCTGGGCTATGTGCTGTTCTACAAGCCCGCCTATTACCTGGCGAACCTGGGCGAGGTGTTCGCGGTCTGGAAGGGCGGCATGGCCTTTCACGGTGGGCTGCTGGGCGTGATCCTGGCGATGGCGCTGTTCGCGCGGCTGCGCGGGCGCAGCTTCTTCGAGGTCACCGATCTGATCGCACCCTGCGTGCCCACCGGCCTGGCGGCCGGGCGCGTGGGCAACTTCATCAACGGCGAGCTGTGGGGTCGCGCGGCCGACCCCAGCCTGCCCTGGGCGATGGTGTTTCCGCAGTCGGGCTCAGCCCTGCCGCGCCATCCCTCGCAGATCTACCAGTTCCTGGGCGAGGGCCTGCTGCTGTTCGTGTTGCTGTGGCTGTATGCGCGCAAGCCGCGCCTGACCGGCCAGGTCTCGGGCATGTTCCTGATCGGCTACGGCATGCTGCGCTTTGCCGCCGAATTCTTCCGCGAGCCCGACGACTTCCTGGGCCTGCGGGCGCTGAACCTGAGTCAGGGACAATGGCTGTCTTTGCCGATGATTGCGGCGGGGCTGCTGATCTGGTGGTGGGCCAGCCGCCGCCGCCCCGCCTGAGCGCTCCTTCATTCTTCCCCATGCGTCAGATATTTTTCGATACCGAAACCACCGGCCTGCGTGCCGAGGCGGGCGACCGCATCATCGAGGTCGGCTGCGTCGAGATGGTGAACCGCCAGCTCACCGGTAACAACCTGCACCTCTACATCAACCCCGAGCGCGCGAGCGATGAGGAGGCGGTGCGCATCCACGGCCTGACCGACGAATTCCTCGCCGACAAGCCGGTGTTCGCCAGTGTGGCCGAGGAGTTGCTGGAGTTTCTGCGTGGCGCCGAACTGGTGATCCACAACGCCGGCTTCGACGTCGGCTTCATGAACGCCGAGCTGCGCCGGCTGGGCCAGCCGCCCATCACCGACATCGTCGGCGGCGTGCGCGACACCTTGCTGATGGCGCGCGACATGTTCCCCGGCAAGGCGAACTCGCTCGACGCGCTGTGCAAGCGCCTGGAGGTCGACAACTCCAGCCGCACCCTGCACGGCGCCTTGCTGGACGCCGAGCTGCTGGCCGAGGTCTACATCCGCCTGACGCGCGGCCAGGACTCGCTGGTGATGGACGAGGGCGGCGGCAATGCCGGCAGCGGCAACGCCGACTTCCAGCTCGAGGCGATCGACTTCAGCCGCTTCCAGCTGCCGGTGCTGGCCGCCAGCGCCGCCGAGCTGGAGGCCCACCAGAGCCTGCTGGCGGATCTCGACAAGGCCAGCGGCGGAAAAAGAATCTGGCAAGAAGCTTGATCGAGCCAGTAATGTCGTGGCATAATCGTGGGCTTCCCGGTTGACGAATTGAGAGTTTGAACTTTTGATTCGTTCGGCAACAGGACCGGGCGGTTAGCTCAGCGGTAGAGCACTGCCTTCACACGGCAGGGGTCGCAGGTTCGAACCCTGCACCGCCCACCAGAATTCAGAGATCGGCAACCGTATCGATTTCGCTTCTGACCTTGTTGCACGAAGCCCCCAGATACCGGGCGGTTAGCTCAGCGGTAGAGCACTGCCTTCACACGGCAGGGGTCGCAGGTTCGAACCCTGCACCGCCCACCA